>JAHFBQ010000048.1 GCA_023249935.1 bacterium
TAGAAAGTTCTCTACAGGCGGTTTTGCTCATAGAGCTGGATACTGATCTTGCAACTTCTATTTTAAATCGTATGCCTGCGGATGAACTTACCGATCTCTTTGATCATTTGAGTGATGAGGATCTAGAGAAATATCTTAAATTGTTGCAGAAAAAAGAACGCAATCGCATTATCTCGTTGTTGAATTTTGACCCGCGCTCTGCTGGTGGCAGGATGAACAGCGATGTTATCACGTTACAAAAAGATTTTTCGGTAAAAAAATGCACAGAAATGCTTCAGCGGCTTGGGCCTCAGAAAGATGTTATGGAGCGTATCTATGTGACCAATAAAGATCATGTTCTTGTTGGGCATATCTCTTTGGATCAGTTGGTGTTGACCAAGCCAGAAACATTGTTGTTGCAGATTATCCATAAAAATGAATTGGTTGTGTACGTTGACGAAGATCAAGAAGATGTAGCAGATCAAATGCATCACTACAGTCTTTCTTCGGTTCCTGTTGTTGATAAGTAGAATCACTTTCTTGGCGTGATTACAGCGCAAGATGTTGTTGAAATTATCCGTGAAGAAGGGTCTGAGGACGCGTACAAGATGTCCGGTTTGGCTTCATCAGTAAGCCACAGTTATTTTTCAACACCTGCATGGCGGCTTATCTGGCATCGTAGTATTTGGCTAATCAGCCTTATGTTGTTTCAGAGTATTTCTAGTTTGATTATGGGTACTTACCATAGCATGATAGCAAATCATGCTATTATTAGTTTCTTTCTAACCATGCTGATAGGAACGGGTGGTAATGCGGGAAATCAATCAGCAACGCTGGTAATTCGCGGCCTCATCAACAATGAAATTTCTCGTGACAATGCAATGAAGGTGCTGTGGCGGGAATTTAGTATAGGTTTGGTGATTGCATCTCTGTTGGTAATTTTTGGATTTTTCCGTGTGTATTATTTTTACCATGATGTTGCAAGTGCCATTGCAATAAACCTGTCTCTGTTTCTAATAGTCCTCATGTCTATGCTTCTTGGTGCAATGATTCCAATTATTCTAGAGCGGTTTAATATTGATCCTGCTCACTCAGCAGCACCATTTTTGCTCACGTTAATGGATATTCTTGGAGTGCTGATTTATTGCTTTGTTTGCAGTAAAATATTGGTGTAAGCCTCTCATGAGGGTTTGCTCGAGTACAGCGCTAAAAAAGTACGATTTTTTGCAAAAAAATAACGCACTTTCTTGACAACAAGGACTATTTAATTTAAAGTTCTCTACATCTTTGAATGAGCCGCTAGCTCAGTTGGTAGAGCAACAGCCTTTTAAGCTGTGGGTCGCAGGTTCGATCCCTGCGCGGCTCACCATTTGCGTCCCCATCGTCTAGCCCGGTTAGGACACCAGGTTTTCATCCTGGTAACAGGGGTTCGAATCCCCTTGGGGACGCCATTCTCTGTGTAAAGCTTCGGCAGGCAAGGCCTGCACAAGAATTTCAAGTAAAACAGGTCGTAGATTAACAAATCTACGACCTGTTTTACTTAATTAGGACCTATTATGAAAAAATAACGTTTTTATAACTAGAAAGTTTATGAATGTTAATTATTTACGTAGATGCCGATGCTTGTCCTGTAAAAGAAGAAGTTTTTCGGGTGGCCATGCGGCATAACTTGCAGGTCTACTTAGTAAGCAATAGTCGTTTAAATATGATTGTTGATATAAATGTACATAAAATACAGGTTAATTCTGATCCAGATGCCGCAGACAATTGGATTAGCGAGCATATAAATAGTGGCGATATTGTGGTGACTGTAGATATCTTACTGGCAGATCGCTGTCTGAAAAAGGGTGCTCGTGCAATAAGTCCAACAGCCAAAATTTTTAACGATGATAATATAGGTAGTGCAAAGGCAATGCGTGAATTGCGCACTTATTTACGTGAAACAGGAGTAGCTCCAAGTTATAACGCCACTTTTTCAAAACAGAATCGGTCTCATTTTTTACAGGCATTGGAAGAGATGATTCAGTCCATAAAAAGAAATTCTTAATGACCAATTATGCTTCTATGCTAAGCGATCAATAAGTCTCTTATCAGCCTGATACGGAATCTTCACACCCTCTGTTGGAGGGGGTAGTTTTTGTTCTGAAAATGGTGTTGCTTCAAGGTTCTTATTAAAAACATGGAGTAGTAAAAACTCTAGATTCACCACGTCGGTACAATTATAGGCCAGTAATGTTTCAAGAGCACTAGCATTCTTGTTGCGGTGATATTCGCGCCACAAGGTTACGGCAAAAAAGCCATCAACTGCCCGTAAATCGCCGCGGTCAATGCCCAATTGGTATTCAATCATCTTTAATCCTCCCGTGAGATTGAGGTCTTTAAGGAGATATCTCAGGTCGAGATGTGTATGCTTTAGGTGTATCCCAAAATATTTTTCGATAAACGGTACATCAAACGCTTTGCCGTTGTATGTCACGATTATCTTGTACTGTTGAATATCAATAGGGAATTGCTTGAGGTTTTTTCCATTAACGTAGGTAAATACTTCTTTGCCGTTGTACAGTGCGATGGTAGTGATTTCGTTATCATCTTTGCTTAGACCAGTTGTCTCAATATCGATATAGGCTATGGTGTCTCGAAATTCCGGGATCAAGCGCCAATGTTGTGAGCTGTCCAAAGCTTTGGAAAAGAAAGTTGCTTTTTTGTGAGCCAAATGCTTTTCCGATTCATCTAAGCAGGTGCTCTGAGGCATATGTTTGCGATAATCTGCCCAGGTAAAGATGCCTTGGCGCCACAGCTCAATTTCTTTTTCAACACCAATGCTTGGTATATGGCAAAATGTATTGATTAACACGGCAAACTCCAAACTTCTTAATTTTACAGAGCATCGAAAATAAATAAGGAGCCTTGAACATTCAAGACTCCTCACATTTACAGGATCTTTACATAAATTGCTATGCAATAATTTCTACAATAGCATCAGCGGTAGTTTTAAAATCTACTCTGCTACTCGATTAGATTTAGCAAATGCCGATACAGTTTCCATAAATGGGGTCTTTGGTGTGTCTTTATCTCGGGTGCTGCAGCTTACGGCAACAGCTGCGGGGCCAAATGATACACCGCCAGAGCCTAAGTGCGTGGTAATGATAGCATTATCTATTTTGGTGCCATCTGCTGTGTACGCGGTGCCCAACGTTGGAAAACCATCAAACACAACGGCGCGCACACCAGCCCAACGCTTCGCGATTTCCTTTTGTTCTAAGATATCCATATCTGTTTGGGAGAGCTTTTGTCCTTTAAGATTTTGTGTGCATTAAAGCATAAATAGCTGCAAAAAAAGAGCAATCATTTTCGTATTGAAGTGATCGATCAGTTGCTTCATAACAAAAGAGGTTTTATTGTGAGCTTTGGTTTGTAAAATTAATAGGGAATTTTTTATGTCTAAAATTTTCACGATGCTTTGCTTTAGCATACTTTTTATTCCTCTTGATACTTGTACAGAGGAACGGGCTTTTTTATTTAAACCACCCTCAACAACCTTTGTCATTGTTGCGCATGGCAATAATATTAACGAGGATTTACTGCGACATGAAATACAAAACAGCACGGTTGTTGCACTTGACGGAGCTAGCACATATTTAGATCAAAAAGGTATTCCATACCAGGTTTTGTTAGGCGATTTTGATTCTGTTGAGCAGCACAAGGTGCGCGCGGCCTTCGATGCTATCTCAGATGAATCGCAGTCCTACATGCATAGCGATCGATTAATTGTTCCATCCAAAGATCAAAATTATACCGATTTGGAAAAGGGTCTTAAATTTTGTGATGAACAGGGTGCAACCAAAATAATCATCTATGGGGCCAGTGGCGATCGAGAGGATCACTCAGAATGGAACAGAAATCTTCTCAAAAAGTACCACAAAAACAGGCGTCCCTTAGTGATGCGTTGTGCTTGTCAAACCATTGTGTACATCACGCCACAAGATTGTCCGTATGAGTTTTTTGGGAAAGCCAGGGATAAATGTGGCTTTTTCGCCTATCCTGAAACAGTAAAAGTTACTACACAAGGGCTACGATGGGATGTCGAAAATTGGGAAGTTATTTTTGCGCAGCAAACAAGCGTTAGCAACGAAATGATTGGTGAAAGCGCAACGATTACGATTATTGAGGGACCTGGGCTTCTGGTTGTTCAACCAAACCCAATCTTTTGCGTTAGTCTATTGAGCTAAACGTAAGGCCTCAAGGTCGTTATCGATAAGATGTTTTATATTGCGCGTTATCTTTGCAGAGTCCCAGTTCCACCACTGTATTCGTGATAGCTCATTAATTGTTTCTTGATCAAAGCGCATACGTATAAGACGTGCCGGATTACCGGCAACAATTGCATATGATGGAACATCTTTAGTAACAACGGATCTTGCTCCAATTATTGCACCATCTCCAATGGTCACTCCAGGCATGATTAGTGATTCATATCCAAACCAAACGTCATTACCAACAATGGTATCTCCTTTACTGGGTAATTGGTTAAGGCTCATCTCTTTTTCCCACCCACATCCAAAAGCAAGAAATGGGTAGGTTGAAAAAGCATCAAGTTTATGTTGTCCACGAATCATAAATTTAACACCAGCACCAATCGCACAAAATTTGCCAATGATCAATTTCTCAGGAAATGTTTCATGGTGATATAGGATGTTATTTTTTTCAAATTTAGCGGCTCCACCATCTGGATCATAGCAATAGGTATAATCGCCAATAATGATATTCCGTCTTGTTATTGTGTGCTTCAAAAAGGCACATGTTTCGTGGCTTACCTTTACCTCGGCAAAATCTTTAAGTGGGTACATCTCGTTTGGATTTGGGCCCATTTTCATCAATATTTCTTCCATGTAGATTCTCATTCTTAATGATTGAAAGACAGGAGTTAAAGATCTTGTGGTTTCTCTAAGAGCATAGTAAAGGCGAAACGGCCGCCAAAACAGTTTTTTTCTCGAAATCCAGCTGTCTTTGCTAAGCGTAGCACAGTGCTTTTACTCTGAAAATGTGGGTCTAAAATGATTTCAGTTATCGACAAAATGCCACCAGATTTGAGAGCATCAAACAGCTCTTTCAATGCCGATGCTTGATTTGGTATCTCTCCCAGTACGGTAACTAACAAAGCTCTATCAAATTGATTATGTTGCAATTTGCCTTCACCGATGCCGGCTTTAAGAAATTGAATATTATGTAAGTTCACGATCTGCGCTTTTTTAGCAACCTTAGTGAGCATTTCTTCTTGTATGTCTAATGCCACTACTTCTCCAAGAGGACCAAGCTTGTGTGCAAGTGGTATGGTGAGTCGTCCGGGGCCGCAACCGGCATCTACTACTTTCATGCCGGGCGCAATGTCTAGATTGTATATGATGATGCTCGCATGATGAACCTTGATAAAAGGATTGTCCATCTCAACCATCCATGACAACCAGGCAGGACAAGGGAGTGTCTGATAGCGTGAATAAAGTAGCCACACGCTAAGTCCGAGTAAAATCAGAATACTAATGAATAAGAGTATATTCATTAGTGTCATTAACCTTTAAATTCCATATCAAAAATCTTAAACAAGAATGCGTATTTGTCTGCGTTTTCCTCTATGATCTTCGTGGTAGGCTTGCCTGCACCATGACCTGCAGCGGTTTCATAGCGTAATAAAACGAGATTTTTACCATTGCTAGCCTCTTGCAAGCGAGCAACCCACTTTTTGGAATGCATTGGAACAACGCGATCATCAGTATCGGCGCTGGTAACCATAATTGGTGGATATGCTACCCCATCTTGTACGGTGTGGAGTGGTGAATATGCATACATTGTCTTAAAATCTTCAAGGTTGGTAACATCACCATATTCACTAACCCAATAACGGCCCGCGGTAAATTTGTGAAAGCGTAACATGTCGGTGACTGGTACCTGGCTTATGGCGGCACCAAATAAATCTGGACGTTGCTGCATGCAGGCACCAACAAGAAGTCCTCCGTTGCTGCCGCCATTGATAGCAAGTCTTTTAGGGTTAGTATACTTGTTTGCAATCAGCCACTCACCTGCTGCAATGAAATCATCAAATACGTTTTGTTTTTTATGGAGCATTGCCTCTTCATGCCATTGAAAGCCGTATTCATCGCCGCCGCGAATATTGGCAATAACAAAAACGCCTCCCTGCTCGAGCCAGTTAACGGCAGATACAGAGAAAAATGGGGTGATGCTTTGGTTAAAACCGCCATAGCCATAGAGGAATGTTGGATTATTTCCATCGAGCAGAAGGTCCTTTTTATGGGTAACAAACATGGGGACTTTGGTACCATCTTTTGATTGGTAAAAAATCTGCTTTGTTACATAGGGTGCTGGATCAAAATCAACGCCCACAGGCCATACTTGTGTTAGTGGATTATCTGTAAAGTTGTAGCGGAAAATGACTGTTGGATAAAGGAATGATGTGAAGGTAACAAACAACTCCGTGTCATCTTGCTTCCCAGAGTAAGATGCTGAGCCGACCGTTGGTAAAGGAATATCGCTAAGGTGCAAACCATCAAGGGAATAAATTCTAATACTGCTGTGTGCGTCTTGCATGAAATGGCAGACAAGACGATTATTGATTATGCTTGCCGAGTCAAGAGTGTCTTTCCCCTGAGGGATAACGGTTTTGTAAGCGCTGACATCTTTATCAATATCCACCGTTATAACGCGACCTCGCGGGGCTTCTTTGTCGGTAAGGAAATAAAAAAGGGAGCCGACGTTGCCAGCAAAAGCGTATTTACTATCAAACCCATCAAAAATCGGTGTAAAAGGATCTTGTGAATCGATAGCGCGGAAAGCAACATTATTTTTTTCGCTGCAGCCAGTACTTGTAGTGAGTAAGAGATAGTCTTCGTCTTCAGTAACGCCGATGCCATGGGTTTGTTTTGGATCGTGGTTTTTATAAACAAGTTGATCTTGCGATTGGTCAGTACCTAGCGAGTGCCAATACACGCCATCTTCAGAGCCTTCTTGCTCCAAAAAGCGGTTATAATAAAAACCAGAATTATCGGGTTTCCAAGAAACACTTGTATGTTTGCACCACTTAATAATGTCCGAGAGCTCTTTTCCTGTTTCTATATTGAGGACCTTGACCTCCTTCCAATCGCTGCCATGTATCGAAACGCTGTAAGCAATGAGTGAGCCATCTTTGGTTATGTCTGTGCTTTCGATAGAAACGGTGCCATCGATACTTAGCTTGTTTGGATCGATGACTAGAATTGGCTCATCAGTTAAATTTTTTGCTCGATACAAAACGTATTGATTTTGAAGTCCATTGTTATGCCAATAGAAGTAGTAATCACCGGCTTTTGATGGGGCAGAATATTTTTTGAAGTTCCAAAGATGTGTGATTCTGTTTTTAATTTTTTCCCTTGCAGGACAACTTGCTAAAAAATCTTCTGTGAGTTGTTGCTGGGCTGTAATCCATCTTTTTGTTTCTTCAGAATCTTTATTTTCAAGCCAACGATAAGGGTCTGCTACTTGAGTACCATGAAAATTATCGACAGCGGAATCTTTGTGTGTTCTTGGATAAGCATAGGATTGCGGTGCATTCATGGCATCTCCGGGCATTGTTTTTAGTGTCTTTTTGCCTAAACAACCAGTGTTTATGCTGAGAGTCAATAAGCTAAAGATTTTTAATGCTGATAAAAGTGTTCCCTTGTTCACGATAATCCTATCTAGAGGTTTTTTAGAGAGTTACATTCTGTAGGATATCTGAATATTTTTTTAAAAAAAGGGGAAGCTTAGCAGGGGATCTTGTGTGAAGAAATTTTTTGTGTGCAATTTTCGATACAATTTTGAAATAATCTTATTACTCTTTGATAAGAAGCGGTCAGCGGCGGCTTTTTTTTGTATATAAAATGAGGGGAAAGATGTTTCGCAAGATTGGTTTGCCGATTGCTGCAGTGGCTGGGATTTTTTTCAGCATCTATATTGTTCATAGAGGCTCAAAAAAACCACCTGTTGTGCGTGTCTTATTTCCTCCCCCTGTATCGCCGTATGATCATTACATTGCCGGTGAGGGGCTGATTGAATCTTCCTATAAAAATATTCCGCTTACGGTGCCATTTCAGGAGCTTGTAGCAAATATCTATGTAAAAGTTGGCGATGTAGTTAAGCAAGGAGATTTGCTTTTTAGTCTTGATACACGGCAGCTAGAAGCTCGCCTTATTGAGGCGTTGCAGGAGCAACGACTTGCTGAAATTGATTATGAGAATCAGCGAGTTCAGTTCTCTTTTTATGAGCGTGTTAAAGATAGAGCTGCGGTAAGTGAGCGGGCATACGAGGCAGCTTTTTATTTGAGAGAACTTGCACAGAAAAAAGTTGATATTGCCAAGGCCGCAGTTATGGTTATTAAAACAAATATTGAACGATACAAGATATGTGCTCCTGTCGATGGAGAAGTATTGCAACTTAATATTCGTGTTGGGCAAACTGCGCAACCAGATGCAACTGGTAGATCGCCGCTTATATTATTTGGTGATACAGCAATTTGTCATCTTAGGGTTGACGTTGATGAAGATAATGCATGGCGCATAACTAATGGAAAACAGGCAACGGCCTTTGTTAGAGGCAATTCTAAAATTTCTATTCCCTTAGAGTTTGTATATCTTGAGCCATATATGGTACCGAAGGTGTCATTGAGCTCTGCAAGTACTGAGCGTATTGATACGCGAGTTTTGCAGCTTGTATACAAATTTTCAAAAAAGGACATTCCTGTTTTTGTGGGGCAGATTCTTGATGTCTACATCCAAGCAGAGCCAAATGGGGCAGGGCAATGATTTTTCGGCAGCAGATAGGTTTTCTTGTTCTGCTTTTTTTATCAGGCTGTATGGTTGGTCCAAAATACGAAAAACCTTCAGTTAAGCTTCCCGATAAATATGCAGAGCAACATCAAGCTGGTTCTCAGGGAGATCTTGCTAGGTGGTGGGCTGCTTTTGAAGATCCTTGTCTTTCAATACTCATTGAAAAGGCAATTAAAAATAACTTTGACTTGCGCATTGCCACCGAAAAAATAGAGGAAGCGCGGGCATTTTATAGAATTCAAGATGCAAAGCTGTATCCAGATATTGATGCGATAGGGAAAATAACACGCAACGGAATCAGCAAAAATCTTACTCAGTCTGCATCGCTTAAGGAAAGCACGTTGAACTACTTCCAAGCTGGCTTTGATACGTTATGGGAAATTGATTTTTGGGGCAAGCTTAGGAGAAGCAAGCAGGCGGCATACAATGAGCTTCAGGCTCAGGTGGAGGCCATGCGAGATGTCTATATTATCCTGCTAGGTGATATTGCAAAAGCTTATATTGATAGTCGTACATTACAAAAAAAGATTGATTTGCTGAACCAGAAAATTGCGCTGAGTACGAAGCTTATTTCTTTAACCGATGATAGGTTTTATGCTGGGGTTGATAATCAGCGGGCTGATTTAGAGCAACAGGAAGAGTTATGTGAGTTGAGGAATCAGCTTTTGATTTTGCAGACGACATTTAGGCAGACAGTTAATAAATTAGCATTATTGCTTGGTGAGTATCCTGAGAGATTTGAGTTAGCGCCTGGTGATCATGTTGTGCCTCAATATAAGAAAAATCTTGGAATAGGTCTTCCATCTGAATTGCTGCGAAGAAGGCCGGATATCAGACGGGCAGAAAAATTACTTGCAGCTGCTACAGAGCGAGTTGGTCAAGCAATTGCTGATTGGTTTCCTAGTTTCTCATTACTTGGGCTTGTTGATTTTGAAGCGAATAAAGGGTCGAAGTGGTTTTCTAGTAATAGTTTTAGTTGGTCAATTGGGCCATCGGTGAGATGGCCAATTATCACGTTTGGGCGCATTCAATTCAATATTGATGAAAAAAAATCTATACAAAAGCAGGCTTTTCTAGCATATGGTCAAGCAGTAGTAAAAGCATTGGGTGATGTTGAAAATAGTTTAGTTGCTTATTTTAATGGGCAAAAAGAAGTTGCTGTTCTTTGTGAAAAGTTATTAGTAGCAACGAGAAAAAGTGATTTGGCATATGAAGTTTTTTGCAGTGGTTTGGTAAATGAGATTGATTTTTTATTAGCGGAAAAAAATCGCTTAACGATCGAGGCGGAATTAACTAGTGCTGAGCAAGCTGCTAGTGTTGCGCTTGTCTCCATGTACAAAGCATTAGGAGGCGAGTGGTAGCGCAATGTATAAAATAGCTTTAAAAATGCTTATTGAAGATAGGGCTAAATTTATTGGTATGGTCCTAAGTCTTTCATTTTCTACCGTTATCATTGTTCAGCAAAGTGCAATTTTTAGCGGCATTATGAGGCGTTCTTATGGGCCTATTACCGATACTCCACAAGCAGAAATTTGGGTGATGGATCGCAATGTAAAATTTGTTGACGATATTACGCCGATGCAAAACACGGCGCTAGCTCAGGTAAAATCCATAAAAGGTGTTGAATGGGCGGTGCCTTTTTTTAAAGGTGCTATAAGAGCTAGGCTTTCAAATGGTCAATTTCAAACATGTGTTCTTATTGGTGTTGATGATAATACTTTAATTGGTGCTCCCCATACATTATTAGAAGGTCGAGTAGAAGATATTCGTCAGCCAGATGCAATCATTGTAAATAAGCAAGGTGTGATGAATAAATTGGCCAAAGATCAAGGTCCGGGGTTACCAAAAATCCCGCTTCAGGTTGGAGAATGCCTTGAACTTAATGATCGACGAGCGAAGGTTGTCGGTATTTGTGATGTTTCTCGTACCTTTCAATCACAGCCGTTTATCTATACAACCTATGCGCGGGCAACACGCTTCTCTCCTCTCGAAAGAAAACAGTTGTCGTTTATTTTGGTAAAATCTGATGGAAAGATTCCAGTTGCAGCGCTTTGTAAAAAAATATCGCAACAAACTCGATTAGCGGCGTATTCAAAAAAAGAATTTGAGAAAAAAACGATTAATTATTACTTGAAAAATACTGGAATACCCATCAACTTTGGGTTTACGGTATTGTTAGGGTTACTCATTGGTGCCGCTATAGCTGGACTGATCTTTTATAACTTTGTTACAGACAATCTGAAATACCTAGCTCTCTTTGCAGCAATGGGTGCATCCACCTGGCGTCTAGTGATGATGTCTCTATTGCAAGCTTTATGGATCGCTTTTCTTGGTTGGGGGATGGGAAGTGGAAGCTCAGCGCTTATTGGATTTTTAAGTAGGAACTCCGAACTGTCGTATCATTTATCCTGGGAAATTTTTTTAGGGGCGGGCATTGTCATACTGGTTATTTGCATTGCTGCATTGCTCGTCAGTATTGCGAGAATTTTTAAAATTGAGCTAGGAAGCATGTTTAAGTAGAGAATGAGTGCATGAATCAAACTGTTATCATATGCAAAAGTATTTCTAAAACTTTTGGGCAAGAAGAGCTATCTCTTCAGGCATTGCGCAGTATTGATCTGGAAGTCCAAGAAGGTGAAATGATCATGCTTATGGGCCCGTCTGGATCGGGGAAAACTACGCTGATTTCAATCCTTGGTGGGCTTTTGCGACAAACGAGTGGTGAGTGTTTGGTATTGGATAAACCTATTAATGATTTGTCCGAGGGGGAAAAAACAAAATTTCGGGGACGAAATATTGGGTTTCTGTTTCAGTATTTTAATTTGGTGCCAACGCTTACGGCAATCGAAAATGCGGCGATCCCGTTACTTCTCAATGGATGGAGACGTGCGCAGGCCTTTGAAGAAGCTGCAAAGGTTCTGTTGAGCCTTGGTCTTGATAAGCAACGTTCTCATGTACCAAATAATCTCTCAGGGGGAGAGCAGCAGCGCGTTGCTATGGCTCGTGCGTACATCCATAAGCCCAAAATTATTTTATGTGATGAGCCAACAAGTTTTTTGGATCATGATAGAGGTCAGCAGATTATGGGACTATTGCAGAATATTAAAAAAGAGCAAAATTGTACGTTGATTGTTGTAACCCATGACCCAAGAATTTTAGGCTTTGCTGATCGTATCTTAGAGATTGAGGACGGAGTTATAAGGACCGAGCCAT
>JAHFBQ010000049.1:0-6564 GCA_023249935.1 bacterium
GCAAACTCATGCTTAATTTGCTTGATATAAACATCTCTCCCTGAAGGTTGTGATGGATCGTACACAAGCAATACATTTTTTATAGAAGGCTTAAGCATAAACAAAAGCTCAATCTGTAATGGGTAATTTGTTGTTGCAGTTGAGCCAGTTACTATCCTCCTTTCTTTTTTTGTCGCATCAATAATACCTAAGGCTTCTGGATCTGCAACCGCAGCAAACACAATGGGCATTGAAATTTTTTTCTTCATAAACACTTCTTTTGACAACTGTGTCGCCACAGCCCCAATAGGTATAGCTGCTGCATATGCCCATTGCGCAACCTCTTCAACCTGTGCTCGCAGCAAGGAACGGCTCCCATTAGCATTAAAGATGCTGATGCTCACATTAAGCTTATACTTATTGATCAGCGTCTCTTCAAAACCACGAATGATACTATCGAATGCTTTATGTGATGTCGGCAATATAATCGCAACAGGATATTTTTTTACTGCAGATCTTTCACTAGCAGGGGCGACCCTATTTACGGGAAACTTCTCTAGTAAAGAAGCTCCTATTTGATGAGTAAAGTAGATCGCACCAAGCACAATTGCTAACACAATATTGCACGCCAAACTCAGAAAGATAAACTTGTGTTTCACAAAGCATCCTTACATGAATAGTTGACTAACCAAAGTAGCAAGAAAGCTACGTGAGGCTACCACGAAGAAATGAGAAATACAATGTGGCAAAAGCCAGGTTTAAATCCGGTTTTTGCCACATTAAGCTTAGAAACTTAAAAAGTGATCTGCTTGATTAAACTATCTCTAGAAATTCTTCCCACGAATTAAGCTGTTGCAATCTAAAAGCCAGCTCCTCAATCGCATCTTTTGTATTACTTACTACTGTACCCATAAGATCACGATTTTTTCGCACCGCAAGCTCCTGCGACGTAAGAGCTGCCCAGTCTATACGCCATGTCTCAAAGCCCATCATCAAAGTTAATTTTGTACGAAGCACCCAATGGGGTAATGGTAATACAACGAGCACATCACCATTGATAGCCAAATCAATAAGATATCTCACTATAGAATCTCTAACCTCAGAAAAAATAATTCTTTCTCTGATATCCTTACTCAATAAACCTTGAGGATTGTTATATTTTACAACAAATTTCTTTTTTAATGTCTTAGCAAAATCAGCTACCCCTATTCCAGGAGAAGTCTCCAAACCAAGCCTCATAACCACATTACGCGCAATTTCTGACAAAGATATGCACAACATGAGATGTTCAAATAGTTCAAAATAAACACGATGATCCTTCGGTGGCTGGTTAAACGCTATGCGCACAGTCATATAAAGTAAAAATGGATCTAATCTGCAAGATAACTGTTGTAATATCCATTCATGTACCTCAAGCTGATGAACTACTTCTTTCGAACTAAGCTGCGTAGAAAGCTCACGATCAAGCTCAGCGTATTGTTGAGTATCAAGCAGCGTATCCCATCGACTTCTTTGCTCCTGCAAAGCAGGTTTGAGTATAGCGAGACATCTTTGCATTGGTAAAAGCCTAGTTGGATCTACAGGCCTAAATACTGGTACCAATTGCTGCTCAAGCAGTTTCAGACGTTCTCGATACACAGCTTCTAATGGCTCTAGCTGCTTACAAACTGACTGCTCAATACGACGCATTACGTCGGTAAAATTTCCCCTAGACACCGCATAGGCAAGCTCTTCATCTTTATCAAGAAGCCCATCTGATGATTTCTTCGGCGCCATAGTAGGACGCTTAGCACCAGTTGTTGTATCTTGAGGCAACAAATTTACAACAACTACAACTTCTTCCTTTTTTTCTAGAACCAATTCTAAAGCGCGCATTCTTTCAAGTATCGCTTCGACAGACTCTTCCCAGTTCGCATCAGATTTTTTTGCACCCCTAGGACTATCAGAAATAGCTGGTTGTGAATCTTCATTCTCTGTAGCTTTATGCTCTTCAGCAGGACTAACATTCAAGACCGCTAATAAACGAGTCAATTCTTCCATGAGACCGGCAGCTGGTTGCATAACGGTCTCTTCCTTGTTCTCTGCTTGTTCTCCCTCTTTATGTGGTTCCGCAGGAACAAATTTAGCTTGCAAGCGAGCAAATCTTTCTTGCAATCCCCTAACAGCGGCTTGCAAACCCTCTGGAAATAAACTTGAACTTTCTTCATCAACACCTACCCTCACCTGCGAGGGATTAGCTGGCTGATCTTTCGTACTACCAATTACTTCTAGAGGAAAAGTCTGCGAAGCACCATTCATATCGCCCACAAACACACAAGTAATTATCAAACACTGTACTATCGAAAAAATCCTGTTCATCATCGCCAGCTCCTTTATTTTTCTAAAGAGTCTTCTGTTGAGATAGTCAGAGATTTTATTCTAAAAATGCAACACTGCTTTAAACATTAGCTGGTTTTTATCGCAGCTTAAAGCAAAAAGACCCGGAGTTTTCCGGGTCTTTTCAGAGTACAGCTTGTAACTAAATTCTAACGACGTCGATCGCCTAAGAGATTAAGCAACGAGAGAAATATGTTTAGAAAATCAAGGTAGAGTGTTAACGCACCAAGTATACTCACTTTGCGCAGACTCTCTTCATCACTAACGGTAGAACCGAGATACTTAATTTTTTGTACATCATATGCAGTTAAGCCGGTGAAAATGATAACGGAAAGAAATGATATGACATAGCCAGCTGCACTGCTCTGTACAAACATATTCACGAGAGAGGCAATCACGATACCAATCAACCCCATAAACATGATGGTCCCAAAACCACTCAAGTCTGCGTTGGTCACATAACCATAGATGGCCATGGTACCAAACATACCCGCAGCGATACCAAAACACATCGCAATTGAGCTCATCGTATAGATGATAAAAATTGTAGACAAGGTCATACCGGTTAACGCCGCGTATCCTAAAAATACTGCAACCATTGTGCCGTAACTCATTTTTTGCGCAAAGCCACTCAATGCAATCACAGCTCCGAATTGTGCAATAATAAGTCCGTAAAATAACCACTTGTTACTGAAAAGCATCGCGATGATCGCCGGCGTCCCCGCCACAATCAGAGCCACAAACATACTCAACAAAAGCCCAACTGATTGCCAACCAAAAACACGGGACAAAAGGCTTGAACCAGAACGCTCGCCGCCTTGGCTGCGACTACCATAGTTATTATTCATATATAATCCTTTCAAATCAAAGGGAGAAAAACCTCTACGCCAGGATTATACCACGGAAAACATTGGAAGGAAATTGTTGTAAAATGAGACCATATGTGCCACAAAATAACTCTATTCCCATCGTTTTTTGGGCTCATTGACAGCAAAATTCGTATGTTGTAGAATTAATGAGCTGTCTATTGGAAAATTTTTCTCAAAAAGAGTTGTTGTTACCATGAACAGAATGCAAACGACATGTGCATCCATACGCGCACGCCAACCCCAGAGCTTGGTGCTGTCTTGCATTGTATCCAACAACAACGCCGTTTATTTTGCCCGATATACCTCTTTTGCATACGTTGCATACCGGGGAACATCGGCTTTTTGCATGGATCTAAGTGATTAGAAGATAGAACAAAAAGATTACCGAACGTAGTTGAGGCCCCGGAAGAAAATTCCGGGGCCTTTTTTTATTGTTATTTATTTAGGGAACGAACATGGTTTTAGATATTTCGCTGCTACTACAAATTGTAGAGCTCGGCCTCATTATGAGTTTTGTTGGCCTTGGCACCTTTATCAGTAGCTACCTGCTACACTTCAACGACCTATCGATCGAAGGCAGCTTCGCCTGCGGCGCAGCAATCAGTGTACTCATGGCAAAAATGGGTATGGCTCCTTGTGGACAACTCATAGCAAGCCTTACAGCCGGTTGTTTGGTTGGATTATTGACCAGTACACTGCATTTCAAACTGGGGGTAAATAAGATCATCGCCGGCTTGCTCAGCGCTACCGCCATGTTCTCGATTAACCTCAAACTGGTAGGACCTCATGCGTTGATGCCGATGGGTTTAAGTATTTTCGGTGCCACATCCTGGCTTGGGCAGCATCATAAGATTATCACCATTGTCATCATCAGCGCGCTTGTTCTGCTCGTAGTAACCAAGTTGCTGCGCAGTCAGCTAGGCCTTTTGTTGAGAGCATCGGGCGATAATCAAGTGTTCGTACGAACATTGGGTAAGAACGCTGTCTACTACCAGGCCTTGGGGTTAATGCTCGCAAACAGTCTTGGCGCCTTGAGCGGTTATTTGTTCACCTCGTTCACTGGCTTCTTCTCGATTACCAGCAGTGTTGGTGTATTGCCCATTGCGCTGGCCGGTATCATTTTGAGCGGCATGAGCACCACGAGTGTACCCTACAAAATCATCATTGGCAGTATTTTGTACCAACTTACCATCATCATATGCATTGGTCTTAACATGGACCCAAGCTGGAATAGGCTCATTACGGCGGTAATCGTGTTGGCTCTTATTATTGTACAAAAAACACACGCTAAAACGGGAGACGTATCTCTATGAAACTTATTATCAACGACATAAGCATTAGCTTTCAACAGCACAAGGTGTTGCAGAATGTTTCTCTGCAGGCACAAGCTGGTGACATTATCGCCGTACTTGGTCAAAACGGTGCGGGAAAAACAACGCTGTTCGAACTGCTGAGCGGTGCATTTATGCCAGACGCTGGAGCCATTGCACTGGAGGGCGACAATATACCAAGCAATTGGCAATCAACATCACTTGGGCGATTATTTCAGAACACGCTCATGAGCTGCTCGCCAAATCTCACCGTACGGGAGAATATCGCGCTTGCCGGCTTGAAAAATAAAACAGCTTGGCCAACCAACGCCCTAACCAATTGCGCCTCTTTGTGTAAAAAAATACATGCCACAACAGGATATGATCTCACACTTTTGTTGGACAAAAAAATGGGCATGTTGTCTGGCGGGCAACGCCAACTCATCTCATTTTTACTGCTCACGCTCAATGAACCATCGGTGTTGTTGCTTGATGAGCCAACGGCAGCGCTTGATCCAGTAGCAGCAACTAATTTACTTGAGAACACCCTCACATGGGTGAAAAAAAAACCGATCATCACGTTCATCATTACCCACGACGTAGAACTTGCAAAAAGTATTAGTACACATATTTGGCTTGTAGAACAAGGAGGTATTAAACAATACCAAACATCGCTCATTGGTACTGAACTTGAACAGCGCTTACAACCTATTCAATACGATAAAATAAAAAGGATTCGATCATGAAGAAAGTAATTTTCATTGGTACGGGGCTCCTGCTCGTAGCTGCCATTACTTGGCTAAAATTAAGCAAAGCTCCTCAATCAACAAACCATACCATCATTGGTATTTTACAAACAGCTTCGCACCCAGCACTTGATCAGGCACGAGAAGGATTTATGAATCAACTAAAAATAGAACTAAATAACGAGGTGGATTTTATTATCCATAACTTTGAAGGCAACATAGCAACCGGCATGTTGATGGCTCAAGCACTACAAAAAACACCCAACATCTCTGGGATTTTTGCCATAGCCACACCATCGGCACAGCTCGTAGTTTCTCTAGAAAAACAAAAACCGATCTTTATTGCCGCGGTAACTAACCCACAGATTCTTGCTGATGAAGAAAAACTACCTGATAATTTATTCGGCTCTACCGATATGATTTCTATTGAAGAACAGGTCACAACAATAAAAACACTACTGCCACAGATTAGTACGATAGCAATCATTTTTAATCAAGGAGAAGCAAACTCAAACTTCCTGCACGAAAAAATGAAGCAAACATTCGCCGATGCTGGTTTTACAACCAAGAGCATAGGCATTACTAGCGAAGCGGAATTGGGTAATCAAGTAAAGTTTGCATGCAATCATGCTGACCTCATTATCGCCCCTACTGATAATCTCGTCGCTACAACGGCTGGCTTTATTGCAAACATGTGCAGAGACGCAAAGATTCCCTTCATTGTAAGCGATCCGCTATTGGTCAACCAAGGGCCTCTCCTTGCCTCAGGTGGTATCGATTACAAAAAAAGCGGGGCTGCTGCTGGTTCACTTGCTGCCAAAGTACTCACCAAGCAACCAATAAAATCAGTATTTGTTAATGCACTGCAGACAAAAACCATCGTCAATAAACAAACAATGGAAGCATTGGGGCTGACGCTACCGCTTGAGAAAATAGAACTCGTTCAATAAAGGGCTTATTTGTGAAGAACTTACGAATAGTACAGACACATTCTTTTAGTCAATTTAGTTATTTCTCGTACTTTTTGTATCGGGGAACATTGGTATTGTACGGAGGTGAGTATGTTTAAAAACTAAAAATTGCCGTACGTACCAAGGGCCCCGGAAAATTCCGAGGCCCTTTTTTATTGTTATTTTTTTAAAGGAACAATCATGATTAAGAAAATATTAGGAATATTGTTATTGAGCGTGGTTAGTAACGCCAATCCAATGTATAGAGGCCAAGATATTACCGAAAACACCGCGTTCATTACTCAAGCAATGAAGGCATACAGAAGTTCATTAC
>JAHFBQ010000049.1:6574-11920 GCA_023249935.1 bacterium
AAGAAATTCAGGGCGCAGAAGATCTACACAGAAAAATTGATGATCTAGTTAATCAGAAAAAAGAACTGAAACTATATATGCCTAGTTTTCCGTGTAAATCACTCAGTAGAAAAAAGTGTATTAACGATACGCCCGATCTTGGTGAATATCTCGCCTTGAAAACATTGGAACATATGTGCGAAGAGATTACTAAGATATATCGCCCTGGCGCCAGTATAATCATTGTATCTGATGGACACATCTATCAAAACGAGATTGTCGCACCAACCAGCATTATTACCCTCTATCATGGATATTTACAACACATAATTCGTCGACATAGGATTCAGCGCGTAACATTTCAGGATGGTCTATCTCTTGATCAAAGAATAGATTCACCTGAAAAGCTACGTGATGAAGTTGGCAAAGAAATAGAAGGATCTTGGAGTAGTGAGGACGAGGAAACAGCTCATGATATGTTTAGTTTTGTAAAAAAAGACCTCTATCCTGGTAAAACTAGGAAAACTAAGCTTAGCAGAGAAGAGACAGAAGTAATCAACGCTATAGTACGTGACTTAATGCTAAGCACAAAAAAATACGGTCAATTTTTAAAACGATACTTTCCAGAAAGCACGACCATTCGCTTGTCGGTTCATCCTCATAATGATGTGAGCAAAAAGCTGGGTATTAACTTGATTTATGGCCTCAGAGGAACTCCTTGGCATAACTCCGTTATGCTTCTGCAAAGTGAACCAGCATTCACACTAATCAATGATATAGACATCTTTGATTCTGAGCTTTGGAATGGGCTAGCTTATATTAAGCAGGACATTCCAATAACACTTTTACAACAACGCTTTGAGGCAGAAGCAAGAGAAAAAAGATCCAATCATGCGTGCCCGTGGCGATTGCTTAATCAGTAAATATTATCATTGATTGAGTATCTCGATTGAGATACTCAATCAATGATGAGGAATAAATATGTTATTACTAAATCGAAAAAAATTATTAGCTTTAGGCGGGATCCTTTTATCTCTGCTTTGTATCGCAACACTCGGTATCAGACACCTAAACAATCGGGTTGTTAATCAAATTGGAGATTTTTTGCTTGAATATGCTTTATTATATGACATTGATAAACGCAGCATTGACCCTACGTCTGAGGTTAGTGACAAAGTAAACTTCACCGGTTTTTCTGTCATTAAAGAAAAAATTGCCAACATCGTTAATACCGGCAAACCAATCAACTTCAATGTTGTTGGATTTCCTCACAAGTCACCAAATACTGAAAAAAAAGTTTCGTCTCTCCTGCCAGATGAAGCAGAACAATATTCTCTAGAGTATATTAACTCTTTGTTAACCAAGATTACCAAGGTGTATCCGCCAGGAGCGTCGTTGACCATTTTTACCGATGGTACAGTTTTCTGTGATGCTGAGGGCATTGATGACACGGTGGTATTCGCTTATGAAAAACAATTAAAACAGCTTGCAGCGCATATGCTGCAGATCAAGATTATTACGTTAAGCGATTTACTACCTGAACTATCGCCAGATAAAATGCGTCTCGCAGTAGAAAAGTTCTCACCAAGCAACAGTGAATTTGAACAACGATTGCTTCATGACGTAAAGTTGCGAGATGAAATAACTCTCATGGAAAAACGATTGATGCTTAATTTTGATTACCCAGCAGGACATTTATATATCAAAAAGCATCCAATCGCTTGGATAGCCAAAAAATTAGTACACCGCAGTATGCAATATGGCAATTTTTTAGCAACGTTTCGCAATACACAAGACATTAGGTTATCGGTACATTACCAACCAGATGTTAGTACCAAAATTGGTATTAAGCTTTCTGATAATTCCCATATTACCCCATGGCATGGTGTGTTGGTTATTGATCCTAATGGCTCAAAGCGGATTGAACACCGAGAAGATAGCTTGCGCTGAACATACCAATACAAAGCAGCGGCCCAAAATAATTATTTTGGGCCGCTGCTTTGATTTCTAGTAAAAAAGTCTTCAGCCGCTAGCTCATAAAGACAAGTCTCAATATCACAATTTCTTGGGTTATTGAAAATTTTGATTAGCTTCATGCCTGCGCGCTGCGCAAGCAGCCGCACAACTTTATGATTTACTGGCGTGTTGGCGCGCAATGCTGGCAGCTTAAGCACCATAAAGCAATACTCAACAAGTGCTTTGCTTGCTTCTCGTGCGTAGCCAGTACCTTCAAAGGCATGGAGCATTATGATCCCCAAATCCCAACACTCCTCATCCCCAAACACACCTCGAACAACACCACAATCACCAACAATCTCGCCCGAAGCTTTCTCAACAATGGCAAGCCGACCAATGTTGTATTTCTCATAGCACTGCATTGCTTTATCAATCCAGTCTTGTACCTGCTGTGCAGAAAATGGCCGCGGCCAGAATCGCATAGTCTTAGCATCAGAGAGTAAAGGTTTGAGCTGTTCTGCATCACCTGCTTCATAGCAACAAAGAAACAAATGCGGCGTTTCAAGTAATTTTTTCACAAACTAATCCTTCAAAACAAATTCTTTTACGATAGCACGGTCAAAACCATTAAGATTAACTGCCCGCATGGTAATTGTTGTTGGATATTTATTATGAGGAAACAGAACAGCCACAGCTTCCTCAGAGCGCTTCTTAATGCGACTGGACATCTCAACAAGAACCTCATGATTTCTAGATATACCGGCAAGTTTTTCTACAAATTCCTCTAGCACCCCATATCGAACTTTACCAAGCGATACATGCGGCACAAATGGAAACGTTTTATTAACAGCCGCATCGTCAACACAGAGGCCTATCGTTGCACGCAGCGACGTAAGTACTTCACGAAGATCAGTAATTTTCACAACAACATCTTTACCAAAAAGAGCACCATCTGTGCTTATATCCACAACACCAACCAGTTGGTTACACTCTTTCAATTTTTTCTCGACGGCAGCTGCAAGTGGCAACAAGTCACCAACCTTCTCGGTCAAATAAAGAACAGAAATACTAAAACGTGGTTTTTTCTCAAAACCAATAATCGATATATTTTTTTGCAGACCAAACAGCGAAAGCGCATCATGTACCTCTTCGGTAGCAATTGTATTAATCACGCTATACATGGTTTCTTGCAAAAAATTTATTTGCTTGTTTTCGCCTATTGGAACACTAAACCAAGCTGTTGGAATAGTAAACGGCGCGGCAAAAACAACCTGCATAAGGCTCGTTATAAACGCTATCACTATCGACATTTTTTTCATTATTTTTCCCTCTTTTGTATGCCTGAGGTATATTTTTCCCAAAGCCAATGACATATACAAATAATATTGTACTTACTTAGGAACGGTTGATGGTTAACAAATCTTTTTCACTCATTTTAGGGCTCATAATGCAGACACAACTAACAGCCTTACAAGATGATGCACTTATTATTGCTCATCGCGGCGCAAGTCAAGGCACAGCAGAAAATTCGCTTAAAGCTTTTGTCAGTACTACACAAAACGGTACTTGCGCAGTCGAGTGCGATATCCGTCGCTGTAAATCAGGTGAGCTAGTCCTACACCATGATGAGCTACTCTCTCGCGTTTTTAAAATTGCAAAACAGGTAGAAGATCTAACTCTTACAGAATTGCGCGCACAGGCACCACAGATAGCAACACTTGCTGACCTCTTTGTGGCCATGCCGATTGGCATCACTATCGTTTTGGACCTTAAGGAGACAGGCATTGCACAAGACCTTGCAGCAATGATTACCTTTGAAATTCAATCACATGGTCGCACTTTAGAACAATTTTATACCACCGGATGGCACCATCATGAGCAAGTTGAGCTCAAAAAAATATTACCAGGACTTAGAATTGTACCCGCTGTTGTCGGCACAACATACAACCTAGCAAACTATTTGCGCGACATGGGCGCATACGGCTGCTGCCTTGTCAATCTCCCCGGTGGCACCATTATTGACCAACTTGTACAAGACGTCATAACCAAAGGCTTCAAGATTTGGGTATATCAACCACAAGGCATGCCAACATGTTTAATCGACAAACTTCCCATAGTTGGCCTTATGACCGATACACCAATCAATTTCCTAAGAAAGGATAAAACATCATGATCAAGAATAATTTCCTGCTTACAGCACTGTTCTGTTCGTGTCTAAAAATAGCCCCAGAAAATTTTCTGGGGCTATTTTTATTCAAGCAATAATCAATTTCTTATGGTAGCAACAGCACTTCTCGCAACATCGCAACATAGGTAGAAAACGCTTTTCTACCTACATCAGTAATGTGATAGACCGTTTTCGGTTTGCCCTCAGTTACCTGTTTTTCTACACCAACATACCCGCTCTCCAATAATTCACGCATATGCGTGGTCATATGACCATCTGATAGATTGAAAAGCTTTTTAACGGTGTTGAAGTCGCAGGAATTATTGGCTGCAAGATAGGCAACAATGCGTGTTCTAATTGGCTGATGTAAAACCTTATCAAGCTCAATCATACTTGCCTCACTCGCGATTACTATAATGCATAACAAGACCAGCGATCATACACGTCACACCCTGAAAAGCGAGCAGATACATGTAGAGCTTCGAGATATTGAATGTGGTTAAATAAATAGAACCGATACCTACAACGATGTACACCACTGCTAGACTAGTCATTGCCACATGGGTAAAGCGTCCAATTAATGCATAAAAAAGCCCTACTAAGATCAACACAATGGGCATTGCTAAAACTTCATGTCCTATTAATGCCAACATCCCTGCTGTAGCAATTGGAATAAGAGGATATAGAAGATTGAGACTCCAGGCTTTTTTTATTGCAGGATGTACCACCGATTCATGGCGAATAAAAAAACGACTCAACAGAGTAAATGAACCCCAGTAAAAAACAGTACGCAAACCAAAAATCACATAGGTTGGCAACCTTGCCGCGTGCAATCGTGGATCTACAAAAGACTGTAACAAAAACTCAATCCCAGGAATCATTGCAATTGCTGCCCCGATAACAACAAACATCATGCCAGGCAACACCACTGCAAAGCTCTGCCTCATCACCTGAGATATTTCTTCAATTCTTTCTAGCGCTTCATTTTTTGAAACCATAAAACCCTCTGACTAAGTTAAGAAACATGGAGAATTTAATCAACTATTAAAATAATAGCACACTGTGCGAACTAAGTCAAATAGGCTTTGGATCGTAAGACCAGAGAACATTTATAGAATTATAAGCAAGAAAAAAAGCCTCTGATTTCTCAAAGGCTTTTTAATCTCGGCAGTACCTATTTTTCCAAGCCGTCACCAGCTAAGTATCTTCGGCGTTACGGACTTTACTTCTGTATTCGGAATGGG
>JAHFBQ010000003.1 GCA_023249935.1 bacterium
ATCGAATACTGTCATCGGCACTCCACTACCAAAATTAATTTTTATGTCTCGTGACGTTTCAGTATAAAAGATCACATGGAGAGAGCCAAGAAATCCTGCATCCGCACATAAAAAACCCCCGAGATTTCTCCCGGGGGTATAGCTTTTCAGCTTTTTACAGCGTTAGCAATTAAGCACGGAGTGCTTTAAAAGCTCTGCTGAGTT
Organism: bacterium; assembly: GCA_023249935.1. Lineage (GTDB taxonomy): Bacteria > Babelota > Babeliae > Babelales > RVW-14 > CAMATL01. The sequence continues at coordinate 205 of JAHFBQ010000003.1, forward strand.
GATGACGATGCGCCATCAAGTACTCACGCATTTTAACGGTGTCTTCGCCGAAGTACTCTTTCAATGCCGCTAGCAAGTCAGCTAATTCAGTATCGGTGAATAGTTCGAATACATCCAATGTTGTTAGATCATCTACAACAGAAGATACAACTGAAGCTGATTTTACACTATCAGAAGCTATTTGGTATGCAAGAAGACCTGTACTCCAAATCGGTTTGGTCGTTACTGCAGCCCACAAAGTTGCGTCATACCAGGTTGCAACCGGGTACGATACGAGCGCATTCGGAACAAATCCAACACAGATATCTTGTGTTATAGCTTCAACACGTATGGTTGGAGTCAATCTAAAATCATTTGCCGGAACAGTTGCTGAAGGAGCATTTAACGCAACCGTTGTTGTCGTTGCTTTCATAGATTGGGCAGCAGCTATAGCACGTCCCATGATTCGTTGCGAAGTCATTTGTGGATGAACATAAAGATTCGGCACTTGTACAAAGTTGGTTGATACACCATAATCGACAAGACCAAGTCTATAGCTTGTCACAGTTGTTGAGAAATCAAGATTAACAAACGCACCATGCGATGCTTTTGTTTTGTCTTTAAACACAATCTTGAACTGCTGTGTTCTAGGATCCATAGTAGCAACACCAATCAGATGTTTACGACCCGTTGTCGTATTGTCTGCAGCAATATGACCAGCAATCACATCACCATCTACGCGAGCTTCGCCATAAACCGTTAAATCATGGTTTGCAGCCGCCGTACCAATTGTAACATCTTTGTTAAAAGAATCACCAGCTGTACCTGAACCTTGAGTTAGCGTTCTTGCTTCGGCACTTGCGCCTTGTGCAACAAGAGCGCTAATAACTGCCGCAGCAGCTTTAGGATCTTTGCGAGCTGCTGATGCAGCTTCTGCTACTGAAAAAACCATTGTAGCCGCCAAGCTCAAAGCGCCCAGACGTGCCAACAAAGAACTAAGATTCTTCATCCGTCATCCCTTTCTCTCTTTTTATTATTTAAACTGCTCTCTTTTTTGTGTAAGCCTTCTTACCACATCCTACCTAGTCTTCCCCTTTCTTTAGTTAATTACGCTATCACGTTAGTGTTTAAAGGAGTATTTTTTTCTCTATAACATTTCTACCAGAAGCGCAAAGCATAAGTCAATGTTAATCAACATTTTTTTGTTTTGTCAAGATGTTAATCTTCCGACGGAGTGCTATAAAACAAACGGTTTACAGGCAAACCATTGCATCTACCGCCGCTCATTGTAGAAAAAAAATTTTCCACAATTCAAGCATCTTCAAGTTATTTAAAAACAAGGGCAGAATCCTGGTCATTATTGCTCTTTATTTTTTTCGCAAATGACCCAAGAGAATCAACATATACCGATAAAACAAATATTTTGTCACTTGTATCGTACCCATATTGACGATAGTTTTTTGCCTCAACACCAAGGTATAAACCCCAACAATGCCCACGATATTCCAGGCGTAGCTCATGCTTCAGAGGGGAAAGCTTAAGACCTCCCCAACCTATAACATTTTGTTCGGCAGTAAAAAAACCACCATAGCTGAGGCAAACTCCCCGCTTCAAGGGAACTCTAGCTTTCAAGAAAAAAGTATGAGGGGCCTGCCCCAATAACCGCCTAACACGAGCTGTAGCAACATCCTGAAAAAGATAACCAGACGCAAACTCATTCTCATTAATTTTTACCTTTACTTGAACAAAACTTGCCAATAATTTGCGTTGCACTGGACAAAACTCTTGTTCAGCACTGCAGGATATATTGCGCTGTTGATACGATATGCCATGCATAAAAGGTACCAATTTACCATTAGAAGTACCTTTTCTAGGCATAAACCACAACGGGCCTGGCAGGACGTCATACCCCTGTTGAGCATATCCACTTACGGTTTGATCAACCCCAATTTTACATGCATAATCGCACCCAACACCAAATTCACCGGTTGGATAAGACCGGTCAAAACGATCAAACAGTGGCCAGCCTCGCTGAGCAACAATCGGCGCAGCCCGCAGATACAATTGAGGCTGCAAAGTAGCAACACCTCCACCACCCTGATCAATAATTTCAAGCAGCGGTGGCCGATAGCTCGCATCAGCATGCAAAAGAGTTCTATAAGCCCCGTGTCCAAATATTGAATGCTCATCTACAAAAGATGATTGCTGCGCTGCTACAACATTAACTCTAGATCGAACATTAAGTTGAGGCTTGCACGAACACACCAGACTCCCTATTTCTGTTGGAACCTGGATGGTCAAATCACCCTCATACACCAAACGCAGCGCATTCGCCGACTCCCTAGGCATTATACGCTCTTCTCGAGCCAACTTTGATAGTAAAAATATGCGTTCAGTTTCTTGATCACGCATAAATGTATAGTCCAACAAACAGGTATCTTTGTACCCTATGCAGCCAGCACGCCGCATTAAGCCAGCCCATGTTATTTGTCCAAGATGCGCAACATTTGAACGATTATCAAATTCTTGTACGGCACGACTTACCGGCTCAAGCAAAACAAAATCATTTTGCTCTGCCGGCGTAAAAAGTCTATCTAGGGAAGAAAGAAAAAAACGTTTTCTTGAGGTTTCAGCGGTATCACACGAACCTTGAATAATCCCTCGGCTTGCATAACAACGAACCAAAACACCGTTGTAGAAGGTGTCATCAACATCCTCAATCCTATCGTAAAATTCATACCCAATCTTTTTATCAGAACCATAATCAACTACCGTTAAGGCTGACACATAATCAAGACCTGCAATATGACTGCTCCCACACGCATGATTCCCCTGCAACAAAAATTGCGGCCGCCCCGTCTGCACAATACTGTCACGCCGCTGAACATACAGCTGCTCAGCATAGCCCCCATACCCCTTAAAATAACCTCGATGCTGTGGACTGGCTGCCCATCGCACTTCGCTGGTACCAAAAACACCACGCCCATTTTTCCAATCAACACCAGTCGTGATGTCTGCGTGTTCATGGATATACCAATAATAATCTTGCCTAACCCCCAATCCATAGCGATAATCAAGAGAAAATCTAGGCACTAAAAAACCAGACTGTGCTTTTTTTTGCCGAGGCACTATGGCACCAGGCAACCAGACAATGGGGGTTTTATTGACTAAAAACTTTATTTTTTCTAGCTCTAAATAAGAAGATGAGTAAACCGCATCCTCAGCTTGAACCTGCCAATGAGGCGAACAGGCATCACACGGCGTATACCCTACCTGCTTCGCCCACCAAATCCCCTCTTCATCCCTGTAAAGTTCCTGCGCAGTAAAAAAGCCCTCTGCCATCTGTACTCGTGCATCACGCGCAATAACTTCGCCAGTTGATGCATACAAAGAACACCGCTGCGCAAACACAAGAAGTTGCTCATCTTGCAGCACTACATCGTTACCTGGCATGGCCTGCGCCCGCGCAAATTGCTGCTGTGTATCAAAATAAAGCTGATCAGCAAAGATATGTAGCCGCTGTTTAAGCAAAAAATCAACATCCCCACTAAGCACTAATTCTCGTTGTGAGAGCATTTTTTGACGCAGGCTTTTTACCCGCACTGTATGAGAAGAAGCGCTATCATTTGCATTGCAATACCCCCACCAACCTACAATCAGCAACAGAGGGTATAACAACGCAAAACACTTCATGAGTTTAGAAAGGAACTCGGCCAAGAAGCGCCTTAGATATAGTAATTTTATCCATAAACTCTAGCGATGCCCCGGTTGGAATACCACTGGCAAATTTCGAGATAGCAATACCAAGCGGATGAACCTTCGTCGCTAGATAACTAGCAGTCGCTTCGCCTTCTGGCGTGGGGTTAGTCCCCAAAATTAGCTCTCGAATATGCCCCTGTTTCAGACGTGTAACAAGCGCTTCAAGCGTTAACTTGTCTGGTCCTACCCCCTCTAGCGGATTCAAAGCTCCGCCAAGTACATGGTAACACCCCGCAAACCCTGCTGTTTTTTCTATAGCCATAAGATCATGCCACGTCTCAACAACACACAACATTGCCTTGTCTCGTCCAGGAGCCATACAAATGGCGCAATGATCACCGCTTTCAGTCCAATTAAAACACTCTTTGCAAGGTATAATATTCTGCTTGGCCTCAAGAATCGCCTGACATAGCACAGCTACAGCATCTGCTTCGGCGGTTAGAAAATATGATGCCACGCGATAAACATTTTTAGAAGCAAGATACGGCACTTTTTGTAAGTGCCGTATCAACTTTTGAAGACTTGGTAAAGACTGACTCACTACCCCTCTCCCTCACTAGCAAACCTATCTACGCAAAAAACCAACGGCGTACATAGTTTTCGATTATAGTCAGCAGATTGTTAATCAGCCAATAAAGCACCAATCCGACAGGCAATCCGGCAAAAACCACAGTCATTACAATTGACACAAAGAACATTAAGACACGCTGTTTTTCATCACTAACCGGCGCCATAGCCTGCTGCCAAAGCATACTCACACCCATTAAGATAGGAATAATGTAAAACGGATCCTTGGCTGAAAGGTCAACAATCCAGCCAAAAAATGGTGCTTGATAGAGCTGAATGTAATTATTCAAGATATCCAACAACGCATACATCACTGGCAGCTGAATCAACATAGGCAAACACCCGATCAGCGGCGTTGATGGCGAAATATTGTGTTCTTGATGGTATTTTGTTACCTCTTGAAGCTGTATTTGAGTATCACTGCGATATTTTGCTCGAATTCGACTGATGATCGGCGCATGTTTTTGATAACGCTCCATCTTGATGCTTGAGTAGATAGTTAATGGGGTCAGCGGCAGCTTAAGTAAAACCGCCAGCACGATAATTGCCAACCCAAGATTACTTACATACTTACTCACAAAATCGAGAAACTTCAGCATGAGCTTTATTATCCAAGCAAACCAACCGCTAGCCGCAACGCTGCCTAGACGTTCATCAACGCGAACAAGCTCATCATATACTTTTGGCCCCATATAGAAACTAAGCTTCCACTCCGTTTTATCAAGAATCTCTGGCCCCTCAAGAATTACTTGTTCTGTTTTTCCAGCATCTATGCGATGAAAGTACGCACGTTGTACGAATTGCTGTTGATCACCAACGAGAGCATGAACAAAATATTTGTTCTGCAAGCCAATAAGCGCACATGGCGATGCCCAATACCATGTCTTATCACCTAGCTCTTCACCAGCAGATTTCTTTTCTACCTCATTACGGTTTTCATTGAACAAGAAAGCGGTTGGCTGTTCTTCTCCTAGCTCTGGCACGACAGGAGCAGGAACAAAAAGACGTGGGTAAATCGGTGCAACACCTGCCGTAAGCGGCTCAAAACGCATCGTCACATCAACCTTATAGTTGACTTCACTAATAGAGAATTCTTTTGTAACTAGCCAACCTTGATATTTTGCTTGCAATACAGTTTTGCGAAGATCCTTTTCATCGGATTCAACTACCTCATAATCCAATGGAGCAGCGTCATCGAACATCAGTGTCAACGCCGGCGTTGACTTAACAACAGCATCATTTGAGATTGTTGAGAGCGGTTTTTTGTCCTTGCCTTTGTAACTCTTGAAATTGAGCTGCGCAAGCCCCCCTCCACGGGAAGACACAATGGCTGCACGCTGTGATGTATCAATAAGAACTTCTTTTGCTTGCTCAGCAGTCGCCGCATCAAAAAGAAACCCAGTTTTAAGAGGTTTGAGTAAACCTTCACGAGATGCAACCTTAACTACCTCTCCTGGCTTAGGGATGACCTGTTCTCCATTAACAGAGACTTCGCTTGACCCAGGCGTTGGTTTATACCAGAAATACTGAAACGCCCATACAGTTGCCAATGACAGCCCAACAGAAATGAGAAACTTCTTATCCATAAGGATCCTTATTTGCATAACCGCAATCAGATTATAACGAATGGGCGCAATCATACCAGATTCTCCCCAATCAAGCTAGCCAAAAAATCACCTACTCGTGATTGCAAATCTCTGCAACAATTTTCAGAATAGTCTCAGTAGTCGATAATCAGAAGGCGCTCGCATATTTATTTAATTTTATCTGTTCAAATCTACCCAAAGTTGTAGTAGCGTGATAAAAATCTTCTAAGAAGACGGAGCCTTATGCCACGCTATTTACACATAATATCGATATATGTTTTGTTTTTCATGATGCCGTTGATTACTCTCCCTGACGAGAAAATCAACGGCATCATTATTGATAGCAGCAGCAACAGCAAACAAAGCACAAATGGACTTGAAGGATATCGCTACACCGCATCACAAGAAACATCTAGTATTCCAGAAGTACCAGCAGCAATGCCCGCTACAACAGCAGCCACGGCATCATCCGCTGGAGGAAATAATACAAACCAATCAATTCCAGAGTTCGTAGGCGACTTTACTTCACCAGAATTTCAAGCATGGCATAAATATTTCGAACCGGACACGCCTAGATTCAAGCATTATCTTCCTCCTACCACACTTTCTCAACCACAACTAAATTTTGCTGAAGCAATACAACAACCGCAGAAAAAACAGACCTCACACAACTCTGCACAGTTTGAACAATTTGCAGCTGATACGCGATCGTTCCACCGCAAACTCAAGCAACATGATCAAGCACAGCGTAATCATATGATTCTTGGCATGCTTACGCCCCCAGCAGAATGGCTGCGCCAACAAAAAGAAATGGGCTTTGCTGATGTTGTACTCCTTAGCCAGCTTGAGTACTGGCAGATCGATCGGTACCGCACGATGCTGGAAAAGATGCCGGCTTTTCCTTTCCTCATCTTCCAGCTCGCCGATGAAATTCGTCGTAATCCAGATTTCATGAAAGACAGCGTCCCCGGCCTCAGGTATGAAAGCCATAACAAAAAATATTGGCAAGACACGCTTGGTGATGGCATCTGGGGAACGATGCTTGGCAACATTGCCAGCCTCAAGTCGCACCCAGACGATCATTCTAAATTTCAACGAATGGTACTTGATTACAATAAAAAATTTACTACTCAAAATGCTACCTACAATAATACGCTACAACAAAACAAAGAGACTATGCTGCGCACAATAGAACCACAAGCCGATCCAGACGATCCTTTCGATAGCGACGAGCATTACACCCCTTTCCCTGCCGAAGTAGTATTGCCAGAGTTTGATGATCCACAGGCATTGTGTGACCTTGCCGACCAGTATCGCGGCCTGAGCGGTGTCATACCGCACACCCCAGAACTACTTCCCTATCGCGATCTTATACTTGATCGCGCAACAGCACTCAATGCAGCAGCACCGTCATCATACATCTCAAAAGATTATCGAGTCACAATTGATAGATCACTCTTGCAACAACATCCAGAACTTGAATATGTTGCCAATTTCTCCGGCAACCTGGCGCAGTTGCGACTGCACAGCGAGTTGGCAACACAAATTAATAATGCCGGCGCCTTTGCCAAAGCAAACCATCACAACGTGCTAGCAACAAATACGCCATTGGTCTATGCATTAAGCAATGCAGCCGCCGCACAAGACAATCCAACAGCAGCGTTTCATATTGCTGATGCATGCTTCAACATAAACCACTTGACAACGATGCTTGATGCGGTGTTGCCACAAAACATTAAAATTGTCGGCAGTGGAGTAGCACAGGGAATGGTCGCAACCGCCAACCATATGCACCAACTCATAACTCACCCAATCAACACAACAATCAATGGCATCGTACAAACCGGTCAGCTGATCAGTAACTCATTAAGTGCTGCATATGCTTTGACACTAGGATCACATGAAGAAGCAGCGGCCGTATGGAACAAGCTTGAACAGATGGGCAACCACTTATATGACAATCCCGATCAGGCAGTCGCGTTCATAACTCAGATGCTTATCCCCGCCCCCGGCGTCATGGCGCTGGCCAATGCCAAGCGACTCAATATGCTGGGCAAACTTTCTCATGTAATCAAAAAAGAAATGGCTGTTTCACATGTTATTGCCGCTGCCGGAGCTGGTGGCGAAATGATGAGCTTTGCTATGCAACCAGTCATACAAAGCGTGAAGACGATGCAGAAGACGGCTGCTCGGGCGCAGCAGGTAACGGGGAAGGCGGGGGAAAATATAACAATTATTAGAGGTACATTAATCCCAGTTAAAGCAGATGCCGTAATAAATGCACATGGAAAACGCATGCCTGGAATCAATTGGAGACATGCTTACAAGCATGAGTTTAATAAGCGTGGGGGTCTTACCGGTGGGCATTCAGAATTCAAGAAGGATTTTTCTGTTGTGCCAGGTACTCATAGAGACAATAATACCCTGGGTTTTCCCCAAGCACCAGGTTTTTATTATCAAGAGGTTACAGAACCAGTAACAGGTCTAATTAAGGGCTCTTCGTTCTTTCCTAAAAATTGGTCTAAGTCCATGATTAGAAAAAAACTTAGGGAAGCTTATAAAGATGGGGCAAACAATCTGCATAACCAACCTAATCCTTTAGGTTTGGTAGGCCATACTAGCGAAGGGGTCCCCATACAGTTTTGGTTTAGCAAATCTTCTCATAACGGCAAAGAAGTATTTATGATTAAAAGTTTTTATCCAAAAATGAAACCTTAAACTGCTTTTATTGAGGGCACATGGTTATTAAAAAAGAATCAATTAAAGATTTTTCTGACAATTTTAAAAAGTTGGAGGGGTCGATAAAGTATTGTAATTATAATATTCTCCTGAATGGAAGAATATTTGATTTTGGGAATGATGGTGTGGATTTTAGTTTGGATAATTTGCGCCAGATATACTTTGATAAAGTTTCAGCGCTGTGTACACCAGAAGGACATCATACACATCCAGAAACACTTTATAAGCTGCCTTGCGTTAATGGATCGATAGAAATCAGTAGTTATGAGAAAAGCATCTCAGAGATTAATACAGCTCTTTCTTTTGATAATGACGCAGATTTATCTAAATTATCCGACCAAGCACCTGAAACAATAGAAAAGACTCTGATGTGGCGCCGACAGCTTTTTTGGAAAATCGTAGAGAAATATTTTGATATAGGTGCAACTACGCAGGTTCTTCTACACATAGGGGAATCGAATACCTTTTTTGGTGATGGAATTATGTGGGATTTTTGCATAATTTATATCAATGACAATTCAAAGAAAGCTCTTGTGCTTTCTGGATGCGCATTTGATTAACATGCCCAAAGAGAACATACAATTTTTCTAGCTGCAAAGTCTTATCATTCACATTGAATTTTATCGAGTAGTAAAAATCACCCCAACAGCTTGTCGTTCAGGCAAAAAACTGCTAAACCTTTGTGGTGGTGTCAGTTATGTGGAACTTTAGTTAGAAAGCAAACAGATGAAACAGAGTATGTACACGCGCCTCGCTGCATTGCTCATAGGTATGCAGCTTTTTCTTGGCGGCTGCGCCAAAGTAAAAGAACGCGGAGATATGACACTTGATGAACTTAAAACGAAGACTACTGCCCTCCTAAAAAAACAGGATTATTCTGAAGCTGCTGAGTACTTACAGCTCATCATCACCAAATTCCCAGAAGATCCAAAGCTTGGCAACTACAAAATCAGCCTTGCTAATTGCAAATTCAACAATGCCGAATATGAGCCGGCCTACCAGCTCTATGAAAACTTCCATCAATACTATCCAAGCGATAAACGTGCTGAGTACGCCAAGTACAGGGCAACACTGTGCAAATTCAACCAGTCGCTCAGTTTCGATCGCGACCAAAGCACAACCGAAGCTGCAATGCGCTTACTCAAAAGCTATCAAGACATACCGACCTATCAAAAATACCGTACACAAGTAGATAAAATGTACGAAACTTGTGTTCAAAAAATGATCACCAAGGAACTCTACATTTGTAAGTTTTATATCAAGCATGGCAAACTGCAGGCGGCAGAAAAGCGATTAGAACAGGCTCGCAAGCTCTACGGCACCCATAAGGATCTTGATGCCTCCTTGCTTTATTTAGAATGCAAACTTGAAAGCAAGCGAGGTAACCAGCCTGTTTTTAATGAGAAACTCGATAAGCTCGTTAAGCATTACCCAGATTCTCAATACACGCATATGGCAGAAAATTTGGTAAAAAAACCGATAGATTTTATTTTTTAGATTGAGGCCCACACAAGACGACACATATCATCGCAGGAACCAACTCTATGAATTATCGCATCGATGCTGGACAGCAAGGTGAATCTATCGTCGCCCAACATTTAGAAAAAGAAGGCTATAAAATCATAGACCGCAACTACAGACAACGTTACGGAGAAATAGATCTCATAGCTTCACGCGACGAGGTACTTTGCTTTGTGGAAGTCAAAACGCGAAGCACCGAATATTTTCCCACATCGCTTGTCGTGACAAAATCCAAGCAACTAAAAATTATTCGTACAGCAAGAAACTATGCGCTAAGAAACGGCATTCGAGATAAAGTTTTACGGTTCGATGTTGCCATTGTCATCGGCTCTGCCGATGCTTTTAATATTCGTTATCTGCCGAATGCCTTCACCCATGAGGCAAGACGCCCTTATTAAAATCGTGAATCGCTAGTCGCTCAGCTACTTTTTGTGCCAATGGCCCTACAACCTCTGCGGCCCACATATGAGCTTTTTCTGGCTCTCTAATACAAGTAACCACAACACGACGATACCCATCTTTAACAACAAATCCTGCAAATGTATAGACGTGTTTTGTCGTTGAATAGTGGCCATCAACCACCATTCTCGCCGTTCCAGTTTTCCCCTTGAGCTTAAATCCAGGGATTGGATAACGCGCCCCAACTAATTCTAAAATTGATGTTATTTCATCAATGCTTTTTTGTGAATAAAGCGGCTTAGAATTTGCAAAATCAGGCTTTTGACGACCATCTTGAACCAAATATGGTTCAACATAATACCCACCATTTGCAATCACAGATAATGCGCGAGCAGACTGCATTAGTGTCACAGTAGCCTCATAACCAAAGGTCATTACCATAACCGAGAAGCGAGACCATTTATTTGGAGGATTAATGAATCCAGCTCGTTCACCAGGAAAATTCAACTGAGTCTTGCGGCCAAAGCCAACTCGAACTAAGTGGTCATATAATTTAGATCCCAAACGTAACCCAACTTTGGCTACAGCAACATTACTCGAGTTCTTCACCGCTTCATAAAAAGGCATCACACCAAGAGTCTTCCAATTCTCAACACGTAAACCTTTAATGTTAGTTACCTTGCCCTCACAATCAAATTCCTCGTTATAATCAACAACCCCTTCTTCAAGCCCAGCAAGAGCTGAGAACATTTTCATTACCGAGCCCAATTCAAAACATTCAGTTACAGCAACATTTTTGGTCACCGATAAATCAATGCCATTGGTATTATTAGCATCAAATGATGGATACGACACCATTGACAAAATCTCACCAGTAAACGGATCCAAAACAATTACAGCCCCCTGAATAGCCTTGAAATGCTCAATCGCCCTTGCAAGATCTTGGTATAGCAAGAACTGCAATTTGTGATCTATGGTAATACGTACAGCATTACCAGCTACTCCTTCTTTCTCAATTTTTTTATCAAAATAGTAACGCTTAGCACGAGCATCCTTTGCAACTCGATACTTGGATGCTTCGCCCGCTAGTTGCTTATCGAGTGCAAGCTCCAGACCGGCAATACCATGATTATCAATATCGGTAAACCCTACAACATGGGCTAGTTCCTGAAACGCATAATGACGCACCGATTCATTTGCAAATTGTATACCACTTATTTTCTGCTCTTTAAGCCACTCATGACGCTCACTCGTCAAGCGCCGCTCCAACCAAAAGAAGTATCTCTCTGGATGATTTAATACCCGCTCTAACACCGCAGGATAGTATCTATGCAGAAAATTAAGCAGCTCATCTCGATCTAGCGCTGAATGTGGTAAAATAAATGCAGATGGAACCTCTTTATTCAGTACCAGTTGCTGGCCATACCGATCGAAGATACCTCCTCGTGGATTTGATCCTATCACGCCAACCTGATATTGCTGAGTCGCAAGCGCTTCAAAAAAATCTTGCCGCATTACTTGCACCCAAAACAACCGTGCCAATACCCCTATGTACACGGCTACGCACGTGACAAAAAGTATCCCAACACGAATTTTATCACCCTTGCGCATCATGACAACGTTCCTGTAAAGGTAATCAGCCTACTCAATTGCAATTGCGTCATGCCGCATTGCTGCTCTGCCTTTTTTTTAAGCGCCGCATAATCTTTTGCCTGTGCAAGCTCTACTAAAACAGCATTACGCTTTTTTATAAGTTGCTGATGTTGACGTTCAAGGCGTTGTTTTTCATACTGCAATCCTATGACATAATTTTGCTGGTAAATGCTGCCAAAAACACCAACTATGCCTAGCACCACTAAACTTTTTAAGAGGAAAAAACGCCGCACTTGCATAGATCTCCCTTCATTCTTTCTCCCAATCGTAAGAGCATCTTTTTTTATTTTTCCAGATATTATAATATTACCTTGCAGTGCGATGCTTTACGCGCACGTGCGCATTATAATTTTTACCCGAAAAAAAGGAGTTACCCTCATGACCAAACAATTACTCTTGCTGCTACAACTAGTCGTTCTTTTATCCTTGGGCGGTTGTTGTGACTGGTTCAAGAAAAACACCACCGCCGCCAAATCAGAATCTGCTCAAGCAGAAGCTGAATCCGCGCTGATGCCAAACATTACCAGCGAAGAACATTTTGCGAAATTGCTCAGCGAGACAAACAAGGTCCTTGTCCTTAAAATTGATGCCCCTTGGTGCTCCGCATGTAAATTTTTACACCCACTCCTTATCGAAGCGGCAAAACAAGCCCCAGAACTTGTCTTTGCTCGCCTTAATATTGATCAGCTCGCAAACATTGCACAACAACACAACGTAGTCGGCATTCCAACACTGCTCTTCTTTAAGGATGGCAAAGAAATCCAAAACAGCCGCATTGAAGGAGCTGAAGTTAAAGACTCAAATGAATTATTAGAGAAGATTCGAACATCTGCAAAGCGTGCTGATATTCCCGGAGAAACGATCCCTGCTTCCGAGACAGCAGCACCGCAAGGTTAATCAGTAATTTTTTATAAACTAAGCGAGAACGTCACTTATGCTTCCTAATCTACAATTCACTAATTCGCTTACGCGAAAAAAAGAGGCTTTTGTCCCCAAGCAGCCCCCACATATCACCATGTATGTGTGTGGCATTACGCCTTATGACCATGCGCATCTTGGTCATGCACGATGCTATGTAACCTTTGACGTTCTCGCCCGGTTCCTTATTTTTTTAAACTTCCAAGTCACCTTCGTACGCAACTACACCGATATCGATGACAAAATTATTGTTAAAGCAGAACAAACTGGCCAATCGATTGAGCAAGTAGCAACAACCTTTATCAACAGCTATCAAGAAGATATGGCACATCTCAATTGCAAGCAGCCACAGGTTGAGCCAAGAGTCACCACACACATTGCTGAAATAATCGATTTTATCGACGGCCTCATAAAATCAAACCACGCTTATTTGGCTGATGGAGACGTTTATTTCGATATCACTACTTATGATAAGTACGGAACATTGTCAGGCAAAAACCTCCCCGACCTCATAGCTGGAAGCCGCGTTGCTGTTAATTCCGCCAAGCGCAATCCAGGCGATTTCGCCCTTTGGAAGGGAGCCGAGGACGGTCAATATTGGAAGTCTCCCTGGGGATATGGACGCCCGGGATGGCATATTGAATGTTCTGCAATGGCTAAAAAACATCTTGGCGATACTATTGATATTCACGGCGGTGGCATGGATCTATTGTTCCCACATCATGAAAACGAGCGTGCACAAAGCGAAAGCCTTACAGACAAACCACTTGCGCAATTATGGTTGCACAATGCTTTTATCAACATCAATAAAGAAAAGATGTCCAAGTCGCTTGGTAATGCCATCAACCTCAAGCAACTTTTTGAGACTATCGATCCAATGGTTTTGCGATTCTATTTCTTACAACACCATTATCGCACCCCGCTTGATTTTGACATAACTGAATTTGATGGGGTAAAAACCGCTTATAAAAAATTATGCAGCATAAAAGATGCTAAACTTCAGCCAACCACACATCAAACCGCCCCAATTACTGATGCAATTATGCAGGCATTACAAGATGACCTCAATACCTCTAAGGCGCTTGGTATCATTTTTGAACACATGACAAGCATCAAGCAAGATCCTGCGCTATGCTTTCAAGTCATTCATATTTTGCAAAATGTATTTGGCCTCACACTTGAATCAATTGCGATCCCACAAGAAATTACTCCTGAAATCACTCATTTATTGCAAGAACGAGAAACAGCACGCAAAAATAAAGAGTGGGCAAAAGCAGACGCTTTACGGGATAAGCTTACAAAACTCGGATATCAGGTTCAGGATAAAAAAAATTAATAGCCCCCTGTTACCCTTTACGAAAGGCTGCGTTGTGTATGATACTTCGTGGGTTTTTTCAGCACTTGCCTTCTGTACCATCGATCACCGGTATTATAAAGTCTATGGGACTTGTTTTTGGTGATATTGGTACCAGTCCGGTCTATGCTTTAACCGCAGTTTTTCTCACCATACCAATAACAACAGAAAATATTTTCGGTGTGGTATCGCTCATCTGCTGGACTCTACTTCTATTATTTATTGTTGAATACACCATGCTAGCCATGAGCTTGAGCAAGAAGGGGGAAGGGGGAACTATCGTACTGCGTGAGATTTTGGCTCCGCTGATAAGAAATAAAAAAACTGTAACCTTCGTTTCATTCCTTTCATACATCGGACTGTCATTACTTGTCGGTGATGGCGTCATCACCCCAGCAATTAATGTCCTTTCTGCTGTAGAGGGAGCAAAGCTCATTCCATTTTTTCAAGATATTCCACATTGGTGCCTACTTATAACCGCCTGCTGTATTGCGATAGGATTGTTTTCTATTCAAAAACGAGGGACAGAAAAGGTTGCTGCTGCTTTTGGTCCAATCATGATTACCTGGTTTTTAGTACTTGCTATATCAGGCATAGTAGCAATTACCACCCAACCAGATATTTTAACCGCACTATCCCCCTGGACAGCTTGCTCATTTTTTATCAAACACCCACTTATAGGTTTTTTTGCACTTGGTGATGTTATTTTATGCGCAACAGGATGTGAAGCCATGTACGCCGACATGGGACACCTAGGACGTAATCCAATCAGATACGCTGGATACATTGTAGTAGTTGCATTACTACTTGCCTATCTTGGACAAGGTGCTTTTTTGCTTAACAACCCCAAAGTTAAATTTGTTTTTTACGAACTCATGTACCAACAGTTAGGTGGTACACTCTATGCAGTTTTTCTCATACTTAATTTTTTTGCTTTTGTAATTGCATCACAAGCTATAATCAGCGGCCTATTTTCTATTGTTTATCAGGGAATCACCACAAAAATTTTACCCAAGTTCCGCGTTGAATACACATCTAGTCACTTTAGATCTCAAATTTATGTTGGCTTTGTAAATTGGGCGTTACTATTCGCCGTCATCATCCTTGTTCTAACATTCCGTGCATCATACAACCTCACCGTAGCTTACGGCCTAGCAGTCACTGGCACTATGCTTGTTACTGGGACAATGATGTCCATGGTTTTTTACCTTCGTAAAAAATATATTAAGTTTTTCCTCGCCACTATCCTAAGCGGCATAAATTTATGTTTTTTCTTTTCTAACCTCTATAAGATTCCCCATGGTGGCTACATTTCAATCTTACTAGCCTTTCTCCCATTTAGCCTCATTATCATCTATACAAGAGGACAGCGACGCATGTACCAAGCATTGCGTCCAAAAAAGCTTGAAGACTTCCTTGAAAAATATGAAAGCGCCTACCATAACATATCGCACATCAAGGGCAGCGCCCTTTTTTTTACACAGGACCTTAACGCGATTACACCGTTTATCACGCAAACAATGTTTAAAAATAACATTATGTACGAGGATAATATTCTCGTAAGCATTGTTACTAGAGATGATCCATTTGGAACTATAAGCTTCTTTAAAGGTGATCTGGCACCTGGATTGCGAATTTTTGAAATTCACATGGGCTATCTTGAGATGATTAATATCGATAAAATTTTACTCAGTGCAAATATTCACCCAAAAGTCATTTTCTATGGGTTAGAAGAGATTGTTACAACCAAACTCATCTGGCGTTTATACGCGCTAATCAAAAAGATTACGCCCAATTTTGTACAGTTTCACAAGCTGCCACCTTACAAATTACATGGCGTAGTTACGCTTATTGAAATTTAATAAAAAAAGTGCGTATTTTTATTTGACAAAGGAGTTGAATGCCGGTAAATTTTGTACTCGTTAAAGCAATTGAAAATATCGTCGATCTAACGCGGGAATAGCTCAGCGGTAGAGCATTGCCTTGCCAAGGCAAGGGTCGCGGGTTCGAATCCCGTTTCCCGCTCCATCTTCATTACCAAGTCGATTACATGACATTTATGCGTGTTCATAGCTCAATTGCATCGCTTTTTTAATTCTGTTAGCTTTTGGGCAAGGGAATTGAGCCAGCGCATAAGGCTCCATTCAACCCTAAAGTGTTAGCAGTTGCTGTTCCAACAGTCTTGGGGTAATCCCCGCACGAAAGGTTACAAAGCATGAAATCAGTGCTCCATGAGGCATCTTCAATTTTGAAAGCCATTGAGAAAGCATGGGAAGCGTCCGGCAAACCAACAGAGTTTACCGTCAAGGTCTTGGAACAAGGTGAGAAAAAATTTTGGTTCTTTTCTAGCAGGCCAGCCATCGTTTCAATCTCTTTCGATCCTAGACATGTAACCAAAGCAAAGCCTCTTCAACCGTCAAGTAAAAATAGACGAGTCTCTCCTCAAAGCGGTGGAAGTACTCAAGAAAAGCTTCTCAACGGCACTTCAACACCACAGCTTGATTCTGTTTCCAGAAATAATCGTCAAGGCCGTCAACAAAATCAACAATCTCAGCCTCGTCAAAGCATGCAGCAGAACCAGCAACGCAATGCTCGTCCGACACAGAATACACAACCACAAAGACAAGTTACTCAAGCTGCACCAATACAAGAACAGCAGCGTCAGCCGAAACAGCCAATGGCTCAAGAAGCAGTTGCAATTTGGACCCCAGAGCTAGCAACATTTGTTAATAAAGAGCTCAAAGAGATTTTGCACATCATGGGTATTACTACCCCTTTTCAAGAGAAACTGGACCAAAAAACATTGACCATTACCTTTGCTCATCCCCCTTTGGACAACAAAGAAGATGCTCGCTTGCTTTATATCAGTCTCTCTTACCTGCTCATCCAAGCAACTAAGAAGTTGGAAAAGAAGAAACTGCGCGGGTTCCATCTCATCGTTAATGCTGCGTCATAATTAATTCATATGCGCACGTCACACAACACGTTGTTGCCCAAGGATCAAGAAACTATTGTTGCATTGGCAACCCCTCAAGGAAGTGGTGCCATTGCTCTCGTACGCCTAAGTGGTGTTGACGTTATTCGTGTTGTTGACTCTATCGCACAACTTTCATCAAATAAATCTTTGGCTTCTGTCGACAGCCACACCATCAATCATGGCTTTGTTGTTGACCAACAGAGAACCAAGCTTGATGAAGTGCTATTTCTTTTGATGCGAGCTCCCAAAACCTTTACGGGACAAGACACCATAGAAATCAGTTGCCACAATAATCCATTTATTATTGAAAACATTATCCAAGCCGCCATTGCAGCTGGGGCCAGACATGCTGGTCCAGGTGAATTTACAATGCGTGGCTTTCTCTATGGCAAGTTTGATTTAACACAAGCCGAAGCTATCAATGAAATTATTCACGCTCCCTCTGAAAAAGCGCTTCAAAGTGCCCTTGCTCAGCTTAAAGGCAGTCTTTCACAGCGATTTACTGCTGTTGAAACCAGCATCATAGAACTCCTAACCCTATGCGAGGCAAGCTTTGAATTTCTTGAAGAAGAACAACGTGATCTTAATTTCACCACCCTAGTCCACGAAAAAATCCAAAATCTTTTAGCAGAGCTGCAAGATATTAAGAAACATTTCAATGCTCAACAACGCATCAAAGATGGTATCCGCATTGCCCTTATTGGCTCGGTCAATGCAGGAAAATCGAGTCTTTTCAATGCATTACTCGGCAAAAACCGAGCCATTGTTACCAGCATGGCTGGCACAACACGTGATAGTATCGAGGCAAATTTATACAAAGGTGGTTATTTTTGGCTCCTTATCGACACTGCAGGCCTACGCCAGACAGGCGATTTTATTGAGCAACAGGGCATCGAGCGCTCCTACGAAGAAGCTCTAAAAGCCGACCTCGTACTACTCGTTATCGATTCCAGTCGTACTATGACCGCTGAAGAGAAAGTTATGTACAGCAGAATAGCCATCGACCATGCCGCAAAAACACTTGTTGTTTTAAATAAAATCGATCTACCCATACTTTTAAAAAGAGACTTCCCGCCAATTGCACATCTTCAAGCTTTTTCTGTTTCTACTGATCAAAACATTGGTTTGACGGAACTAGAAGATGCGATCGCTAAAAAAATCGAATCTCTATTCCACTTACAACAAACGTCATTTGTCCTTTCACACCGACAATTCAATCTCATGGGTGAAATTGAGAAAAAACTGTTGTATATTGAAAGCTCTTTGACTAGTCAGGTACACTATGAACTGGTGGCCTATGAGCTTAAAGACTTGCTTGAAAAGGTCTGTGAGCTGACCGGCAAGCATATTTCAGAGGAAATTTTGGATACCGTATTCACCAAATTTTGTATCGGAAAATGATTAACAAAAGCTGAGGGTCGGGGGGAGTCGTAATGAATTGCTCATCGAGTAAGTTCATTAGATTTTTAGCATTCTTTATGATGCTCTTCATGGGCATCGGGCTGAACACGCCCATCGACGCAAGCACACATCAAATAGGCAAGACCTCACGAAAGAACAAGCGTAAAAAACGCTCCCGACGTAATCGCAGCATGCGTAAAAAAGTTACTCACAACATTATCTACACTAAATTTTCACGAACACTTTCAAAATTTTTTGACCATGAACAAGACCCAATCCCTGAATCAAATTATTATGTATGGCAAGGCGAAAGCAAAATCCCCTTCGATGAACTTATCCTATCTTGGAATGCACTTCGTCCCGCACAAGGCCATATCACTTTTTATGTCAGCGTTAAGCATGAAGCTGAAAAGGACTTTTCACCTTGGCATCGCTTGGCAGAATGGGGTTCAGACTCACAAAAAACCTTCACCAACCAACTAAACCCCTATGTTCACACTAAGTATGTAAAAGTTGAGATGCAACGAGATCTTGTCGCCTCAGCGTTTAAAATCAAAGCAGTTTTTTCTGAAGGCGCATCAAAACGCTCACTTAACGCTCTTTTTGCCTGTATATCAAATATGAAAATGTTTAGACACAATAGATCAATACCAGAAAAATCAAGCCTCCTGATCAAAGGTGTTCCTCAGCAATCTCAAATGGTTGTCGACCACCCACGCTACAAAGAGCTATGTTCACCAGCCTCAACAAGCATGATTGTTCAGTATTTTGCAAACAAATTGTATGGCGGCATGGGTTCACAACGCATGCAAGATTATGTGTATGATTTTGCTGAAAAAGTACATGATGACGGGGTCTTAGGAATCTACGGCAACTGGCCACTCAATGTTGCACAGGCACACGATGCTTCAAACGGCAATATTTTTTATCGAGTCGAACGCCTCAACAATTTTGCCGAATTGTATGATTATCTATCCAAAGAAATACCTGTAGCCGTTAGTGTTCGCCGTCTCAAGGGCGGAGCAACTCCCTATCGCGGCGGCCATTTTATGGTTGTCGTTGGCTGGGATAGCACAAGAAATTCTGTCATTTGCATCGACCCAGCATTCCGCGGCAATCGCAAAACGCTAAAACGCTACAATCTTTCCCATTTTCTTACAGCTTGGGCCTTATCTAGAAACCTTAGCTATATCCCTATGCCAAAGCATGGCATATGGCAGTGGCAGGAAACAGTGAGCTAAACCCCGTCCAAATAATCAATATTACCCATAAAACCGCAATTTTCGCACTAAAGCCTGTGGTTTAATACACCATTTTGATAAATTATTGCAAATAGAAAATAAATACAAGTAAGCTTGGGCTAGGAGTAATTTAGTCCGACAAATAACCATTTTAGGATAGAAATGAAGAAAATCTTACCAGTTCTCATTATTTTTGGACTCAGTCATATGACTACAATAATGGCAGCCAGTAAATATCAAGATATCGACACGGCGCAAGCACAACCCATGAAGAGTCTGAGCTTTGCAGAACGTTTTCGTCTTTGGATGGAAGAAAGAGAGCTACAAAAGCGTTTAGAAGCTGAAGAAAAACAACTAAAAATAGCGCAAAAAGAAGAGCAAAAAGAATTCGAAGCCGATCTTAGGCAACTACAAGTCGAACACAAAAGAGGTTCCGAAACATTAAAAGTTGAACAGACGGCCGAATTTACCGCACTAAAAGCTGAACAGAAAAGACTTCTGGCATTACAGAAAGATATAGAGCGTCAACAAAGAAAAGTCGCCAAAGAGCTAGAAACGCTGCACGGAAACGCAATGTATAGTAAAAAAATTGCTGATCATCGCTCCTTACTTAAAGATGCAGCTCCACATGATGATGATGATGAGGTTCTCTACTAAGTTTTGATGCGTGTTCGATTGATGATTAGTAATAGTTTTTAATTTTTGGAGGTTTTATGAAGAATAATAATTTACTCAAGCTTTTAACGCTCGGAGCGTTGTTTGTTGTCTCATCGCTTGAGGCTGGTACTAAAAAGGTAAAAAAAGAGAGCGTGAGGATGATAATGTAGAGCAGCCTCGGCGCAGATTTGAAGATGATAGTGTGCAGCAGCTGCAGCACGAATTTATGCCGGGCGCTCAAAATTCTTATGTTACAGAAACCCAACAGCAACAAGCCCTAGCCCCTACTGTAGTTGATCGAGAGATCGTAATTGATCAAAAGCTCATAAAAAAACAAGATGAGATCTTGAGATTATTGCGAGAATGCGAGTCAACACTCCCAGGGGAGCGAGAAGACAACATGGGTCTAATAGTCACAATACGCCGTTTGGAAAAACAAAGCAAAGAGTTTACGTCTATAGCTGACGGTGAAAAATTACGTCAAGAAGCGCTGGGTCTATTAGAAATAATCAAAGCAATGGCTGACCAATCACAAACTTACAGTGAAGAGGCTTGGAGCCTATCCGAAGAAGAGTAAAATTCTTTTAGAAAATAGAGTTGACGCCGCTAATTGCAGTTGGGCAAAGAATACTTTTTGCGTCTTTGTCCAACCTATTTTTCAAACTGCGAAAATTATTAAGCCGGCAAGGAGAGCAATGAAGATCTTTAGAAACATTTTATTCATCGGCATCACAGCCAGTGTAAGTGCTAGTAATTCACGCAATCCAACCATTACACATCGAGAACGAAAACGTCATTGGCTCAGCGGACCTCTATCAGCCCTCTTGAACAGGGGCGAGGCTGTCTTAAACAAATATGAAGATTTAAAAAATCCATTCAACATAGAAACACGCAGGCTCTTGCTCTATTTGCGAGGAGAATTAATGTGTTTTTATAATACAGCACAGTATTATCCAGAATTTAACCCGATAACCATAGGCGGCATCGTAACTGATTATTATAAAAATTTAGTAGAAGATCTCCAGCAACAACTCGATCGCGCACGAACACAACAAGAAGTTAATGTGATCGCTCAAGAGATTGAATTACTAAAGAATAGATTCTTTGATCTAGTAAAAGACAAAATGCACCGACTAATTCTCCTCATTGATGAGAACGACAAGCTTTTCCCCAATAAGGAATTTATCAAACAGCTTGTCAGTTTAAAATTTCTTGTGACTCAAGCAATTGCGAACATACACGAACACAAAAGATACTTTGCCAATATGGACTGGCGCATACTTGATGATTTTAAAACGCTTGAATATGATATAAATTATTATGTCTTAAACACCATTAACGAGCACAGAAAAGAGCTGCAAATAAAACTCAAGCCCCCTTTAACCGAATATCAGCGCAGCCTTGTTTTAGCCGCTAATGAGCTCACCACCCAGTATAAAAAAATAAGAAAAAGTATTACCAAAAGCTCATTATCACCTCTGATCGCACTTGAACAAAGTTTTAAAGCACTCTTGCAACACCTCAATGAAGAAGCTACACAACAGGCCGCTGAGACCTCATCTCGAGAACAAGGAGCTTCAGATTCCGACGCTTCCAACTAAAAAGCTGTTGATTTTTCTATGGCTTGGATGACATCTAAAGAGTAATCTATTACGCTTATCTGTGTTAAAAATCAGTTGCACCCTTTAACGCAAAGGAGAGCACGGTGAAAACAGATAATTTTACACACGGCTTTACAGAAATTTTACAAAAGGCGGTGGAAACCGCCCAGCAAGCAAAGCATGCTTCTATTTCCATAGTACACATCCTAAAAGAATTAGTACTTCACCAACTTTTTATCAGCGCATTGGCCAAAACCTCAATTAAGCTTACTCAGATTCAACAGGTCATTGATACGCAGCTCAAGCAGCTCCCTGTAACAAGCGACATAACACAACAAACAGCCGATCGCTCACTGCAAGAGTTCTTACAGCTGTGCAAAGAAGAGAGCAAAAAATTGGGTGATGAGTTTGTAAGCGTAGATATTGCAATTCTCGCACTTACAAAAATGCAACAACTCCCAGCTCCTATCAATCAACTCTTTTTAAGCGGTAATTTTAACTATAAAACTATTCTGGCCTGGCTTACCGACCTACGTAAGGGAGAAACCGTGAAATCTCAAGATGCAGAAAATACCTATCAAGTTCTAGAAAAATATTGCCAAGATCTAACCAAGCTGGCTCAAGAGGGCAAACTCGACCCAGTTATCGGCCGCAACGACGAAATTAGACGTGTTGTTCAAATACTTTCTCGAAGAACAAAAAATAATCCTGTTCTTATCGGCGACCCTGGCGTAGGTAAAACCGCTATCGTTGAGGGAATCGCTCAACGAATTATCGACAACGATGTCCCAGAAGGACTCCGCGGACATCGCATTCTCACGCTAGACATGGGTTCTCTTGTCGCCGGCACTAAATATCGCGGAGAATTTGAGGAACGACTTAAAGCTATTCTTGCTGCAGTAGAAAAAGAAGAAGGTGGCATCATCCTGTTTATTGATGAGCTGCACCTCCTTGTTGGCGCAGGGTCAAGCGGCGGCGGCATGGATGCCTCAAACCTACTAAAACCAGCTCTCGCCCGCGGCTTGCTGCACTGCATAGGCGCCACAACGATTGTCGAATACAAAAAATATATCGAAAAAGACGCCGCTCTTGAGCGACGCTTCCAGAAAGTGTTAGTCGAAGAGCCATCCGTTGAAGACACCATCTCAATTCTGCGCGGCCTGAAAGAGCGTTACGAACTTCATCACGGCATTCGCATCAAAGACCAAGCTTTGGTCAAGGCTGCTCAGCTTTCAGCCCGTATGATCCCAGACCGTTTTTTACCAGATAAAGCCATCGATTTAATAGATGAAGCTGCAGCTATGATTAAAATGAACGCCGATTCAAAACCGGAGACAATGGATAAGCTTGATCGTAAAATCCGTCAGCTTGAGATCGAAAAAGTTGCCCTTAGCAAAGAACCAGACGAACAATCAAAAAAGCGCCTTTCCGAGTTAGAAAAAGAATTGAGCACTCTCAAAGAAGAAAATCGTTCCCTCCTTGATCGTTGGAACGCTGAAAAAAAACCGCTGGAGGCTATTCAAAAACTCAAAGAATCCATCGATACAGCCAAAGTTGAATTTGCACAGGCTGAACGTCAAGGTGATTTGAGCAAAGCGTCTATGATCAAATATGGCAAGATAGTCGATCTTGAGAAAAAATTAGCAGCAGCTCAACAGACACTGGAAAAAACCGCCAGCAAACTCATTAAAGAAGAAGTTGATGAAAACGATATTGCAGCCGTTTTAGCTCGCTGGATTAAAGTACCGGTCGAAAAATTAACGCAGGACGAAAGCTCTAAGCTCATCAACATGGAACAGGAGCTCCATCAACGCGTTATCGGCCAGAACGAGGCAATCACCAAAGTGGCCAATACCATCCGTGTGCATAGAGCAGGCATTGGTGACCAAAATAGACCAATAGGTTCGTTTCTCTTTCTTGGACCAACCGGCGTAGGTAAAACTGAAGTAGCTAAAACATTAGCCGACTTTTTATTCAATGATCCACACAAGATGATTCGCATCGACATGTCAGAATACATGGAAAAACATGCAGTTTCCCGACTCATCGGCGCTCCTCCAGGGTACGTTGGCTATGAAGAAGGCGGTCAACTCACGGAACAGGTACGCAAAAACCCTTACAGTGTATTGCTCTTCGATGAAGTTGAAAAAGCGCATAGCGACGTTTTTAATATCTTCTTACAAATTCTTGATGAGGGCCATCTAACCGATAGCCAAGGCCGTACGGTATCATTTAAAAACTGCATTATTATCATGACTTCAAATATTGGCTCGCACCTCATTCTTGAAGCCAAAGAAATTAATGAGAAAATAAAAAAAGAGATTGAAAAGCTCTTACTAGGAAACTTTAGACCGGAATTCCTAAATAGAATCGATGAAATTGTCTATTTCAAGTCACTCCAGAAAAACGATTTATGTTCAATAGCCAGCATCCAACTCACCCAACTTCAAAAGAGACTCAATGAACAAAATATCTCGTTGTCTTGGGCTGATGAAGCATTGAGCTTACTTGGTGATATCGGATTTGAACCTGAATTTGGCGCAAGACCAATGAAACGAGCTATTCAGGCCCAGGTGATTAACCCACTGGCAACGGAAGTATTAAAACATCCTGAGAAAAAAACATTTACGCTAGAGACCAAGGCAGGAAAGTTGATAGTTGCCTGATTGATAGCAACAACATCTTCTCCTTTAAACGAAAGATCCCCTGCTGATGCATCAGCAGGGGATCTTCTTAGTTCTATGTAAAAAACCAGCGCTTAGCTTGCTTTAGATTTTTCTACGCGAGGTTTCATAGGAACTTTTTTAGCAGCTTTTTTGCCTGCGCGTTTTGCAGTTTTTTTGGCTGCTTTTTTTCTTTTTGGAGCAGCTCTTTTAGCTGCTTTTTTAGCGCCTTTTTTAACTGCACGCTTTACAGCTTTTTTAGCCACTTTTCTTTTTGGAGCAGCTCTTTTAACCGCTCTTTTAGCTGCCTTTTTAGGGGCTGCACGTTTTACGGCTTTTTTAACCGCTCTTTTTGCTGATTTTCTTACTGCCATGGGATACTCTCCTTTTTTAGTACTGGTGAAACACCTACTCCTTTTTACTTCACGCCCTTTTCAGAGCTAATTTTAGTATAGGCACTTTTTACCCCAGTTTGTCAAATAAAATAAATCCATTGACCCATTTTCTTAAAAATAGTCATAAAAAATGCGCTTGCCCTTTGCTGAAAAAGCTCTATAAACTCGATTAAATCCTTTCTTTAAGTATTTTTTTAATTTGGGATATTTTTTTAAAAACCAACTAAAATTTCACAGAAAAAAAATGCGCTGGTCCCAATAAAAATTTTTAATCTCGCATTAGCCCTTATCAAACAGCCCATCCACGTAGTCCAAAACAGACCAGCATTTTCAATCTACAAGCATTGCAGTACACTACCAGTTCCTAATCAGCCATTTTTTAGAGGGTGAATCATCGTGTTTGTATACGTCAAGCTTTTATCTGGTTTCCAAAAAACCCTCATCTACAAGGTCCCCCAGCACATGCTTGGGCTCAATCTAATCAACAAATGCATACTCGTTCCTTTGCGTCAAAAAAAGGTAGCAGCGCTTGTAACTGAGCACGTGTCGACACCAAAAACAGGAACAACGTTTGAAATCAAAGAAATAATAGGGCTAAAACCATTTCCAAACGACGGCCAGTTCCACACATTTGTAGAAAAAGCCTCCTCTCTTTATTTCACAAATCCTCTATTTTTTTATCAAAAATTACGTCATTTTTTAAAAAAACGAAAACAGGATCCACTACCACCTTCAACACTCAAAGATACCCCCAAAAGGAATTGTCTGCTCTCCGACGAGCAATCCATAGCAGCACAGCATATAAAGCAAAGCCTTTCTTATAATAAATTTGCCCCGACAGTACTTCACGGAGTCACAGGATCAGGAAAAACAGAGGTATATAAAGAGGCAATAATAGCCGCCGTAGAGCGAGAAAAATCAGTGCTTTTCCTGCTCCCAGAAGTCTCTCTAGCGCTGCAATTTACGCAACGACTTAGAACTGAATTACCAAGTGTTGTCATTTACAGCTTTCATTCAGCAACTCCTCCGCAAGAAAAAAAACTAGTATGGCATGCCTTATTAAAATCCAAACCAATACTCATTATAGGCGTTCATCTCCCCGTGCTCCTGCCTATCGCCAACCTTGGGTTGATTATTATCGATGAAGAGCATGAAGCCGGTTTCGAAGAAAAAAAACACCCAAAATTCAACAGCAAATATTTAGCACTCCTTAGAGCAAGTGTATATAAAATTCCCATTGTTTTAGGCTCAGCCACCCCTGCTATTCAAACACTTTATAATGTAAAAACTAAGAGGTGGCCACTATTCAATCTTACCAAACGATTCGCCGGAGAGTTTCCAGTAATCACGACTATCGTACTTCCCGCTCAGCCCAAACGCCGTTCATCTTTCTGGATCAGTAAAGATTTAGAACTCGCTATCGATGCCTGCCTAAAGGAGGGCAAGCAGGCTATCATCTTCCTAAACCGACGCGGCTATAGCTTTTTTGTACAATGCAAATTATGCGGATTCGTCATTGAATGCCAAGCCTGTTCGGTAAGCCTCACCGCACACCAGGAAAACGGCAAAATGACCCTCCGTTGCCATTATTGCAACCATACACGGCTCATGCCATCATTCTGTGATGGATGTAAAACAAGTAGCGACCAATTTCTTACCAAGGGCATCGGCACCCAACAGCTCGTTGAAATCTTACAAAGACTTTTCCCTACCGCCCGCATCGCTCGTGCTGATCTTGATATCACAAGTAAAAAAAATCTCTGGGTAGCTACTGCGACCGCTTTTGAACGAGGAGAAATAGACATCCTCGTTGGCACTAAAAGCGTTACCAAAGGTTACCATTTCCCCGGCGTTACCCTTGTTGGGGTCATTTGGGGCGACTTGAATGCGCATATTCCCGTTTTTAATGCAGCAGAAAACTGCCTGCAACAGCTCATTCAGGTTGCCGGACGAGCAGGCCGCGAACATAGTGAAAGTAGAGTTATTGTACAACTCATGACTGACCATGACATGTTCAAATTCATTAATGAAATTGACTACCTTACCTTTGCCAATCAAGAATTGGCAGAGCGCGAAGCAACCTGGTACCCACCTTTTTGCCGCCTCGCTCAGATTGAGCTTAAGCACAAGAACCCTAGTTTCGTTGAGAGAGAGGCTAAGATAGTTGCTGCCTGGCTTACCAAGGAAGTGGAAAATTTTATTGATCCTGTCAGTATTTTAGGACCAGCAACACCTGCAATTCATAAAATCCAGGATATAGAAGTCCGCCATATTTTTATTAAAGCACAACATTTTTCTACCATTGAACAACTCGCTAACCCTCTTCAAAAACTTTCTTTAAAAAGCAGCCTCTTTATTACTATTGTATAAAACCGAAGCGGGCTTGGATTTTCATCCAAGCCCGCTTCGGTTACATATTCAGAGATGTGTTATTTTTCGTCGTGCTCACCATCTTTGTCTTTTTTGTCCTTGCCTGGCGTATCTTTTTTATCAGGTTTGTCTTTTTTGTTTGACTTGTCTTTTTTATGCTCTTTCCCCTTACCCTTACCAGGCTTATCTTTTTTTTCTTTCTTGTCAGCCTTCTTACCAGGCTTATCTTTTTTACCAGGTTTATCTTTTTTATCTGACTTGCTGACTGCGCCTTTTTTATCTTTCTTTTCATCAGACTTGCTGTCTACACCCTTTTTATCTTTCTTTTTACCTTTTCTTGGCTCGTTCATAATTGTTTTTACTGCTTCATGACGATTCTCTCTATCAAAATCATTCATGAGAATCTCTTTCTTATCGGTAAGCGCCAGTACAACGCCTTCAGCATTAACAAACAAATCAATAATACCCTTGGCATCCTGTCCTTGAACATTCTTTACTTTTACCCATTTCTTCGAATCTTCATCATACCTAAAAATAGTAAAAGCTTCCTTCCCCGTTTCAAGTAATCCCCAAGCTTCTTGAGGGCTTGGTCTTGAAATTTTACTTAACTTGAGGCCTTCTACTTTCTTCCAGGCACCACCAGTTCCGCCTTCAAGCTCAAAGACTTCTTGCTTGTCATTAACTGCAGACACAATGCCTTTTCCGGCCGAAACATATACCCCATCAAAACTATGATCAAACCCCTTTGATTTAAGTTGATATACTGCATCTTTCTTGCCATCATTCGCAACACACCAAACATTATTTTGATCACAGACACTTACCATCTTGATAATCAAATTATCATTACCAGCACCCTTATCCATAAGCATTGCCTCTACAGGCTTAGCATCTTTTGCTGGCTCAACCAATTTCCAAGCGGTATCAACCTTTTTTACCGGCGTTTCTGGATGATTTTCAGGATCAACTTTTGAAACAACAACCTCAACTTTGGCTACAGGAGGAGGTACTACCAATGATTCATCAGCGGCTTTTTTTGCATAAGCTTTAAGATAATCATCACCTGCAAGAACCCCACCCTTATTTTTAGCTAAAGTAGGATCAAACATAGTCACATCACCCCATCCCCATTCAAATTTTTTATCTACAGACTCAGCTATTCGAAGATGCACTTCTTTATCTAATTTTTTAACTGCAATTGCAACCAGTTTAGCTTTACCAGGCGCAGGATCGCCAAACAGATCATTAAAGGATTCCTCTGGAACAACAATTTTATCGCCTTTTACCATTTTCGATTGAATAATTTCGGCAACAGACTTTCCTTTATAAGTACCGTTTTCAGACGTACTATTCGATGATACGGGATTTCCTTCAATTCCATACCATGCAGCCAAAACCTTCATCTCATCAGCTTGCAATAAGCTAATAGAAAAAAAAGATAGTAATAATATCCTGCAACAATTTTTGGCATTAAATAATTCCATAATGCCCTCATTTATAAGCCCTACGGCCAAAATCATTTTCATATGTTTCCACCTTCACTAGACACGGGTACGCAATACGCGTACCTGTGTGCTTGCTAAAATTACTTAGTCGCTTCTGATACTTCAGCCATGCGCTGCAATTTTATCCGCAGCCCCATCATGCTTTTCTACTGCTTTGGTATTCGTAGACTGTTTGTTCTTCTGCTCTTTTTTATCGCGAGGTTTTTTTCCGTCAGCATTTTTTCCAGGCCCTTTACCGCGACCTGCCGCCTTAGAATCTTGTTTCTTTTTATCGCCTAGTTTATCAGCAGAATCCTTTTTCTTTTCGTCTTTGTCTTTATCTTTATCCGCTCCTGCGCGTTTCTTGCCTTTTTTGCCACCTTTCTTATGACCTCGGCGCTTAGCATTTTTCTCGCGATGTTCACCTTTTTTATCAGCAGCTTCAAAGCCCTTAGATGGATTTGGCTGTACAGCAGGCGTATCACCCGGCCAGGTAATGCCATACAACGATTTGCCATCTTGGCTTATCACATAAGTGGTACCATCGCAGCCAACAGCAGCACCAGCAGCCTTGATTGCCACACCCTTGGCATCAACAAGATTTACTCGTTGCCACGGATTTGAAGGATCGGCACTAGGCAATAACTGGCCCAATGTACCATCATCAAGAACAACAACAGCAAAGTCATCAAAAGATACGACTTTTCTCTTAGTCCCGCGATTATCAACCGCTACTTCAACTTCACGATCTTGTAACCCAATTGCTATGCTCTTTGGTTTTCCAGGCATAGTGATAAAACCGATCGGAAGATCAAGCTTGTGCATAAGTTCGGCCGCAATAAGAGCTGCCTTATCTGCATCAGCTTTTGCCTTTGCTTCTGCTTCACTTACCTTCTTTTTGGCATCTTCTTCTGCTTGTTTTTTAGCTTCGACAAGAGCTTTATTTGCCGCTTCTAGCGCTTGAGAAGCTTTTTCTTGCTCAGCTTTAATAGCCGCGGCTTTCTCACCGTCTGCTTTTGCAGCCAACGCTGTCAAAGCCTCAATTCTTTTCTTTTCAGCCTCTTCAGCATCCAGCCTTTGTTTCTCTAGAAGCTTTGCCAACTCCTCATTTTTCTTCGCCACTTCCGCTAGTCGAGCCTGAGTCTCTTTTGCCTTAACTTCACCAATAATTTTTTCAATTTCCCTATTTACGAATTCCAAGTCTCTTCTGGCTCCATCATTAGACACAGTAGTTGGCAATACAGAAGAAAAACGATATTCTCCCCAAAATATTCGTCGCTCCGTACCATACTGATTCCTACCCCACTTATCTTCATCACCCTTGTCAGCAAGAATTTCCCAATACTGAGGCCCCCAGCGATTTGTACCATGTGTCCAGATGTAAGCACCTGTTTTAACGTTTCTAATACGTACAAGATCCATACTAGAAATGGCACCAGATTGACCTGCAATAACAGGTTCTAGAACAAATATTGCGCCATCATCTTGTGTTTGTCCATGCTCTGGTCTGGTAATTACTATTTCCCGATGCGGAGCTCCAAAGCGAGACTGTTCCAGCATCCACAGATATCTAAATGGTAGAAGTAATCCCTTCTTATCCTCTTCACCACCACCACCAAAGACAGACATTATTTTAATACGATCACCAAACTGAATAGGTCCTGTTTTAAACTTATCATCTGCATTATGCATAGCAAAAAATGATGGACCTTGTTGAGTTCTCTGATCACCCCAAGGACCAAGAATAAGTTCTAGATGGTCATGTGGCGGAGGATTATTGCCCCCATCATGCCGACTACCACCATGCGTCCAAACTCTACGCTCGGCATGCTTTTCATCACATCTATCAGCCTCTGCATCCCAAAATAATGGGGTCCAATACGATAGCTGTGTAGAACGAGTCTTATCATAAATTGGTTTTATTTTTTCATTTTTGTCAGGTTGAACAGCTAATTCAATAACCCACCAGTCATTGTCATCGCGCCCAGCATATGTAGTAACCTCTTGCTTACCAGGCTTCCAATCTATGCCATGGGAATGTAACGTTCTATTGGAATTAGCATGTCTAAACTTAACTTTATAGCCATCAGCAAGATATTCGAACCCACTTCCAGCATCATTTGCATCAACAACAAAGTTATCGTTAGTATCACCCATACCGTTATCACCGAAGGCTGTCACCTCACCTTGACCTGTTTTTGGTGATCGTGCACCATGGCTGTGCAACTCTCGCCCTGTTGCAACGTTCTCAAAACGTAAAATCTGACCTCTTCGTACAGGCCAGCCAATCATTGAACGAAAATTAGTATCCCAGTTCAAAGCAAAGTTCCAACGATCACCAGAATGACACCCCTTAATAATCCACAGAGCCTTGTCAGTCTTGTTATCGGCACCAGCATACACAGCAATTTGCCCTGACGTTCCAGGATGATCATAGCGATCATCATCTACTGTCAGATATTTCCCTGTCAGCCCGTGCTTAAGACGTACTGTACAACCAAAGGTAACTAGATCCCGATCATATTTCGGTACTGCTTGTGGCTCTGCAACGAGAGCACTTGTCACAAGACTTATAGCTCCCCAAAGCAGTAAAGACATTCTCTTATTCTTCATTACATACATCCCTTTCTATTAGCCATACCGTTACTTTTCCCTTTTTTTATTTTCTTTGTTTCAGCGCACCTTGTTGGCAGGTTTTTTTAATTTTTTTCCTCCCTTGGCGTGCTCCTGAATTTTTTTATCTCCTTTTCCTGACAGCTTTTTCTTACTAGGCTTTGTATCTTTCTCTAAGGGTTTTTCAGTCATTGGCAACACGGGTACACCCATCTTAATAGTATCATCCAGCTGCACGTCAGGTTCTCCCTTTCTGTATACATAGCCCCGATCACCCTCAAGCACTATGCTAAACCGCTGCTTAGTTGGTAAAGCAATAATATCTTTCAAACCAACTGCATCACTACCATCAGCAGTTTGCATCGGTTCCCATGCACCTTTCACAAAAGCATACGTTTTATGTTTCTTCCCATCCACAACAATGCCATAAAGTTCTTCTCTGGTTACCGCGCTGATCATACTAAAAGCAAGCCCAGTTTCCATACGCTTCCAAGCACTTTCTTTTTTGTCTGCTGAAGTCTCCCATGAAAACAACTCATGCTTTGTATTGAGTGCATACAACGAACCATCATAGCCGGCCGCAATATCCAAGCCTTCACCTTCAGAAAGCAATAACCAAGCATCCCCTTGCAAAACATAAATATTTTTCTCTTTTTTGTCCAAGCCCATGACAGTACCAGCATTACCAATCGCAATACGATCAATAGTAACCGCTTTCCTTTTGTTAGATCCCTTCCCAGAAATTAATTTATTTGAGGCAACCGCCCAATGACCTTGTTTAGTGAAAAAATAGACCCGTCGCTTCGCACTCACAACAGCCACTGTACCATCAGCACCAGCGGCAACATCGACAACACTTGCAATCTTTGCACCCATAGCATCTTTTAGTTCAACAGGGTTCCATGGATCTTGCTTTAAAGAACCTGTATCCCATACATAGAGTTGATTCTTGTTGTTAATACCATATAAAAACACTTTTCCCTCAAGCATACTCAGCGCTACCGCACTCATTGACCCTGGAATTTGTACAAAATCAGCGGGAACTTTAGCTCCCTGCTCATTACCACTTTGCGCTATATTTTCACACTCAATACTTGAATCCCACCCACCAATACCAACGTACTGAACAAACCTTAGTGACTGTTCATCAGTCCAGCTCATTTTTATATTTTCGCCAACCTTAGAACCCTTGCCAGCAGTAATCACCGCCTTACCATCATCGTGTTGCTCAATATTTACCCATAACTCATCAAATTCTGTACCCTTGCCTATAATAAGCGCCGATGGATCACCACCTTTAGTAACATCAACTTCCATCATAACTTGAGTACCCTTGCGAATCTGAGATCGGGTATTTTTATATGCACCAAAAAAGACCGCGTAGGTCCCTGCTGCATCCATCCACTTTGGTTGCGTAGAGATATAGACAATCACATCAGATTTTGCACGTGCCTTAAATTTTACCCAAAACGTTCCCGGTTTATCACTTTTCCACTGTTCGCTATAAACCGATCCGCCCTTACCAAATATAGCCGGCTCATAAGTAAAATTACGGCCACCAGAAGCATATTTGCCACCAGGTTTTGCTTTTCCTTCAGTAACCACACGAGCAAGATCCTGCCATCCCAAATCATTGAGTAGCTGTGTATCGATATTGCTTATCGTAAACTTACCCGCCTCAATTCTACGATCACCACCCAACTCACTCTTTGGATCTCGCCCCCATGGGTCATCAGAACTGATAAGCACGGGCAATACACCTTTTTGATCAAGATTAAGTACCCACATCATACGATTATTGGCAGCACCAGGAGCACGGCTTACAATATTCACCACCGCTCCCTGCTCAATAGTACCCGTTTTACCAGTAGGGCTGGTGATAGTAAATTTTACCGCATCAGTTTTGAGCGCAGGTTCCGTATCATCGCTCACACGCGGCTCAAAATGTACGGCATCCTTATCCTTTGCTTCATTCCACTTGGACCCAGAAAAGGTCCAAACTAACCGGCGCTTGACAAGAAAACCAACTTTATCAGCCCATGCCCCAGTACCAGCTTTTACTGCCTCGATGGTACAAATTTCATTGAACTGAATTGGACCTGTTTTTTCTGGCGTTGCAGCAGACTTAAAAACAACTAATGCCGATCCATCTTTAGCTAAATCATGATCATCAGCAACAGCAACCATCTCAAATGGAGCAGCGGAATCTGTCGATTTGAGACCGGCAAATTCAGCTCGCACAGCCAACATTCGATTAAATTGTTGAGACCGGATACACACCGGCGTGTTGTACTCCAAAGGTATTGCCGTTACCTGCGATAAAGAACCAATTCCTACAATCCCCAACAAAACACTACCAACACGAAGCGCCTTCAATAAACCCTTCATCCTCACTCTCCTTTTTTAATGAACTTGTCAACGAGCATAACACTAAAAAATTACACCACGCAAAAAGAAAAGTACCCCGGGATACTTTCCAGTGTCCCGGGGTACTTTTCTAGACTTTAGTACTTATTCAGCCTGCTTAGCTTTCTTTTTCTTCTTAGCTTTCTTACCCTCTTTATGATCTTGCTCCTCGGCATCGGGTTTACCATCGCCGTCAGCATCGATCATGGCAGCATCAGCCTTTTTATCTTTTTTGCCTTTGCCTTTTTTATCTTTCTTAGCTTTCTTACCTTTTTTATGATCTTGCTCTTCGGCATCGGGTTTACCATCGCCGTCAGCATCAATCATGGCAGCATCAGCCTTTTTATCTTTTTTGCCTTTGCCTTTTTTATCTTTCTTAGCTTTCTTACCTTCTTTCTTATCTTTTTCAATAACAGCTTTTACTTTTTCATGCATCTGAACTCTGGTTACATCGCGCTTTAAAAGCTCACCATCATCGGTCAACGCTAATATGGCTTCTTCTTCATTGGCAGAAAAATCAATTATACCCTTAGCATCTAACCCTTGAAGATTTTTCACAGGTAGCCATTGATTCTCTTCATCATCATACATGTAACTAGCAAAAGCCCCCTTCCCCGTCTCAAGCAATCCCCAACCAACCTTATGATTTGGTCTTGAAACACGGCTGAGCTTAAGCCCTTCAATTTTTTTCCAGTCGTCACCAGTTCCACCTTCAAGCTCAAAGACTTCTTGCTTATCATTAATCGCAGTAACAATCTCCTTACCAGCAGCAACAAAAACTCCATCAAACTTTTTGACTAAGCCCCTTGAAGTTAGCTGATACACAGCATCTTTTGAACCATCATTCGCCACACACCACACATTATTTTGATCAGAAGCACTAGCCATTTTAACCATTAACTTATCATTGCCAGCACCTTTATCCATGAGCACAGCGCTGGCAGCTTTGGCATCTTTGGCAGGCTCTACAAGGCGCCACTCTGGCGCAGCGGTCGGTTTCATTGCTGTAAGGGCAGCTTGTTCTTCTGCTGCGTATAATCCACTCACACTCAGCATAAAGCCGTATGCAAGTGCTTTGGTATATTTCATGTTCATCTGTTTTTATCCTTTCACTAGACGCGGGTACGCGTAATACGTACCCGCGTACTTTCTAAAGTTGCTTAGTTGTTTACCGTTGCATCGATAGCAGCAGCCTTAGCTTTCTTGCCTTTAGCTTTCTTGCCTTTTTTATGATCACGCTCTTCAGCATCGGGTTTACCATCACCGTCAACATCAATCATAGCGGCATCAGCCTTTTTACCTTTTTTACCCTTAGCTTTTTTGCCTTCTTTTTTACCTTTTTTACCCTTAGCTTTTTTAGCATCCTTAGCTTCTTTTTGCTCTTTACGTTGCTTGGCTTTTTTATCAGCAGCTTCAAAGCCTTTAGATGCTTGCGGCATTGCAGCAGGTGTATCATCTGGCCAGCTTATGCCATAGAGTTTACCGTCTTCACTCACAACATAGGTTGTTCCATCGGTAGCAACAGTAGCTGCAACAGCTTTAATTGCGGCTCCACTAGCATCAGCAAGAGGTACTTGCTGCCATGGGTTTGCAGGATCGACACTAAGCTTATATTGACCAAGAGAACCATCTTCAAGAATAATTACACCAAAGTCATCAAAGATAAGTTGCTTTTCTTTTGTTCCCTTATTATCAATAGTTTTTTCAATTTCATGATCTTGCAAACCAAACGCTATACTCTTAACTTTTTTTCCTGGTATGCGAGCAAAGCCAATTGGAAGATCCAACTGATCCTGAAGCTCTTCAGCCATACGAGCAACCTTATCTGCTTCAGCTTTTGTCTTTGCCTCTTCTGCACTTAATTTTGTAGCAGCATCCCTAGCTGCTTGTTCAGCGGCATCTTCAGCAGTTTTTTTAGCTGCCTCTAAAGCCTTTAGAGCTCGAGATTTTTCCTCACTGTCCGCTAACGCAGCAAGCCTTGCTCGCTCTTTTGCATCAGCATCATCTTTTGCAGCCTGCAGAGCAATCGCTTGCTCTGCTAACTGTGCTTGAGCGGCAGCAACCAAGGCCTTTTGCTTAGCAGCTTCTGCAGGACCAAACATTTCTTCGATCTCTTTATTCACTGCCACTAAGTGATCACGCGCCGTATTATTCGCTACAGTGGTAGGCAAAACAAGAGAGAACCGATATTTTTCAAATAATACATGACGTCCAACACCAAGGTTGCTCTTGCCCCAAGGATCCTCAGCAAGAAGCTCATGATAGGTTCCACCCCAACGACTATCAGGATGAGTCCAGCAATAAGACCCAAAATTGATATTCTTAACACGAACAAGATCCATACTAGAAATTGGTCCCTCTTGTCCGACAATAATAGGCTCTAAAGTAAAAACCGCTTGATTATTTGCGGTAGAAGAATGCTCTGGTCTGCTTATAACAATTTCGCGATATCCAGCACCATGACGAGAATCAGGATGCATCCATAGATATCTAAATGGTAACAATAATCCAGCCTTATCGCCCTCGCCAGGACCGCCATGCACCGCCATTATTTTAATCTTGTCACCAAAATTAATTGGTCCGGTCTTGAATTTATCATCCGCATTATGGATAACAAAAAATGACGGACCTTCTTTAACACGAGGATCATTCCATGGCCCTGCAAGTAGTTCTAGATGATCATGCGGTGGATAGTTATTACCTCCATCATATCGACTACCACCATGCGCCCATACTCGACGATCTGCGTAGGTAGCACTACACGCCCCAGTTTCAGCATCCCAAAACACCGGGGTCCAATATGAAAGCTTGGTAGATCTACTTTCATCATACTTAGCTTTTATTGCCGTATTTTTATCTGGTTGAGCAACAATCTCAATAATCCACCAGTCATTGTCATCGCGCCCAGCATACGTAGTTATCTCATTCTTACCTTGCTTCCAATCAGCCATAAGTGAGTGTAAAACCCGACCAGTGTTTTCATGCTTTAGCTTTACTGCATAGCCATCTGTAACGTACCCAGCGCCAACCTCACGGGCTATCTCTGCAACAACCCAATTATCATTTGTATCACCATTACCATTGCTGCCATATACTGTTGTTTCTGACTGTCTAGTAATTGGAGATATTGCATTATGGCTATGCAGATTGCGACCTGTCTTGACATTTTCTAATCGAAATACCTGATTGAAACGCATAGGCCAACCAATCGCTGAGCGAGCAGTATCTTGGGCATTAAAGTCAAAATTCCATCGATCACCAGAATGCTTACCTTTCACAATCCAATGAGCACCAGAAGCACTTGCATCAGTTCCTCCATATACAGCAACCTGTCCAGAAGTTCCATCGTGAGTGTAATTCTCCTCAGCATCGGTCAGATACTTACCGGTTGCACTATGCTTAAGCCGTATCGAACAGCCATAAGTGACAGGATCTCTCTCATAGGCCAAAACAGCACTTGCCATGAGGGTAAACACCCCGCAAAGCAATAAATACATTCTCTTCTTCATTACATACATCCCTTTCTATTAACCATACAGTTACCTACTCATCAAGCACTATGATAAATTGCAAAGCGAAAGGTAAAGTAAAAAAACTTTTAATTCCATAAGCTGTAAAACAAAGTCCCCGGCATACAGAGATGTATGCCGGGGACTTTGTTTTACAGCTTAGAACTTAAGCAGCAGCTGACTCTACAGCTTTAGTTTTATGCCTTTTCTTTTCTCTAGCACCAGGCTTCCCGTCATGGTCAGCATCAACTACATCTTGCTTGCCATCACCATCAGCATCTGTAACCCTTTTTCGCTTTTTATCTTTGCCTTTCTTTTCTCCTTTATGACCACTCGCTACAGCATCTGGTTTGCCATCGCCGTCAGCATCGATCATTGCACCATCGGCATGCTTATCTTTTTTGCCTTTGCCTTTCTTGCCTTTGCCTTTCTTGTCTTTCTTGCCTTTTTTATGATCGCGCTCTTCAGCATCAGATTTTCCATCGCCATCAGCATCAATCATGGCGCCATCGGCATGCTTATCTTTTTTGCCTTTGCCTTTTTTATCTTTCTTAGCTTTCTTACCTTCTTTATGATCTTGCTTTTCAGCATCAGGTTTTCCATCACCATCAGCA
This sequence comes from bacterium, assembly GCA_023249935.1. Classification (GTDB taxonomy): domain Bacteria; phylum Babelota; class Babeliae; order Babelales; family RVW-14; genus CAMATL01. The sequence goes on from JAHFBQ010000003.1 coordinate 38,611, forward strand.
TCAATCATTTTTGCTACGCCTTTTTTTAGCTTCTTTTTATCTTTCTTCTTTTCCTTTTTGTCCTTCTTAACTTTCTTATCTTTCACATGCTTTGCTTGGTCTTTAGCCTTATCTGCAGCTTCTTTTGCTGCTTTTGCAGCAGTTTCTGCTTCGGTTTTTGACGCAGCATCTTTTGCTTCCTCTGCGGCCTTAGCTGCTTTTACTGCTGCCTCAGCTGCTTCTTTTGCTGCCTTATCAGCGGCTGCAGCTGCCGCCGCTTCTGCTGCTGCTTTTGCCGCTGCCTCAGCAGGACCTCTAACAGGAATATCCAATGTTCCTTTTTTCAAGACCTCTCCCCTGATATTCATCAGGAGTAACGCACCGCCTTGATTTGCAACAGCTTCTTTGATTCCTTCAACAGGTTTGCCAGCAGCATCCATCACCGGAGCCCAAGCACCCTTGTCAAACTTATGAAGGTAATAGCGACCATCCTGTTCCTTGGTACCATACATAGTATCTTTATCGATGATGGCAAAGCGGCCTATTTTGTTTGGATTGTCAAATTCTACCCATTCACCGTCTTCTAGTTGGTAACAATCGAGATTTTTGTTAACCGCTAACAATGTATGTGGATAACCGGCAGCAATCGACATTGCTTGACCATGCGCAATGCGCTTCCATGCTCCATTAGAGTAAATGAAAACATCCGAAGACTCTTTATCAAGAATCGCGATCAAATCTTTACTTGCAATAGCCACACGATCCATGTCGATTGGTCTATCATCAGCCCCTTTTGGCGCTCCAAGGTTTTTCCAAGTATCTCCGCCATCATAAGAAACGAACAAACTTCCATCATCAGCAAGTACGCCAGCAGTACCATCAGCCGCAACCGCAACATCCTCAAATTTTGCAGGCGCTACTGAGCCATCTTTGACCTCAACAGCTTCCCAACCACCCATCGTAGCACCACTCATTTTGCTGAGCTTACGATCAGCAGAATCAATCATCATTGCAAGATATTTACCTTTAGTGGTTGCACCAAGAGCAATGCGATGCGCAACCCCCTCAATTTTTTCAATACCAGCAATATCTGAAATGGTCTGTTCCTCAATAGTTGCTTCTGGATCGATTTGAATATCTTTAAATTCAACATCAAGATACCAACCCCCAAGTCCAAGATATCCTAACCCATCAACAACAGAATTTGCATGAGTAACTCGTTGATGCTCATTTTTTCCAAGAATCGTACCTTTACCCCAGGCAATAGTAACCTTACCGTCGGCTACTTCATAGGTTGCCCAATAATCTTCCCACGCAGTACCTTGATAGCTTCCAGTTTTTTCAAAATCACGGTCACTATCTTTTATTCTCCAGGCATGAAGCTTATCTCCATCAAATCCCCATCCACCGGTCAACATATCACCTTGATCACCACCTTTTTTGGCAGGATCATTTTCATACAACCAACGACGATCAATTTCGGTCCCACCATTATGAATGATACTGCGCGTGTTAGCATGGGCACCGATTGCTATCCAATACGCTTGATTATTAGCAAAATTTGCGGCGGGACTAAAAACAATATACGCATCCAGCGGCGCTTTAATTTTAAGCTTCACGGCACCACTTTTTGCCGACTTAAACGTCCATTTATCAGAGAAAGCAAAACCGTTTGCATCACGCATTGCACGTCTGAATGTAAACGCTGAACCTCCGGCACGATCTTCATCGCCAACTGGATCGATGATTTCGATTTTTAGCCTTTCCCAAGTTCCATCACCAGAGGGACGATTCAGCGCATAGTTACCAGCAACTCGCCCATCAAAAAGATTGCCAGGAACTACTGACAAAAAGGTTTCTGTTGCTCTATTTTTTAATCGAACACCATCAAGATCATTCGCATCAGCAGTAATCAAAGCCCATTGCTCCCAAGCACCAAAATTCCAATTTTCAAAACGACATACACGCATTGATGGATCAGAAACATTGCACTGTAAATTCTTACCACGATTTTGTAGTGTTTTGATAGCAAGCCAGTTAGGATCATTGCTCATACGAACTATTTGAAACTGACAACGAGGATCAGTTTTATCTGTACCAGTTGCTTTAAGATATTTATACTCATTTGGGTTTCCTGTGTCCGCAGAAGTCTTTTCAAGACACAAATATTTATTTCGTTCCTTAGAATAAATAGCCACTACAGTTCCGGCCTTTAACTGCTGTAACTGAGGTGAATCTTCAGCCGCACTTGCAGGAAGTTCGGCCAACAGCCTACCATCGATTATGGCAACCGCCAACAGGCCAGCTAATAAATATCGACATTGTTTCATAAACTCTCCTTTAGTTGAAACAAACCAAAACTCTTTCACCAAGAAAAGATCCTAACCCGTTTTCACATGTATTTGCAAGGTCGATAAAAAAGAAGCCTGGTTTTTACGTAAACCTGGCTTCTTC
>JAHFBQ010000078.1 GCA_023249935.1 bacterium
AGCTGGAACCAATTGGCCATTCAAAAGTAACACCTTTTACCGCAGTAATACGCGCTCGCTCATCAGCATCAGTCGGAGTATGATCACGTGTTGCAAAAATCGGCATGTCAGTTTTCTTAACAACACAGCGACTATCTCCAACATGAGCAATATAAATTTCATCCCCAAAAATAAAAACTACAGTAGCTGTTGTCCCCACGGCTTTAGTCCCGCTGACTGATTGATCAAATTCGATAAATGCTTTTTTCATGGCATCACCGAACGACTCACCCTCCAGAAGCTCTGAACTTTTTGCATAAATTAAATTTATCAAATCTTCCTGAGCACCTTTAGCAACAATATTCCCACCATGCCCGTCAAAAACAGCAGCGTACACATGACCACCACTATCAGTTGAGTCGCTTTCCCCATTCGTTATAAAAAAATCTTCATATCTTCTCAATTTAGCATGGGAACCAACCTGAACAGTAACGCTACCTATTTTATACACCCCATCAACAGCCTCTTCTGGCACCCCATCAAAAGAACTTCCCTCCCCTATCGAACCAATAGATGGAGAGCTGTTGGATGCTATCGCGTTATATGACACCCCAGTAAACACCATTAAAAAAGCTGCACAAACCCAAAAACGAATGACTCTAACGTTCATAAGACCCCCGAATAATTAATAAATCAATATTCTAGCCTACCCAGACCAGCTTTCTATTTGCAATAAATAATTAATTCTATGCGAAATAATCACCATTAATGAAAAATATCAAGCTTTTCCATGTTTTTAGCCGCTTCCAAGAATTCATCACGGTATTCGCCCATTAATTTATTTACAAACAGACAATTCTTAATGTAGGCTAGTTTCTATGAAGAGACCAATGGGGTTTTGCCTATTTTTATACAAGGAGGTTGCTTTTATGAAGATTTTTAGAGGAATATTTTTAGTAGCGTTGACATTATACACCCAAGGCACAGCTATTGCTGCAAATGGAACAGCTGCTGAAAAGGACTATGATGAATGGGTAACCATTCTCTCGAATTCATTTCACGGTTCTGTACTGGTAGAAGCAAAAGGCGAAGGTCCTGGTGATTTCGAAGACAAATCTTATTCCACTCATCTTCAAAGGGTAAAAGATCTTCTAGCCTCAACAAGCACTCGACCATTCTTACAGTCACTAGAACAAAAAAAGTGGGCCCTTACATATCTCAACGACATGTTAAAAGAGGATCTAAGCGACAAATATGCTGACAATGTTGATATTGCTGCGATAAAAGTTGCTGTAGAAACTACAGTTAGTCAAATTAATGCCATGGGAAAGTAACGATCTAAGCAACTTTACAGAGTCGCTAGAAGAAATTTTTTCTAGCGACTCTATTATTTTACCCAGCGTAGGCGCTCACGAAACCTTTGTCCTGTACAGAGAAATCAGCCATCCCCCGTATCACCTGTTGCGCCACCGCTTTACCTAAAAGAGGAAGCTGCGACTCATCCATATGAAACCCATCAAGCGGACTTGAAGTAACAATATCAGCTGCATCCAAAAATGCATGCCCCTCTTGCTCAGCCAATATTCGATACAGCTTTCCTAGCTGTCGTGATTTTTCAACTGACTCATGATCAAATGAGAAATGTAAATGTGAGATATTTAAGATAGGCGGCGGCGCGATAAGTAAGATTTTTGGCGCCAACCCTTGAGGTCCCTTATTTGAAGACTTAATAACATCGATCAACTGTTTTATATTTGCGGTGATGCGTTGTGCTGATTGATTGTATTGCACCTTGAGATCATTGGTACCAAGCAACAACACTACCATATCAACGGGATAGCGCATTTCTAAGCTGGTCAGAAGCAATGTAATGCCATTTCTGAACGGTCTGCCTGGCGTGATCTCATCAACTGTTGTCGTACGACCATTAAGACAATCTTCTATAACTTCGTACGAAGAACCAAGAGTCTTTTGTAGAACACTTGTCCAGCGTTTGTGTTTTGGAAACCTTCCCGCCAAAGATATTTTTGTATCAAAAACACCTGGCATTGCTCCCCACACATGAGAATCTCCATAGCATAAAATGGTGTACATCCAGTTCCTTCTCGTTGTTTTCTACACAAACTACACACGTCAAAAGGGGGCGGCTTATTGCCACCCCCGCACACTATTCTATCTGCAGTTTGCAATGCCTGCAAACGCCTCAGTCTACTACTTCACTGGCAAGCGCCCAGCGCGCACCCGCATCAAATTTTTGGTAGTACAGTACTGCCGCGCAATTGCATTCATCTCACTGATAGGCATTACTTCAACGCGTGCCAATAATTTGTCATAGAAATCGAAGCCTAACTTCCATGAGTGCAGCATGCCGAGCATACCAGCAACCGACGCGTTGGTAGCAACCATATCAAGCAACGCTTTTTGGTAGAGCTGTTTTGCTCCAGCAAGCTCTTCCTCAGTAATGTTGCCAAGCGATGCATGCTGCAGCAGTTCTTTGAGTAGGTGTTCAGACTTTTCGGCATTCTCAGGGCTCAAGAGTGCACCAACGTAATCAAAACCCTTCTCTTGCCCAGAGCCAGCAGCGAGTTGACCAAACGCTACGTAGAACATTCCCGTTTGCTCACGCACTTGATAGAGACGAGAACCAAGCGAGTAAAACATAATGAAGTTGAGCAACCGCACTGATGGATAGTCTTCATGATAAAAATTGATTGGTGATGGCTGCCCCAGCAACATCATAACTTGATCACGCACCATTGGCACATCAAAATTCCCTGTAACCGCATCGACGCGTGCAGGATAGGTAACAGCGTACTCAGTGCCCGGCTGCCATGACGCAAAGATGCGTTCAACCATAGCCTGCATAGTATCAACATCAAAGTCACCTACAATGGTCAACACCATATTATTTGGCGTAACCAGCTGCTTGTGCAACGCATGTGCAGCTTTGTCATCAAGCTGTTTTGTTAAGTCAATCGCCTCTTCATACGTCCAACCAAATGGATGTCCGGCATAAATTTTACTCTTGAGCAATTTAACCGCCACCTGAGATGGATCATCAAGCGCTCGTTTGAACGAATCAATCTGAATCACTTTAAGTTTTTCTAGTGCATCTTTTGGAAAGGTTGGCTTGGTCAGCACAAGATAAAAACGTTGTAATAGTTTCTCAACTTCATCACTCAAGATCGAAAGGCCGCCGCCATCGGCACCAAATCCATAATCAGCACCATAGAGCTCAAAGAAATCGACGTTTTCATTTTTCGTCAGCCCTTCACTACCCTCAATCAAACAATCCATCATCAAGCTAGCTGCAACCCCCTCTTTAGAGGAAGAAATATAATTTGCTTCTTTAAACTTACAACTGACTGAGATAAGCGGCAGATTTTTATTTTGACGCATGATCAAGGTCAATCCATTTGATAACGTTACCAATCGATCAGGCTTTGGAAAGATAAAATCAAGCGCATGCGGCGGCGGCATATGCAATGCAAGTTGCGCCGGTTCAATCGGTGCCGTACGCACATACTTAGTCAAAATTTTACGATCAAGCTCATCAGAATCGTGTTTTGCTTGCTCACTCATTTTCGATAGAGAAGCGGGCATTGGTACAACATCCATCTGGTTCATCAAAATCGGATCAAGATACGTTTTTATAAACTCTTGTACCATCTTAGATGAAACATCGGCAAAACGCTGCGCACGTTGGAAAAACTCATATTCATCGCCGGTAGCAAAAAACGAGTCCATCCACTCATAGGCAACGCTGGTTGGTTTCTGCAACCCTTGGAAAAAACCTTTTGCCTGCGCGCGAATCATGTGCTCAAGTTCATGTGGTGTAAAACCATGTGCGATCGCTTTAGTAATTTCTTCGCTCACAAGCTTGCGACACTCCTCAATCTTGCCTGGCAATGGTTCAATCAAAATCCAGAATATGCCATTTTGTCGTAGTGTATAAGGATGCACAGCCACGGAAGCCGCCACTTTTTTCTCATCAACCAAGGTACGATGCAAACGCGACCCCTCGCCACTACCAAGTAAAAATGCCGCCGCCTCACCAACTATTTCTTGTGGGTCGCGCCGACCAGGAATGCGCCAGAAAAAACCAAGCTGTTCTGACTTTACATCTTCATACATGCGCAATGACATAACCGAAAGTTCTGGTGATAGCACAGGAAATTCACGTTCAATCGGTGCATGCGCATTTGGAATAGCACCAAATTCTGCACGAACCAATTTTTCCACTTCATCACAGTTGATATCACCAACAACAAACAACGTTGCACGGTTCGGTTGATAATATTTTTT
>JAHFBQ010000004.1 GCA_023249935.1 bacterium
GCCGACTTAAGGTTGGTTGCACTAAGAGCTTTAGCAATCGCCACCAACGCTTCGCACTCATCTTTAATATTGCCTGCTGCATTACCTGTTGTCTGTGCATCAATATTAGTGTGAAGCTTCCCCAACAACGCTTTCTGCGTAGTTACAAACTTTTTGAGCTGTTCAGCACGATTAACTGCAGATGCTGCTCCAACAACCATCATGGCAACTAAGCCACTCACCAAAAGATTCTTTTTCATGATAACCTCCATGAATATGAAATGTACCTAAAACAGATAACTACTTACATTCGTTATCCTCATCCTCTATACCAAGAAATTGCTGCTTTTCCTGCTCGAGCAAGAACATACCCGCCCACCAAGGTGAATCCAAATTTATCCCACATAACCACTTCCGGATCGATAAACCAAAGCAACGGTAGCGCTTGAGCACAAATAGCCTTAGAAGCAAAGGAAAGTTCATTACGTAGCCAACGGCCTCTTGTCATAAGAGGAGCTCCTATTTCAGCTAATCCTGCCTTCACAAACACCTTACCAGATGCTATTGCCTGAGGTGAGTAACCACCTATCTCTAAATTAGTAAATAAATTGTTAAAGAAACTGCCTATTGGATCAATGATATCGCCATCCATCTTGATCATACCAAACTGCTTTTTATAGCGTTCCTCATTGTTTTTAATCAATGCGGAAATTAACTGACGAACAATCTCCCATAGCACGCCCAAATAAGGACAGTTGGAACAGCATTGAGTAACGTCTCCATGATCAACACATTGTAATGACTTTACACAAGCCTTATTTGCATGACCTTTGACCAGCAAGAGCGCGGCAGTAAATTTCATCAAAAAACTCTTCGGATCAGTCGCCCCTAGCATCGACCTCAAATTATCTGAGTTAAAATTATTTTTAAATGAAATCAGCAAGTTAGCATTCGTAGTATCTCCTGCACACACGATATTGCTAACAATTTGCGTTGGCTTTTGCTGCGATGTTGCCCCATGTAAGGTTGCAAAAAAACTTAGCACTAACACCGCTAATAATTTTTTAATTTTCAACATGACCATATTCCTTTTTTATCTACCACGAAACCAATCAATGGTACCCCAAAAAGTATTCTTTACTCGTTGTCCAAACGTATGTTGCGAATCCACTGATTGCCCGCCATGAATATACTCTTGCAGACTCATTAGCCACGTACGCGCATTCTCACGCACCAACCGTTTTAGCTCATCAATAGCAATATTCTGCCGCTCATTTTCAGCAACAACCCCTTCAAGCGTTATTTCTAAAGAATCAACTCGTATTTCTAAAGAACCAACTCTTTGTTCTAAAGAATCAACTCTTTGTCCTAATCGAGCTATTGTTGCACGTAGCTCGATAATAGCTGTGTATACTTCTTTAAGCTCATACAACACTGCACCAACAACAGCACCACACGCAGCCCCTCGAAACGCTTTGCTTAATCTTTCATGATCATTGTGTGCTGACGCAGCTCCAGTAATAAAGCCAGTTACAGCCCCCTCAAGAGTAGCTTCCGCTACAAAAGAGCCACCAACCATTGACGGTACAACAACATATTCAACTAGCGGAGCCACCGTACCAGCTAACGCACCACAAGTCATTTTTCTTACCGTAGTTCTTGCGTCATCGCCACGAACAAGCGATATACCACCACCGATGCCAGCACCAATCCCGGTACCAACCGCCATAGCGGGGATAATCACAGGACAACATACACCGGCAATGATGTAACAGATCCCTATTGTACCAACCGCAATTGACATACCTTTTTCTTGAGCACAGGTATTTAGTACTTGCTGCACATAACTAATTTCATCTGGGGTAGTAGATGGTTCAATACCTTCATCTTCAACACGCCATTCTATCAATTGCCCAGGTTGTGTTTCTTCTGAATCTTCTGAAGCATCTGAACCATCTGATGTCGGAGAACCAGGAACAGCATCATTCGAATCACTCAAAACTCTACCTTCATGATCCATGGAAATAACTCGAGCCACAGTACCACCAACAAGATGCCCTTGAGCGATAGCATCTCCAAGAGTTTTATCCAATGCTTCTAGCTGAGGCACAAGCTCTTTTTTGATCGCCTCAAGTTGAGGCTTGACCAATTCAACATCTTGCGCGAGTGGCGCAATAAACTTCCAATGCTTGTGCGCAAGAATCTTATCACCAAGCTCAATAAGTTTTGTAATGTAGACAATTTTATCTCTTAGAACATCAACATCGCTTGTACCATGAATTAAAAATTCACGCAAAGATACCACATCTGCCAACGCGATAAGATTAGCAAGACAAACACGATCATCATCTGTTTTAATACCAACCTTAGACAGCTGTTCCTTAGTTTTTGAACTACGTGATCGGTGACCAAATTCCCTTGCCCTTGACAAAGATTTTGTTAAACCGACGGCGCGACGCATGGAAACACTTTGTGTTGCCATATAAATCAAATCTTCGCGTTGTTGTTGCGGCGTACGCGGCGCTGGACTTGCATCATCCATTTCAGAATTTTCGACTCGGACTGCAATTGACCTCATTGGGGTTATAGCTCTTACCGCCCGTCGTTTACCAAATTTAGGAGCTAAAGTGTTATTATCAGCTGAAGATGATTGTTTTTTTGCCGACTTTTCTCCAGCCTGCACATCTAACCCACTACCAATGAAAAGACAGAACACTGCCATTAACTTAAGTTTGTTGCGAAACATGTTAACCTCCATTTCCGCTACACAGATATCACTATCTGTAATTTAATTACTTACTGGATTCAGTTTAAAGCCCTGAAGGCTAATCGCAAACACGTAGAAAACTGCATTATCCTGGCGCCAATAATTCTATTTGAAATTATTGATTCAAATTGAACCAATAATTCTGTCAATCTGACACCAGCAAAAATAGATCAGCTTGGCTACTATATTTTATTTTGCTTGCAAGTCTTACCCATAACAATCTATATTTGCTTACCAACACCATCAATAATGGACCGAAAGTGATACCATGTATAACAGAATTTTATCATTTCCTTTCGACCAAAAAAGCAGTGCTTTTCTTTTTGGCCCTCGTGGCACAGGTAAAACTTCATGGATCAAGACCAATATGCCAACTGCTGTGTATTTCGACTTACTCGATTTTGCCACGATCAGCACCCTATCAGCAAATCCGAGCAGGCTTGAAAGTCTTATTCCACCAAATACCAAAGAATGGGTAGTTATCGATGAAATTCAATGCGTTCCGGAGCTGCTAAACCAAGTACACCGTCTTATTGAAAATAAAAAAATTAGGTTTTTACTGACTGGTTCAAGTGCACGCACGCTGCGCAAAAAAGGTGTTAATCTTTTGGCCGGCAGAGCATTGCAATATCACATGCATCCCCTTGTTATCCAAGAACTTGGCAGTGATTTTAACCTTGATCATGCTTTGCGCTACGGCCTTCTACCCATGACCATCACTCACGAAAATCCTGCTAAATATCTTGAAAGTTATGTGCAAACATATCTGCGTGAAGAAGTTTTACAAGAGGGGTTAACAAGAAACATTGGGACATTTACACGCTTTTTGGAGATTGCAAGTTTTTCTCAGGGAGCTGTCTTGAATTTTTCTGAAATTGCCAGAGAACTCGGACTCAATAGGCTCATGGTAGCTCAATATTTTGATATTTTAGAGGATCTTCTCCTCTCCATACGCATCCCTGTATTTGCCAAGCGCGCAAAAAGAAAGGTAATTGCGCATCAAAAGTTTTATTTTTTTGATGCGGGAGTATTCAGATATATTCGACCAACAGGCCCATTAGATTCCCGCGAGGAAATTGATGGCTCGGTCCTAGAAACACTTTTTCTGCAATCTTTACGAGCAATTAATGACTACAACAATTTCGGTTATTCCATTTCATTTTGGCGTACTGTTGCTGGAAATGAGGTTGATTTTGTATTGTATGGCCCACGAGGATTTCACGCGTTTGAAATTAAGCGATCAGCAACGATAACCGCTAAAACGTTGAGTGGCCTCAAAAACTTTTCCGACGATTATCCAGAAGCAAAACTTTATGTCATATTTTTGGGTGGACATAAGGAATATTATGGCAACATCACCGCGTTACCATTGCAGCTTGCGCTGCAGGAATTGCCAACAATTTTGGCGTAAAAGGCCGGTTTTAAGAAGGGCCAAGCATTTTTGTCAGCCAATGTTTCTGCCCTGCCATTTTTTTGATCATCTCAAGCTCTTCGGTAAAGAAATCCGGCGCAATATCCCGCGTCTTGATCGCCTTACTGAAGGCGGCAAAATACTCTGTCGCCTTTGGTTGAACATCAAGCACAGCGTAACAATACACCGCCAACAGCAGAAGCACTGGATCATCGGCATACTGGGCCAACAGATGTTCGGTTACCGACACCGCATCAACCCATCGCTTCTCAGACTTGTACAGCGATGCCGCCTGAAAGTATTTCTCTTTTGAGCGGGGGTCTTCAAGGGCAAGTAGCACATCCCCCTCAAGCTGCAATGCGTACGCTTTGTCATCCAATGAGTGGGATAACAACCTATACACACTGAGCGCCTTCTCTCGCTCACCTCGAGCGATAAGGTCGGCAAGTTTATACCAGGCTACACTGGCTACCGGCACCTGTTTGTCGATCCTCATGCAACTCTCCCTGCACTTTTTGACAAAAAATGGCTCCTCTTTGCGCTTAGTAAACAATAAAATCCGGTAGACTGTCAATCTCTGGCTACCTGAATAAAAATTTTTTCATTTTACCCAAATGTCTCTCAGTCCAAAAAACCGACTTTCTTAATAATGAAATTTGCTAACTGAAAACAGCTAAAACCACCTCTCCTATGCACTTGCTCACAACCACAATCTCTTCTAGACTAGCCACATATTTTTAGATAAAGATCGATTTAGACACCAAGGTTTTTTATTAGGTATGAAGCAAACAACTCAGGCCCCTTGGCGACAACGCCAAGCCCTTGCTGAAGAGCTATCCTCTAAGCGCAGTGATACACAGCACGTTGCCGGTAAAAACACCGTGCGCGAACGTGTTGTTATGCTTCTCGACAGCGACTCGTTTGAAGAAGTCGATAAACTCGTCACTTCCCCAGAACTAAAGCCAAAAACATACACCGATGGCGTTGTCACCGGATTTGGCACTATCAATGGTCGAACTGTAGCACTGTATGCGCAAGATTTCACCATAAAAGGTGGTTCTCTTGGAAAAAAACACGCTGAAAAAATTTGTAAGATTATGGACATGGCGGCCAAAATAGGTTGTCCAATTATCGGCTTGATTGATTCAGGCGGTGCACGCATAGATGAAGGCATTCACGCACTGAGCGGCTATGGTCAAATTTTTATGCGCAACGTACGCTACTCTGGCATCATCCCGCAAATTTCGCTCATCCTCGGTCCCTGCGCTGGCGGCGCTGCATACTCACCAGCCTTGACCGATTTTATCATTATGGCCAAAGGCACAAGCCAGCTCTTTATCACTGGCCCGCAGGTTATTGAACAGGTAACAAATCAGAAGGTTACCAAAGAAGAGCTTGGTGGCTGGGTTGCACATAGCACAAAATCCGGCCTTGCACACCTCGTAGCAAACAGCGAGCAGGAAGCGTTTTACCAACTCAAGCAGCTCCTCAACTATCTACCACAAAATTATCTATCTTCGACGCCAACGCTTGAAGCAGAATCGGTTATTGAAGATTTCACCGCACTCTCAGCAATACTGCCAGAACATGCAAATCAAGCGTATGATATGCGCCATATCATTTTTGGAATCATTGATCAAAATTCATATTGCGAACTACAGGAACACTTTGCCAGCAACATCATCACAGCGTTCTGCCGCATCCAAGGCAAGCCGGTCGGCATCGTTGCAAACCAACCACTGTGCAAAGCTGGCACCATCGATATTGATGCTTCAACCAAGGCTGCCAGGTTCATCCAATGCTGTAACAATTTTGGCATACCAATCGTTTCATTGGTTGATGTTCCCGGCTATATGCCTGGCATCGAACAGGAACATCAAGGCATCATCCGCCACGGCGCCAAGCTGCTACACGCCTATGCACAAGCAACGGTGCCAAAAATTACGGTGATCATCCGTAAAGCATTTGGTGGAGCCTACATCGTCATGGGAAGCAAAGAGCTCGGTGCTGATTTCAACTTTGCCTGGCCAACAGCACAAATTGCCGTACTGGGTGCGCGTTCTGCCATCACCATCCTGCATACAAAACAGCTTGCAACCTTGCAAGGCCACGACCGCATTACAAAACAATTGGAGCTGGAAAAAATCTACGAAGAAACCTTCTTAAACCCTGATACCGCCGCAGAGAGCGGCTACGTCGATGCGATCATCGACCCAAACAAAACGCGTCAGCACATCGCCAGAGCGCTTGAAATCACCCAGGAAAAGGTCGAACACCTCCCTAAGAAAAAACAGGGCAATTGCCCGCTCTAAAAATCATCTTCACTAGATTTTTAAGATTCTTCCCGTGGAAAAAAAAGGTCATCATACAAAGCTGGCAAGATAGCACCGCTACTTAGGTTTTCTATCAAGCTGTCTTTAATTTCTGCTCTTGAGACACACAGCTTTTCAACGATCAGATCAATAATTTGTGCAATCGCTTCTTTAGAAGCTTTCTTATCAAGTAACTGCACCCCTGTGATGACTTTAGTGCGACCTTCTTTTTCGTACTGCACCTCGCATAACGCTTTATATTTGCCGCTTGGCAATGTATCATATACACGAGCCGCATATATAAACTGCTTTTTATCTTTTGGCTCTTCAAGCTTATACCCTACCGGCAGCTCCTGAACATCTCGCATTTTTTGCTCTACAAGGTTACGTTGTGTGTGATCAAAATGAAGAAAAGTCCCCCAAAGACTGCTGTCCTGCCTTTTGTCTTTAACCCCGCCCAGATACTCATAAAAACTCACTAATGCTTGAAGTCTCGGTTCAAATAGTTTACTAGAACCAATAATACCTACCGGAGCTGCGTACCATCTCGTTGCTTTTACAATCTCGTGAACTTCAATAAATTTGATAGCCCTGTTAAAAAGATATTTACCAAGCCCACAGCCCTGCGCATAACGCTTGACTTCAATCCACCCAATTACACCCTCTTTAACACCTTTGTCATGATCGTAAACAAGCCAGCATTCTACATGCCCATGCACCTTACCAGTAGCTCGATGAACCACTTGTAAGGTATGTTTACGTTTTTCCCACGCAGGGAAAAATCTTAAATCATGAGCACTAGCTACTGAAAACAGGACACAAAAAAAGATTAGAGTTTTGAAATTACGCATATTCTCCTCACTAGCACAACAATGATGAATCACGGACTTGATCAAGAATGACAAAGCGCACATCGTATCACAGAAGAAAAAGATGATCCATCACCCCCTCAAAAACTCCATTTGAAAATTTAATTGAAAAGGGCGTGGGAAATCTGCTACAATTAGGCTTTGATATTCTTAGCAGGAGATGATTTAAATTATGAAATTTAGTACAAAATTTACACTTTTCTTCGCTGCCATACTGAGTCTTGGCATAGGCATTCTAACGTTCACCTCGCTCCAGATGCCATCATGCGCCGCACCATCTGAAGCGTACACACACTTTGCTCCGGACGTTGTTCCCGGCAAGGTTGTAACCTTAAAAAAGTTACGCGAAGAGTATTTCATCGATTGGCACAACATGTTTTCAGCCAAAGTACGCGAGCTTTTTGAGTCGCCAAAACATATCACACTTGATTATTCCATCCGCGTTCTGCGTTATGTCATGGAACTTGCTGACAAGGGAGAAACGCTTTACTACTGCGTTTTTGATAACAAAGACAACCGTTTGATCGGCGCTATTGAGGTTCGTGAGAAAAATGATATCGATCCTGGGCAGATGGGATGCTGGCTTAATGAAAATTATTGGGGCGGCGGCCGCATTCAAGAGGCTTACAAGCTTATCGCCCAGACCTATTTCAAGCTCAAGCCGAACGAACCAAGTTTCGATGCCCACGTACGCGTCTGGAATGTGCGTAGCTACAAGGCTATGAAAAAATTCGGTTTTATCGATGTAAAAACCGCGCCTGCTTCTGATGGGAAGGCTGATCGACACATACTTGAGTTGCGACGAGAACAGGTGATGGGGAAATAGTAGATTATCTTCCGTCCCCATGTTAAAATGCCCGCTGTTAAACCAAAACAGCGAGCGATTGCCATGAAACTCTTCACAGTACCACTTTTCAGCCTTCTTCTCCTTGCTGCCGCCTGCGGCAAACAAGAACCTCTACCTGTTCCTGATAAAAAACCACTATCAGTAGCGCTTACCCAAGTTCCGCAGAAACTATCTGAGAACATGGTCATTGCTAAAAAAGTTGCTCTACCAAAGCAGCCAATCACCCTCGATGAGCACGCTAGAAATGTATTGCAAATAGCCCTTGGCCTGCGTGACGCAGCACGTAACAAACCGCATAAAATTTCAGCTCTCTCGTCTGGTAGCATATTTACCATCGACGGCACACCAAGCCGCTGCTCATTTTCCTCAACAGTCATAGCCACTAATGAAGAAACCTGTACAACTGCGTTGGTTGGAGAGATGCAAGACAGCCATCTGAAATTCTCTGTTGCCACCACAGCAAAACAAGAAACCCCTCATACAACGTTGCAACTTTCGCCACTCCAGACAGGATCAGTATTTTCACCACAGTTTCTTGAAGAGGCGTATGACGCCCTTGAGGTTGGCTATGCAAGTAATGAAATTAGCCTTATGCTAGCACTCGACAATCGGCACACTACACTCTGCCGCCGCGGCAGCGAGTACAGCATGAAAGTCACACTTGAACCTCAGGCGATCACTTATTGTATCGATGGTTACGGCATTGATCCACACCAGTTCTTAACCACCATGCTCAACATTCCAAAAGCGGCTAATGCAGCCCCTAGCAAGGAGAGTTCCCCCATGGCAAAGCGCATATTGTTCATTTTAATGCCAAGAGATTTCCAAGACTTAGAATTTAGTGCTCCTCACAATGCACTGACAAAAGCAGGGCACACAGTTGATATTGCAAGCCTCTCATCAGGAACCTGCACCGGGTCTGCAGGGCTTCTCGTTACACCAACACATCTTTTAAGCGCTATGAAACCGGCAGATTTTGATCAGTACGAGGCAGTCGTCATTACTGGTGGCTTTGGCTCGCCAACTTTTTTATGGGATAACGAAGAGGTCCACTCAGTGGTTCGCTATTTCCATGAACATAAAAAATTAGTCGCAACGATTTGCTGGGCAAGCGTTGTACCAGCTCGCGCAGGCATCTTGCAAAATCGTACAGCAACGTTATATCCAACCGACGATGCAAAACAAATTTTTGTCGAAAATAAGGTAATCTTCAATGACGCGCTCTGCGTTCCACTAGAAAAAGAACGTATCATTACAGCACAAAGCCCTTCTGCTGTTGAGCCATTCATTGAAGCTATTCTCAAGCAACTTCAACCACAGACCACATTGAAAGAACCGCTCCATGGCTAAACCAGAAGCAACGTCCACAGAATTAATACGTCCAAAGACCGCCATTGTTGGGATTTTTGGTCCACACAATCGCATGCGCAATCCTCAATATTACTATGATGAATTTGTAAGCCTGGTAAACACGTTCGGCGAAGGATACGATGAGTCGTACTTCACGAAGGTGCGCACTATCGACAACAATCATTTTTTTACCAAAGGCAAGCTTGAAGAGCTCACAAAATTTTGTATAGATAACGAGATCAAACAAGTTATTTTCTCAGAACCACTCTCTCCCGTACAAGAACGCAACCTCGAAGACGCGCTCTGCTGCCCGGTTATGGATCGAGAGAATCTTATTCTCAATATTTTTAGCAATTCAGCAAAAACGGCTGAAGGTAAAATTCAAACAGAGATCGCTGTCATTGAATTTATGCGCACCAGGCTTGTTGGCAAGGGTAAGGAATTTGCACAGCAATCAGGCTTTATCGGCACTCGTGGCCCTGGCGAAACCTATAAAGAAGAAATCAAGCGCCACTTCGCTGACAAAACTCGTCAAGCACGCAAAAAACTTGAGGCGCTTCAAAACGCCCGTGTTGTGCAGCGCAAACAACGCTTAGAAACAAATACCCCCCTCATTTCAATCATTGGTTACACCAATGCTGGCAAATCAAGCCTACTCAATCGATTGACCAAAAGTGATATTTTGGCTGAAGACAAGTTGTTTGCAACTCTCGACACTACAACGCGAGAACTTTTTCTTGATCATAAAAGAAAATATCTAATCTCTGATACCGTCGGCTTCATCAGCAACCTACCACACAACTTAATCGCAGCATTCAAATCAACGCTAGATGAACTCACGTTTGCACACCTATTGCTCCATGTCGTCGATGTGAGCAACCCATCATGGGAAGATCAAATCGACGTGGTAAATGAAACATTGCGCGATCTTGGTGTCAGCACCAAGCCGGTCATGTACGTTTTCAATAAGATGGACAAACTGAGCAGCGAAGAGCGTGAAGCGCTACAAGAACGACTGGCTGAATATACTCCCGCTGTTTTTATCCATACCATGAGCAAAGAAGGCTCCGCACCATTGCTCGAAGCAATCAAGAAATACGCGTTTTAATTTCAAAACTATACCCCTGCGACTATATCCGGGGGTATAGTTTTAGCATGGATCACGGATCAAGCCCGGGATGGCTGGGCAAGGTAGTCGAGACAGTCTCTATAGAAAACGACTACTGTAAGCCTGTACAACGGTATAAAAAGGGAGAGGGAAGCAATGCGCATAGCAATCAACGGTTTCGGCCGCATAGGGAAAACATTTTTACGAGCACTACTCCTCGATGACCGCACAGCGGGCAACATTGAGATCGTAGCGATTAATTTGGGCAAACCGGCAAGCCCATACCTTGCACATCTTTTTAAACACGATTCTGTCATGGGAGTATTTCCCCTCAATGTTGATCAAACACCAGAACTACTCATCATCGGCGGCATTCGCATACCGTTACTCACTCAGCCGGACCCTCAAAAGCTTGATTGGCAAAAACTTGGCGTTGATTGGGTCATCGAATGCACAGGAAAATTTAACTCCCACGATCTTGCGCAACAACATGTACAAGCAGGAGCAAAAAAGGTCCTTATCAGCGCTCCGGTGCAAGATGCCGATATAACCATCATTCCAGGCGTTAATGATGACCGCTATGAAAAAGCAAACCATAACATCATCTCGTTGGGCAGCTGCACTACAAATTGTTTTGCCCCGATGATAAAAGTACTGCAGGATAATTTCGATCTCTTAAGCGGATTCATGACCACAATACATGCCTACACCAATGATCAAGTCATTGTAGATGCGGACCACAAAGATCCTCGCCGGGCACGCGCGGCTGCTCAAAACATTATTCCTACAAAAACCGGTGCTGAAAAAACAATCATCACACTGTACCCTCACCTTGAAGGCAAGCTTAAAGCCCACGCCATGCGCGTCCCTGTAATTGATGCTTCCATGATCGATTTTACTTTTACTACGAAGCAGACGACGACCGCACAAGATCTTAACGCTCTTTTCAAAAAAGCAGCGACCACCTCTTTGCGTGATACTATCGAGTATGTCGAACTCCCACTTGTTTCATCTGACATTATCGGCAATTCACACGCAGCCGTAATCGATGGCTTACTTACACAATCACTGGGTACCACAAGTAGGGTATGCGCTTGGTATGATAACGAGTTTGGTTATGCCTCTCGTATGAAAGAATTCTTGCTCCGAATCAATCGATAAAATTGCACCGTTAGCCCAGGGACTCTTTGAAGATGAGGAATTTTTACTTCACTTGTAAATTTTCTTTGAGTAAACTACGACGTGTCTGTTTTTGTTCACAAAATTATGGTTCGGGCCCATAGCTCAGCTGGTTAGAGCACTCGGCTCATAACCGATAGGTCCCTGGTTCAAGCCCAGGTGGGCCCACCATCACCAACGTAAGGCCATGTAGCGTATGCAAGTTACCCCTCTGTGGCAAAAATTTAAACAGCTCGGCCTTCTAGACAAACAGATCCTTTCCCTCGTGGAAACACAAGCCGATGCGTCAGCGCAAATTCAAGAAAAGCGTAAAACAATCGTTGCCAACGAAGAACTTCTCAATCGCATGACCACCGCATACAAAAAAATTGCCCATGAAGTATCGCTACGTGAAGCTGATATTGCAGCAGCACTGGCCAAAATTGCTGCCAAAGAAAAACAGCTAGAGGATGTGACTAACCCAAAGCAACAGGTCGCCCTTGAGCATGATGTAGCATCACTTAAAAAAAGCTGCAACGAACTAGAAGACCGTTGCCTTGAGCAATTAACAGAGCTTGATAGTCATACCAATTTTATGAAACACGATGCCCCCGCATTACAACAACAGATCATGCAACTTCGCGAAGAGATTGTAGCCATAGAAAGAGCGTTGCAAACAACACAGGAAACTTCAGCCCGCAGCAAGATTGATCAGGATGCAATCATCAGTACTATCACGCCAGAATGGTTTGCAAAATACCAAGAAATGAAAACTCATATCGCCGACCCAATCGCCCCCGTGATACGAGACACCTGTGGTGGATGTTTTTATGAGGTGCTCGCTCAAGACCTCGTGAGGCTGAAAAAGAATGCCATCTTACCTTGTCAGAGTTGTTTCAGACTTTTGTATTGCGATGTAGAAGAAGCTGGAAAGTAGGCTATGGAAGAACAAATTACCCTCTTTGGCTCACCGAAAGCACATAAAAAACACGAACCTGCCACCACTCAACACAAAGCAGAAGATGAGAAAAAAACGTCATCAACCGCCAAGATGGTAATTTTACACGTTTTTGTTGATGGGGCCGCTCGCGGTAACCCAGGAGCTGCTGGAGCTGGGGTGTATATCACTACACATGACCGCGTCCCTCTAATCAAAAAAGGTTATTATCTCAAGCACAAAACCAATAATCAGGCAGAATATCTTGCTCTAATTCTTGCCTGTCTTCACATACAAGAGCTTGTTAAGCGCGAGCCCAACACGCGTGTCGTTTTCCACTCCGACTCTCAACTCCTTGTAAGACAGATTCAGGGCGTCTATAAAGTAAAGAACGAGATACTCATCGGTCTACACCAGGCTGCGCTCAAACTCTTACGACCAATTTTTTATACCATCACCCACGTAGCACGCGAAGCCAATGCTCATGCCGATAAGCTTGCAAATCTTGGCGTTGATAAACGAGGAAAAATATCACAAGCTTTCGTCAGTGCGCTTGAGGCACATGGCGTAACGATCGACTAAAGGTTTTGCCATGGTACTACACACATTTCTTGCACCCCTACTTTTTCTCACACTTTTTGTCTCGACCACAAACGCTGAAACTTCTAAAGCTATCCAACAATCTGCAACAACCATAAATAAAAAAGTTTCTAAGACAAAAAAATCTGCTTCATCAAAGAAATCAGCGAAAAAGCCTACCCCTCAACTTAAAAAACCGGTACGTAAACAACCGCTTGCAATGCCTATTTCTCCTAAACATGAAATAAAAAAAACGCTTAGCAAGTCACTCTCGCTCAGCTCTATGCCAACAGCAAGCGCGGGCGAGCCGAATAAGCCGCTTGAAGACGTGTATACATCGCAAGCCAATAGTATCCAAGCAGGTGATCATGCTCACACACCAACATTAGTACCTACAAAATCTGCCGACGAGGCTATTAAAGATGACGACGAGGACAACGAAACCGCCGATGATGATGACGAAGATGAAGAAGCGGATGATGACGACGATATTGAATCCCCAACCCCTGCACCCCCAAACAAAAAGATCATGATTCGCGTGCTTCTTAAAGAAGCACCTACTACAGAAAAAGTAACCTTTACTATCCAAAGCAAAAAAGGTTTCGTTCTTGAGAGTTCTATTGGATCTGGCAAGCGAGCAAGCTGGAAGCATGAAATTCTCAACCTTCTTGCTTACCAAAACAACCTCTTTTTGCTCACTACGGGGGGCACCTACAAACGCATCAAAGCTAACGAGCTCGCTATCGCCTCGGTTGCCGGAGACCTCAAGATTGATAACTTTCGTTACACCGGCACCGTATACTTACGCATCGATCCAAAAACAAAAATGATTCAAATGGTCAACAAAGTGAATCTAGACGATTATATCTATGCGGTATTACGCTATGAAAGCCTTTCGTACTGGCCGCTAGAAATGCAAAAAGTCCAGGCCGTAGCATCCCGTTCATACGCAGTAAGACAAATCAAAACTGCTCGCAGCAATAGCACTGTCATGCCGTTTTATGACATAAAAAACAACAATTTTCATCAGGTATACAATGGCAATCATGATTATGTGCACTTACGAAAAGCAGTAGACCAAACACACAATCTTATTTTGACCTACAATGGCGACATTGCATTGACTATGTTTGATATATGCTGTGGCGGCATAATTCCAGGCAATATGAAGAAGAAAGACGCCGACAAACCGTACCTCTACAGAAAAACTCGCTGCACATACTGCCACAACAAAGCCAACTACGAATGGGATTGTGCATTTGATAAAGATACGCTTTTACAACGCATGCTCGACAACCCCAAAGTAGCATCGAAAGCCAAAAAAATTGGTAAGATCACCGGCATCGCCCTCAAAGAGAAAGATAAAGCAAATATCGTTCATCGCGTCCTTATCCATGGCAGTCGAAACAATATCTCGTTTACCAACAATGAATTTAAATCTGCACTGGGAGCACGCGCAAAGAGCAATGCATACACGGTGAAAAAACGTGGCGATGATATTGTGGTACATGGTTATGGCTTTGGACACAACATGGGCCTGTGTCAAATCGGCGCACGTGAGCTTGTATCGCGCGATTGGGATTATCATGAAATTTTACATTTCTATTTTCCAAAGACTCGATTGATGAGACTTAAGGTGATCTAGGAGACCTCATGCCAAACTATAAAACACACTTGATCGCAGGCGCAGTCAGCTTCTATCTGGTCATGCGGACAACCGCTACCTACATACCAACGCTCAGCATGCCGCTTGAATATTTGTCTCTCGGCCTTGCACTCAGCCTCATTGGGTCAATTTTTCCAGACATTGATGTGCCAAGTAAGATGCAAAAATGGTTCTTTGTTGCAAGCATTATTTTGATCTTAATTTCCCTGCTACACCAAAATCACACACTTTTTGCTGGCCTTGGCATCAGCGTCGTGTTTGTAGCTTTCTTAACACACCGCACCATCACACACAAACCTGCATTTTTACTTTTAATTGCGCTTGTTCCCGTTATGGGCGTGATCTATGCACTACCTGCACACTCAACCATCGCTCTAGCCGGCTACCTGTACTTCACTGTTGGCTGCCTCAGCCATGTGCTCCTGGACCGCCTACTGACATTTTTTAACCGACTTATCGGCAAGGCTCGTCGATTTTAAGGCTAAAAATAGCACTTTTCTCCTTTTTCAACTCTTTATCCCAATTCAAGATTTTATTTATTGACTATCTGAAATAATACAGGCTAGACTATGAAGTAGGAATAACGTAGATTAATGTATTTATTTCAAGGAGAAAAGGAGATCTCATGACTAAGAGAAAATTTATGACGCTTGCCTTGGCAACATCGTTTGTGTTGAGCTTCTCAGCTCTACAGGCTGAAGAAGCTCCTGCAAATGACCAAGTGGATCAAACACTGCAAAACCTCGGTGCTGAGCTTGAAAAAGCTGCCCAAGCAGATGGCGCAGTGCCAGTTGTTGAAGAAGTAGCACCGGAAGCAATCCTGCCTGTGGAACCAGCACAAGGTAGTACAGAACAAGCTCCAGCAGCTCCAGTTGAGGCTGCTCCACAAGGCTAGTTCCTTTCAAAATTAAGTTCTACAGCCCAATACATTGCCGCCGTTTCGCTCATACGAGTAAGACGGCGGCGTTCTAGTTACCATCTCTGAATCACACCGCCCCAGCACCCTGACGATATTGACGCCCCCTCATTTTTATGCCACGATCCCAAGCTAGTTGTTCATGAAATAATGTTCACCACTTAAGGGGATCACATGTTGTTGCGTACATACGTCAATCAGCTGAGCAGAGCGATAGTTCTTATTGCTCTCGTCGTCACCCAAAGCATCGCTGCTCAAACCCCTCGCCTTGATCAACCACTCAGTACCGTTGTAGCAGTCGACTCTAACCTGCGCATGGGTACACTCGACAGTGGATTACGTTACTACATTCGTAAAAATAACCGCCCTGAAAAACAGGCCGTCATTCAGCTCTGCGTCAATGCTGGTTCGATCAACGAACATGACCACGAACAAGGCCTTGCGCATTATCTTGAACACACAGTGTTTAAAGGATCTCCTAACTTTAAAGATGAAAAAGAATTTAATAATTATTTCAGCAGCCGTGGCATTGCATTTGCCGCCGATACTAACGCATACACCGGCTTTGATAGAACCGGTTACTTTTTTGTTATCCCAACCACCGACCAGGAACTTTTTGCCAAAACGTTTGCAGCGCTTGGCGATTTTGCTAGCCGCGCATACCTGCGCGATGAAGCAATAGAAACTGAACGACCTATCATTCTCGACGAACAACAAATGCGTAATTCAGTTAACGAGCGTGGATCAAAGCTCCTACTAAAAGCATTGATGTTGGACACAAGCTACCCAAATCGCTTCCCAGGCGGCACCAATGAGATCATTGCAAACGTACCAGCTCAGACCATTCGTAATTTTTACACTACCTGGTACACACCACAAAATTTAGCAGTAGTTGCTGTAGGCGATTTTGATCCAGACCATGTACTTACTCTCATCAAGGAACAATTTGGCAGCCAACCAGCCACCAACAAAGCTGCGTCCACTGCTCATATTAAGACCAAGCCATCACCAAAGTATGGTGAATCTATTTTCTTCGTCGATCCAGAAAACAGAACGTCTTCTTTGAGCATCTTCTTTTATCTTGGCACATTCCATGTTGACACCGTGAGCGACCTGCGCACAATGCTTACTGCATCACTTGCTACAGCAATTCTTAGCCAACGCATGGAAACACACTACTATCAACAAAATGCACATACACAAGGCATGGGATGCTCCGCGATACCAAATTTCTTAAAAGACAATGCTTTCAGCGTAGCGTATTCTTCCTTCAAAGAAGGCAAGTCGCATGAAGCAACCGCAGAACTCATCGATCTCACCAAACAATTTGCAACCCATGGCATCCACGAAAGCGAACTCGCGCTACAAAAAAGATCCATGCGCAGCCGCAATGAGCAAGCTATTGCAAATGCCAACACACTATCACACCACTTCTTCAAAGGTGGATACGAAGAACATTTCATTCAGGCAAATTATTTATCGCTCGCTTCAGTTACCGCAAAAGCAACCCTAGAAAATAGCCTTATAGAAGAGATAACGACTCAAGAAGTCAATGCGAAGGCTACCGCACTTTTCGATTTTGAAAAAGCAATCTATTTCTTTGCATTCGACCCAAACACCTATGAAGCCCTCGGCGGCAATGCAGCGCAAGATACTCTACGTACAATCTGCAAAGAACAAGCAGCAACAAAAACAGCTCCCTACAAAGTTCCCGCAGATGTTAAGACCTTGGAGCTTTCTACGCAACAAGCAACAGGTGAAGTTATTACTGATATTCCTAGCATTGACGCAAAAAAGATTGTCTTAGCCAATGGCATGACCGTCTACTATAAATGGGCAAACTTCACAGAAAACTGCATCAACATTTCTGGCTTTGCGGCAGGCGGCATCGATTCTTTTCAAGAAAACCCTATTACATGCAAGCTTGCAGCTTCAGCCGTTAGCGATATGGGCTTTGGCGGCATCAAACCATTTCAATGGTCAACGGTGCTCAGTGACAAACCTGGACTATCCGTTTCCACTAGCATTGGCGCTCATGGCCGAGGCTTTTCTGCTGGTTGCAGAAAAGATGATCTCAATTTCTGCATTACGCTGCTCATGACACAGATGCTACAACCAAATGCCGATCCAGACCTCTTTTCAATCTTTGTACAAAACACTAAAAATAGCATTCGTGATAAACAAAATTCTCCACAAGCACTCTTCAGCGAACGCAACAGTGAAATTGTTTGTGGGCATCCTACCCTATTCAAGCCTCTGACAGAAGCGAAATTAGATTCGCTTAAACTGGATGACGTAATACGCTTTTATAACCTAGCGTTCAATAACATCAGCGAGTTCACGTTGGCAGTGTGTGGAAATATCACACTTGAAGAACTTGTTCCGCTGTTGAACAAAACAGTTGCGCTGGCCCCTCAAAACACTACGCGTGCCTGGCTTGCTCAACCAATAGAACTTTCTTTTCCAGTCGAAGCATCTCGCGTTGAGTTTGAGAAAAAATCACAACAACAAACATGGGCTTACGTTACCTTCCCATTCTGCATAGAAACAACCTTAGAACAAGAACGCTTACTCGATATTTATGAAACAGCCCTTAATGACCGTCTCCGTGAGGTCTTGCGCCTAGACAACAGCAAGTCCTATGCCGCAGGGGCCTCCACGATCAAATACAATGGCCTTTTCATGAATAAAAAAGACAGCAGTGGTAGAGTAATCGCCTATTTTACCTGCGACAAAGAACAGGTTACACAGTCCACGGATCTTCTCATTGCAGCAATGCACAACATCCAAACCAATGGATTTACTGCCGATGAGATACAGCGAGCTAAGGCGATAGCTCAAAATCATCTCATTCAAAGCTTTAAGAGCAATGGAGCATGGAATAACTATATGATTGATTGCCATGTGCGTACAAACGAGATATTTGATTCTGTTGGAACATTAAACACATTAATTGAAGAAACCACCGGTGATAGGATCAATGCATTTGCACAGAACCTTATCAATCCCGACCATTATTTCGCTCATTCCCTGGTAGCAGGAAAATAACCGCCAAACAAATGACGTAAAAGCCGTTGGACAATGTATACAGTCCAACGGCGTCTTGAATTCAGATTTTGAAGTTCGAAAATGGAGTTAAATTGTCTGACATGCAGCTATTAAAGACCGAAAAGCCGTCTCAACCAAGATTTTTCAGGTTTTGCTTCAGCTAGAACAACAGGTTTTGCTTCAGCTAGAACAAGGGGATTCTTTTGGGAGTCAACAAAAGGAGGATGCGATGTTGTCCATTTGTCTTGATGCTTTTTAATTTCTCGTTCTGCCTCTTCCATAGCATCTATAAAAGTGCCTGATGCGCTTAGAGAGGTATAGCCTTTTCCTGTGAGTTCTTTGCGTACCACCATCAATACTTTACCAAGCCAGTTTCCTACAAGAGGGCTCGTGTTATTTGTATCGCCCCAGTAGCTATCGCCTTTCGGTTGATTCCGATTTGGTTCAACGTGTTCTACAATCCATTTATCACCCGTATTACAAAGTAGATCTCGTAATTCTTGATTTTGAGAGAATTTTGCTTTAACCCCTGCATACATGACATATAATTTCATCTGATCATAGGCCACGAAATCATAACTAATTTTCCTTATTTCGCCAAAAAGCTCCCCAGGCGATAGTTTTTGCCATTCAGCATAAAGGTGCCTAAAATTTGGCGTACCAAACATCTTCATGGTATGAAAAAAATGCTCTACTGAGCGCCATTTCCGGCATTCTTCCTCTCCAACGCCAATGTTTAATGAGTCAAACGCTGTGCTGTTGTGGAGGACTTTGCTAGGATTTGCAGGTGTTTCAGGATAACGGGAAGGGATGCGATGTTCGTTAACTTCATAAAAATTTGCGAATGGGTAGTAAGGTTCGTCATTTGGATGAAACCACACCTGATCTTCAGGCTGACCTGGTCCCCATTGTGGTCGTGATGGAGCAGCATGCGCTATAGTTGATATGAAAACACCAACAATACACGCTTTGGTTACTAGTAATACGTGCTTCATTTAGAAAACTCCTTTGGTTTGAATCTATTATCTATATTTTCGACTATTAATTACCACCCGCATTGAGCACCCCTCTTACTAGTATTGTAAATTTTTTACAATATAAGTTGCAATAAATCGGAAAATTCTAATGTAGAAAGTTACAATAAGAAAGGATTTGTGTGATCTGGAAGATGCTAGATATTTTTCTATTTGACATTTTAACAATAAGTTCACTACGCTCGTAGACAGGAGAATTGTATTTTGACCTGAAAATACGGGGGGTTTGTGAATATTTTTGATATTTCAAGTAGATATCTTGTCGTAGTAGCAGTCATTGCATTAGGTGCTGCTGGAGTTCTGACTTATAAGTTTTATTGCCAAACAGAAGAAAAAGCCATAAAAATCAGGGTGCTAACGCCTGAACAAGCACGCGCTTTTGAGACCAAGGTCTTAGCTGAATGCCAAGCTCCACAAGAGGTGCAAGAAGCGGTTGAAGCTCTACTTGCTGACCCAAAGAGCCAAGATTTTATCCTTGCTATCCCCAAGTTAGTAAATATCAGCGGCCCGGTAACAGGAAGACTTCAAAAACATGCTCCTGATGAACTTGCCCGGTTAACAACCAGGAATGAGAAAGCGAGAACTCAGTTATCAAAATCTGTGAAAGCTCGTGAGAAATTTTATAAAAAACATGGGCTGGTCAATCTTGCTGATGATGCCAGTAACTTTGTGTTTACCGCTGATGAGTGGAATTTCGTACTCCATGTACCACGTTATGAATGGTATGATGATTTTGGTGATGGCGCAAAACCACCGATGGTTCCATCAAAGTATCAGACCGTGAGTCGTGTTTTCTATGGCAAACAAATTAACGATTTTATCGTGCAACATAACATCACCCGCGTGTATCCGATTAAGCAGTGGCTCGTGCATATTCCAGGCCGCCCTAAAAATCTTAATGATGAAAATTATCTCGTTGCTGTCGAGAAAGTAGCTGACCTGCCAGCAGACAGAATAAACCTAGAGCGCTTTCAGGACCTGGTTGACAACACACCAACCACACGAGATACTAAGCCGAGAATTAAAGATGAATGGGACAAGCTTGTTACAGAATTTCTACAAGTGTTGTCAGAGGCAGCTTTGTGGGATATTAACCCAAAAAATGTTTATTTAATTGAACGTGATGGCATGGTAAAAGCGGTGTTCTTGAACACCGAAAAACCTGGTCTTGGTGGCGGCTTCGACAAAAATTTCTATCACATGCATGCCGGAGAAGTTTCGAGTAATTTGCGCACTGGGCTTGAGGGCTTTGCAACAATGATTACCGGGGATCCTGCAAAGAGAGTACAGCTTCTTGAAATGTTTAAGAAGCTAGATCCTCGCAAGATGTCTGGTGAAAAGAAACCAGCTACAGGAAAGTAAAAAGGATTTTTAAAAAGTGAAGTTTAATAAATTAGTTTTAATGGCGGCGCTAGCAATAGCGCCGCTTTCTCATACACACACAATGAACCTTACAATGGGAGAATCAGAAGATTTCAAAGCCAGAGTCTTGAGAGATTGTATGGCGCCCGACGCAATTGTATCAAAAGTTAAAGATCTTCTTTTAGCCGAGGAATTTCGGTCCTACCTTGCAGCTCCCAAGCATGTTCAAATTTCTTGGCCCGCAGGAAATAGGCTCAGACTTGCAGCAGAAGCTGGAATTACCGCCGCTAAAGAAGAAAGAGCTCGTCTTGCTGATCGTACCGCTGCTGCTCAACAAAGTTCAGAGAGCTTTGATAAATTTTGTACATCTCAAGAAATTACTAATTTGTCACCAGAGGCAAGCACAGCAGTTCTAACAAAAGAGTCGTGGAATTTTGTTCTCTTAGTACCTCGCTGCGAGTGGTATGACACTTTTGACTATGACAAAACAGCTCTTACCGTCAAACAACCATTTCCAATGCAACCATCACAATTTCAAAACATCAGTCGCGTTTTTTATACCACACAAATAAACGACTTCATCAGAGACAACAATTTCAAGAATATCCACCCACTCCACCAATGGCTAATTCATATCCCTGACAGACCTTACAATCTCAGCGATGAAAATTACTTGGTAGCTGCAGAAAAAATTCCTAACTTGCCGTCAATCGAAGCCCGTGCAGGAAAATTCAGCGAGTTAAAAGCAGAAGATTTATCATTAGTTATGCAGTTTGCAGAAGTGATTGATGAGGCCGCGCTTTGGAGCGTAGAAGCAAGCAATGTTTTCATTATTGAGGAACAAGGATCTTTCAAAGTTCTCTTCTTAGACATAGAAAAGCCAGGTATTGGTGGTGGCGCAGACGTGAATTTTTATCATACACATGCGGGCGAAGTTGTGAGCAACACGCGCACGGGATTTGAAGAAGCCGTTAAGCTGTTTAGAGCAGTCAACCCAGCACACCTCCCGGTAGTAGAATTCGTACGCGATAGAACAATAGCAAGAAGAACTCTCCAGAGAGAAGAAGCTGAGAAAAGAGCACAATTGCTCAGAGAGCTTAAAGCAGGCCCTCCTCCAGTTACCGAATAAGATGTGGATTCTCTAGCTATTTTATAATGGGATTATACTCGCCAACACGTCGTCCCGGACTTCGATCCTGGATCCCGGCTGAGCTTTAAAAAACTCTATAACTTCGAGAATCTTCTATTCATGAAAATAGAAAAATTATGTTAGAAAAGAGATAGCAAAATACAGGAAAACCTGGATCCCGGCCTTCACCGGGACGACGTAATAGTAGTAACTTTATTTCTTAATTTAGCTCATCGCCCTACAACTCACCCGTCTAATCTAAATAATTTTTTTGCATTACTCGTCGTCACAGCAGCAACCTCTTCAACCGATACACCCTTGAGATCGGCAATCACCTGCACAAATTTTGGCAAATACGCTGGATGATTTTTTTTACCACGCAATTCCTGTGGTGGTAAAAACGGTGAATCTGTTTCCAACACCAATGATGTCAGCGGTGTATTGGTCACAACGTTACGTAGCAACTCGTTTTTTGGATAGGTAATTGGTGCATCAATACCGAGATAAAAACCCCACCCAAGTACAACGTTGGCAAAATCTTGATTCTGACTGAAACAATGAATCACGGCACGTTTAATTTGCTTACTAAACTCTTCAAGTACATACAACAACTCCTCTCCCGCTTCACGTACATGGATACTCAGCGCAAGATCATGCTCAAGAGCAAGCTCAATGTGTGCCTTAAAACAATCTTTTTGTCGCTGCTTATCAAACGGCTTATGATAAAAATCCAACCCCACTTCACCTACACCAACAACGCGCAAGCTTGCAGCAGTCTTAACTTTTTGCACGATAGTTTTAAAGTCATCACGCCAGGTGATTGTTGCATCGCAGGGATGAATTCCTACTGTAGCAAAAACCTCTTTATACCGTCTGGCAAGCTCAATACAATTAAGACTCTCAACCAAGCTAGTACCAACATTAATGATCGTAGTTACCCCCGCCGCTTTGGCTTGTTCAATGTCAGTTTGAACAGCTTTTAATTCATCATCAGTAAGCAATCGATCAAAATTTTCTTTAACGATCATATTTAGATGACAGTGCGTATCAATAAACATCGCTTCCTCTCAAAATGGCCAATATATGAAACTTTTTTTGTTTTTAATTTCGTCAAAATTAGAAACTAAAGTAATTCATTTTTGGTTTTTCTCCCAGTCAAGAAATAATTATTATGACGAATTCTACGCACTTTTTTTTCCTGGTTAAAAATATTATTACAAAAAGGTCATTTCTTTGCCGTATTAAAAGCACATTTTCTTGACAAAGCATACAACACCAACTAGATTTTCACACTGAAATGTATCAGGTAAGTCACACTTCTTTTCAAGGAGAAAGATATGAACAAGAGTGAACTTATTAACGCGTTGAGCGAAGAGACGAACTTTAGCAAAAAAGATGTCTCGAAGGTGCTCGCGTCATTCACACGCATCATTGAACGCACACTCAAAAAAGGCGGCAAAGTGTCGCTAACAGGCTTTGGTACCTACTGGATATCCAAGCGTCCTGCACGCGTGGGCATCAATCCAGCGACCAAAGAAAAAATTAATCTTCCGCCAATCGCTGTACCGCGCTTCAAGCCTGGT
The DNA here is from genome assembly GCA_023249935.1 of bacterium. GTDB lineage: Bacteria > Babelota > Babeliae > Babelales > RVW-14 > CAMATL01. The sequence goes on from JAHFBQ010000004.1 coordinate 24,056, forward strand.
AAGCATCTTAAAGAACAAATTCGCTCAGCTGCATAAGCACTGAGTGTTTTTGCACCATGGTTGCGCAAAGATTTTTCAAAATTGTAAGGCCGATATTCGTATCGGCCTTACTTCTTTTCTGTGCTGCAGTACTTGTACAGTACTGCGTAACATTTTTTATACCCTCATTCGATATCTTGGCTAGCAAAGACATGGGTAAAATTGTTTTTACCCTGTTAATTTTTGGCTCACTAAGCATTTTTATTCTGCAACAGACATCAAAATTTCAACATCGGTGGTGGCTACGCAACATACATTTTCTGTACGATAGAACACAATTACACCTGTTCTGGCGATGCTTTGTAACTTTTTTTATGTTGCATGCCCTCCTCCTCGGCAGCTGTTATTTTTATGGTCTCGGCTCACTACAAACTATTGCCGATGTCAGTATTATAAAAATTATCGGCCAACTCCTGTTTGGCTTTCTCGCCACTTTTATGCTTGCACTGACTGAAGAGATCATGTTCCGCGGAACGCTGTACCCCTATTTTGCGCACTGGTTACGCCCCATCACCGCTGTCTTTGTGACATCGCTATCGTTTATGCTGGTACATTTTTTCCCAAGCCCTGTAGCCCAAATTCAAAGAGATCTACCAATTGCCATTGGTCTTTTTTTACTGGGCTTCATGCTTAACCTGATTTTTATTACAGCCGGTTCAATGTATGCCAACATCGGCACCCACGCAGGCCTTGTCTACGTTAAGGTTATTTTACGCAAAGCTCGATTTTTTGTGCTTGCATCAACAAACACATTGCCTTGGTTTTTGCATACAGATTTACGCCAAGCCCCCATCGTTCATGCACTGTTTGGGTTGATCATTGTGGGGTTGATTGTTCACAAGCGAGATGTGTTGTTTGCAAAACCAACTCGATAATTCGCAAAGAAAATCGCCCGAAAGAGAAAATTCTCTTTCGGGCGTAAAACTAATTATGTTTGTCGCTACCAAAACTAAACCGGGTCTGGATAGAGCAGCTCAGAACGGTCAAGTAATAAGTTTGTTATTTTCTGAATTGGAGAAGGACGATTGTAGCGACCATTGTGGCGTGGAATATAAGTCCCACCTTTCTTATAGGCATGCTGCAAAGCAGCATTTACATTCCCACGATGTAAATCACATCTACTGTTTTCCAAGAATTTGCTGAAAAAATAAGGCTCTTCCAACAAATCGCACACAAATTCTTCATCCAAGGCATTAATAGCAAGCTCCATGTATCTTTGATAGTTTACAATATCCCAAGAATCTGCATCTATTTTTTTATTAACTTGAAACCGGATCTTAGCAACATCAAGCTCAGGCTTCCCTTTACAAAACTTATTAATCTCTGCTTGCAAATCTTTACGGGCCTTATCAAATCCTTCAGTATCAGATCCTTTAGTTGCCTGGATTAACCCTGCATAGGATTCTTCTAGAGAAGCTACTATCTCTTCTACCGACAACGGCAAACTCTCTTCTTCCGTCGAAGACAAACGCTCTTTTACTACAAGACGCGAGACCGTAACCTTTGACTTAGATTGATTTTTACCAGCACCCGTATAATTTTTTTTTGCTACAATAAGGCCGCGAGGACTATCGGATGCCTCTAGCAAAGCGACTCCCATAACCAACGCAGCGAGAGCTAGCATTCCATGTAATTTTGTCATTTTCTATCTCCACAATAGGGTTTATAACCAATACAGTACTTAATCATACAACATTATCGTACAACATTTTTGACTATTTTCAAAAAGGCAGAAAAAGCCTGACAAAAATGAAAATTGCTCTAGAAATCAGTAATAAAACCTTCTGATCGCAATGTTATTAATCCAGCCAAGGCTGGCCAGGGTAATGATGAGGTTGGTCATCCCATAGCTGACCAGCGGCAAGGGGATGCCCACAATGGGCAGCAAGCCAATCACCATCCCGATGTTGATGCAGACCGAGAGCAAGATCGGTAAAAGCAGGCCGAGCGCAACAATTTGTTCAAACAGCGTCTCGACAGAGATCACAACAAAAAGCAGCCTCACAAAGAGTAACCCAAAGAGCAGCAACACCAGCAGCGCTCCCATAAGCCCAATTTCCTCACAAATCACCGAAAAAATAAAATCGGTATGATCCTCTGGCAAAAAATTTAATTTGTTCTGCGTCCCTTTTAAAAACCCTTTTCCAAACACACCACCTGAGCCGATAGCAATTTTTGACTGCTCGATTTGATAACGCTCCTTACGCGCATCACCGTAGCCCATCAATACAAGAACGCGATTCTGCTGGTATGGCCGCAAACACTTCCAAATAATCGGTGCACCAGCAAGAGAAATCACTAATCCCATGATAAAAAAATATTTACTAAGTCCAACAAACCAAAGCAATACCAGTCCTGAACCCAACACAATAAGTGCCGTGCCAAGGTCTGGCTGCTTACGAATCAACACAAAACTGAGAACAAGTACACCAAGAGGAAACAGAAAATCTTTATAGGTAAGCCGCGGCACTTGAGAAAATTTGTACTTGGGAACCGTCGTCTCGCAAAAATAATAGGCAATAAAAAGCGGTAAGAAAAACTTAGTCAGCTCTGAGGGCTGAAACCGAATGAAGCCCAACGAGATCCAGCGCTGCGCCCCCATAACCCACCGGCCAACGGTTAGCGTGTACAGCAACATACAGAGTAAAACAAAATAGCCAATAAACCCAAAACGATAGGAGCTGCGTAGATCAGTAAAGGAAAAAAATAGGTAGGCCACCAGACCAATGCCAGCACCAATCAACTGTTTTTTAAAAAACATCGAACAGGGCACATCAGCTTTGTACGTAGCACTAAAAACAAAGAGCAATCCTATGGACAGCAATGCCAAGGTCAGCAATAAACTGATCCAATCAAAATACCTAAAGCAACGCCTATCAATCATTACTCACAGCCCCCACCTCAATGGAAAATCCAAAGTTCGTTAGAGGAGATGATATCAGATAATTTGGGGAATGAAATCAAAGATATTTTTCAACATCAAAAAGAAAAAATACTGGGCAATGAACGTGTTTTGTATCATTGCCCAGCATCAATTAACAGATTTTATACTACTTTTTTTCAGTAGGCCAAACGCCAGTTTATCTCTTGGTAGCGTAGTATCCCCTTACAAAGCGCGCTAATGCCTTCTTACGATCTTCTTTTGACAATCCAAATAAAATTCTTGAGAGGACGTTTCGCGTCTTTTCTTTTGTGTCCAAGTCTTGCAAAAACTTTCTCTTTGCAACTTCTAATCCGCGCTGAAACTCAATCTCATTGGCTTCTGCTTCTTTCTTAGCTGCTAGTTCTCTTGCTTCTCGCGCTTTCCTCGCCTCTTCACGACGACGCATCCCTTCTCGATACTGAGCAACATATTCATGATCAAAATAAATGAGACCATCATAAACAGTTTCAAAACATTCTTGTGTTTTTGGGTGTCCTATATTAATAGTATCCGGCGTATCTTTGATTGCTGCAAGGACATTCCTCGCCCCATCAACCATCGGACAACAAACATGTGCTACCGCTGCCTCGTCCATGCTAATTCTGGATCCAAAAGAAAAAATTTGAATTTTCTTGGGATCCTCTGAATTATATACTATGGTCACACCCTTTGCTTCACGCACCCACGCCATAAACGCTTTTTTAAAAAGATCAATTTCTGATTCTGGAACTTGCCACATATCTGGGAGAGCTCGCACATCACATGTTAGTTGTGTAATAGGAGGAACTGATGAGTGAGGTTTAAAACCACGACCTTGAAGTCTTTTATAAATGGATTCGAATGCAGCTTCAGTATCTTTATCTGGGTTGTCAACGTCTCTTACGCTAACCCTTAGAACATTGTGTGTGGAAGACCTCACCAATGACCAGCAGACATTTGCTACTAATGCTGAATCATCTATTATCGGATCTGCACAATTTTCTAGAAAATAATGAATTCGGTTTTTTGAATTAGGAGTATACTCCACAACCAGATGTTTATTTTTAAATGCCCATACAGCAAATGCTTTTTTAAACCTCACAAGAGAACCTGGATGTGTCATGTACCATTCGTCTTTTATGGTACAAAACACATCAACGTCTACGTATTGCTTCGCAGCTGCGTATACTGCTCCATTACTAACCAGAACAAGAATCAAAATCAAAAAAGAATATCGTACATTCATAGCAAAAACCCCTCTCCCTTGGATTAAGACAACGAGCAACACCTCCTTAGTTAGAATAGTCAGATCAATCGAATCAAAAGCAATAAAAAATAATTCTGCTATAATAACACATTGCCAACTCTATAATAACAGAGCCAGAGATGATTCCGCTAAAACTAGAACTCAAAAATTTTCTTAGCTACGGCGACACGATACAGACTATTGATTTTCAAGATCACGCCTTGATCTGTTTATCAGGGAAAAATGGCAACGGCAAATCGGCGCTGCTTGATGCAGTAACCTGGGCAATCTGGGGCCAGGCGCGCAAGGTTGGCGGCATTGGCAAGGCAGATGAAGGTTTATTACGACTTGGCCAAACCCGCATGATGGTCGCTCTCTCATTCATTGTCAATGGCAAGACCTATCGTGTTCGACGTGAATTTGCAAAAACTTATGGCAAAGCTCATGCCGTGCTTGATTTTGAGGTATTTGACGAAGCAAGCGATCTATTCCGCTCTATGACAGATAAAACTATTAGAGCGACACAAGATGTCATCGAACGAACGATTAATCTTGATTACGAAACTTTTATCAACTCAGCATTTTTGCGCCAAGGCCAGTCAAACGAGTTCTCGAAAAAAACAGCCAAAGAACGCAAACAAATTTTGGCAAACATCCTTGGGCTAGGCACCTATGAAAAGCTACAACAACATGCAAGCGCTGAGGCAAAAAAGCTTGAACTGCAAGTAACCACCAATCGCCAACTCCTTGAGCTTCTCGAAGCAGAACTGAGCCAAGAACCGACACTGCGCGTTCAGCAAGAGCTATTAACAAAAGAACTTGATGTCCTCATAAAAGACCTTACTGTAACGCAACAGGCAGTAGCCCATCACCAACGCTTGCTCCAACAGTATGAAGAACAGCAAAAACTAAAACTTTTTGTTGAAACCGAAGTGCAATCCATAAGCCAGCGTTTTACAGCTGCTGCAACTCAGCTGCGAGAAACCCGTAACGCATATCACGAGTTGTGCTTCTTACTTCGCACGCAACCAACACCAGCCGCTCTTGAAGAACGCCGCACTGTCGTGTTGGCACAAAAAAAAGAGCAGACCGTTCTTAACGAACAACTCACCCAGCTAGAACAACAACGCAACAAGGGAATGCAAGAGCTACAAGCAAGCAACTTTGCACTTGAGCAGGAACATGCGCTTGCCATCCAGCAAGCAACCCTAGCGCAAGAATCGCTCACGCTTACATTACAACAAAGAACTAAGGAGTTAGCGCGGCTACAGGCTGAACGACAAGACCTTACACAAAAAGTATCGCTATTGGCCACCGCCCTGACAACAGGCGACAAAATGCTTGCTCAAGAAGCTGCATTCCAAGCCTCATTTACCGCTACAAAAAACCAGTTTGAAAAACGACGCACCTTTTACCAGCAATTGGTACAATTTGGCAATCAAGGCAAAACCGAGTTTAAAGAACTTGAGCAAAAAAAACTGTTACTGGCTAATGAAGACGACGCCGCCTGCCCACTCTGCAGCCAAGCACTTTCATCAACGGCGCACGCGCAGGTGCTTACGGACATTACCACACGAGAACATTTCCTCACCAACCGCCTTGCACGCATTGCCTCACTGCTTAAGAATCTAAAACAGCTCCTGGTTACACAACATGAAACCTGCACAGCACTTGAAAAACAAGCTACAGAGTATGCACAGATGCATGCAACGCTGGCAGAGAAGCGCCAACAACATGATGACCTTGCAACAAAAATTGCTATCCTGACCACAGAAATTTCATCGCTCGAGCAATCTCTCAAGATGACTACAGCAGAGCATCTGACTGCAAGCACCCTCCTTACCACACTCACCAAACAAACAGAGACGCTTGCAAAACACCCAAAACTTACTGCACAAGCAGAAGCTTTGAGTAAACTTGAAGCTGCAATCACACAAACACAGACTGCTCTGACCAAATTCGTTGCAGCAGACGCTATGTTTGCGCAACTTGAAACCTTGCAAGCGGCCGCAACAAATCGTAGTAGCTTTGAACTAAAACTCGGTTCCATGCGCGAAAAGGCATGGGAGTTGCTCGGCATATTGCGCGATCTTAAAAAGCAACAGATCTCTTATGCTGCAACGCTCAAGCAACTACAAGCACTTGATACAACAGAATTAACCACTCTCCTTAGTGCTCTGCAAGAAAAACAGCTCAGCCAAGAACATACCAAGGCTGCTAAAACGCTCGAACTAGGCCGCATCTCAAGCACGCTAGAACGGCTTACAATGTGTCGTGCACAAGCCCTAGAAAAAAGCACCACCATGAAAGCGCTACAAGGAGAAGTGGATGACTTCGAGCAGCTTGCAAATGCATTTGGAAAAAATGGCATTCAAGCCCTGCTTATCGAAGAAGCAATGCCAGAGATTGAACAAGAAGCCAACGACTTACTTGCCAAGCTTACTGACAACCAGTCACAGATTTTTATAGAGTCACTACGTGATTTAAAGAGTGGCGGGGTTAAGGAAACGCTTGAAATAAAAGTAGCCGATGCGGCCGGCATCAGGCCCTATGAAATGTTCTCTGGCGGCGAAGCATTTAGAGTTGATTTTGCATTGCGCATCGCCATATCAAAATTACTTGCACGACGAGCAGGAACGGCACTGCAAACGCTCATCATCGACGAAGGATTTGGTTCTCAAGATGAAGAAGGATTGGCACGCATTATGACCGCGCTGTATCGAATTCAGAATGATTTTTCAAAAATCATCATCGTATCGCATCTTAATGAGTTCAAAGACAATTTTCCTGTACATTTCGTTGTTGAGAAAACAACAACAGGATCAGTCGTTCATGTTGAAGAACGAGGATAAAAATAAGCAATAAAAAAGGGCAGGAGAACCTGCCCTTAATGCTTCACGCTCGAGAAAATAGCTTAAGCAGCTTTTTCTTCGTTCATTGGCATGGTTGTTGCAGCTTCTGCTGTTGCAACCGAAGCTTCTTCAACTTTTTGTTCTGTTGCAGTTTGCTCAGCAACTTCTGCTGATGCAACTACGGTTGAAGCTTCAGTTGTTACTTCATTAGCAGCCATTGACTTGTGCTCAGCTGAATCATCAGCTCTCTTATCGTTGCCACAACCCATGAAACCTGAAACTGTCAATAAACTTGCTGCCAATGCGAACATGTAGGCTACGTTTTTCACGATCATCCCTTACCTAAATTATTAAACAAGTACACAAACTTTTCTACAGATCAAAAAGAATAATGATTTTTGGGAAAACTGCGAGCAATTTTTGCATGTTAAGAAGCCTATCGACTTAGTCGACATCATCCTCTTCCGGGTTAACACCAGTACTTTGATCATCCGTCATATCAACATCTTTTTCGGTTGATCCAGCAACCTTCTCTGTTCCAGCTACAGCTTGGCTATCAGACACATCCCAGATGTCTTTTTCAGCAAATATAGGCGATGCCATCGCCAGCACAAGTAGCAACCATTTAGATTTCATAAGTACCTATGCCTCCTAAGTAAGCATTTTCCCATATAACAACGAAAAACACGTCCACGTGCACGCATCACAGTACAAAGGAATAAAAAAAAATGCAAACTCTTTTTTATTCAAAAAGAAAGTTTTTGAGTCTCTCGCAGCAACCCAAGATATTGATTTCTTGTTTTTATAATCATCACTTTTTTAGAACAACACAAATAAATGAGTTTGTTATTATAAAATTCCTGATGAAAAAGATTTTATTATTAGCATTTAATATTTTCATTTGCCTAGAATTTCCGTTTCTTACCAATTCACATGAAATTATCATAGAACAAACAATCAATTCCCTATCCGGAAATCCTTATTACACCTATCAACATCATGACCTATTACTTTTTTCATTGAATCGAGTAGTCTCTTTCTTAGTCATTTTTGAGGAGGAGAGAGATTGTGGTAATGCTATTATTCTTCGGATTACGGTTCATTAGTTATCAAGTCCTACAAGTAGTTGCACTTCCATTTGTTATTTTTTTTATCGCCTGGCGAAAGTGGAAAGGGAAAAAAACTTTTGGCACCCCTGCTCATCGGTTTGGCTGGGTACCACGCAACACCGGGAAAGCAAGTATCTGGATTCAAGCGGTCTCTGTTGGTGAAACACTTGCATCAGAATATTTTATTGAAAAACTAGCCGCCGACGGCCAGTCGGTATACCTTACAAGTGGCACAGCAGGAGCGGTGCAAGTTAGCAAAAATTTCCGTACAACTCATCGAGCTTATTTGCCTTTTGATTTTTTACCATGCATCATTCTTGCATTCTGGCGCATCAAACCCAAAGCACTCATCATTATCGAAGGCGATTGGTGGCCAAATCTTGTGATGGTTGCAAGAATACTCAACATCCCGGTGTATGGCATCAACGCACGTGTTACCCAACATTCAGGACTACGCAGCCTCATGTTTAAAATCATCTGTTGGGGCGTCATCCGCAACTGTACACAATTGTTTGTTCAGACAGAAGCCGACGCACAAACATTCGCGGACAACGGCATCAGCACAAAAAAAATCTACACCTTAGGTAACATTAAAGCGTTTAACGTGGCAGCAAAACTTAAGACGCTTAACCTACAAAAAAAAGTCCAACCATTCCCCGTACTCATGGCTGGCTCAATACACCCCGGTGAAGCAGACATATTTCTCGGCTGTTTTGGCGCACTCAAACGACAATTTCCTACACTCAGATTAATCGTTGTTCCACGCCACCTACACTGGCTTGATGAGTTGACCAAAGAAGCTTGGGATCATGGTAATGTGTTTGTACTACGCAATAAACCAGATGCCTCTTTTGCTAAAACATTAGCCGACCATGACATCATCATCGGCGGCACACTCGGTATCATGTTTGAGCTGTACGCCTACGCATCACTTTTCTATCTTGGCGGGACCTTTGTTCCCGTCGGCGGCCATAATCTTTTAGAACCTGCTGTCTGGGGTATAGCTTCTATCGTTGGCCCTAACCATGTAAATTGCGTTGACACCCTGCAGTATCTTCAGCAACACGGAGCCGGTTTTGTAGCAAAAAATGGTGCTACGTTACTTGAACAATCGGCCAAGTTATTTTCTGATCAGACCTATCTGGCCACTGCTGGCGCAGCTGCAGCTCGCTGGCTTGAAGAGGATGCACAGCGATGCGAAATAGCATTGAGACAATTTAGAACAACGCTGAAGTAAGAGTGTTAATTAAAAAACTTATGGGGCCCTTTAGGGCCCCTTTTAAGACTTATTTCGCGCTTATTTCACTCGCAACTTGTTGCAAGATAACTTGCTTTTCCGCCTTATATTCCATAAACATCCAATGCTCAAGATTAAATGCATGATCAAAAATCGGGTTTTCATCGTTAACAAAGCCCCATGAGCGGTATGCTCTCAATGCTGTTTCATTGGTGACACGCGTGCAGAGAAAAATACGCTTCACATCAGGCACGATCTTGAAAAGCGAGCTCATGAGCAGCTTGCCTAGCCCACGGTTCTGATGCGCAGTGTTCACGGCCAAGTACATCACCTTAACAACACCCGCTGGATAATTTGCACGCATCAAAAACGCAATAAACCCGAGCGCCTTGCCAGAAGTCGCATCTTTAACCGTCACAAAAAAGCAGCTATCGTTTTCGTATGCTTTGATCACGTTTTCTGGAAATTTGGTTGGATCGAAGATAAAATGACCTTGTAGAATTGACTGCATCACCGTTGTGGCAGCTGCCCAATCAACCTTAGCAACACCATCTTTGAACAGCAGCTCAAACGGTTTAAAGTAGGCCTCTTTGCCAACTAGATCTGGAAACTCCTGGAGAAACTGCATCTCTACCGGCGTGTACGCATCACGCGCAAACGTCCATGCATCCTTCAATACTGCGGCGAGCGCAGGAGAGAACATACTTGTCTTGAACCACTCAAATACAACAGCTGTTCCCTGCTTATCTTTGGCTAAAAACTGGTTTTGATTCATTGTTTTAATCTCTCTGTCTGACGATTTAGTAATAGTAACAACACATAGAAGCACACACGCGCCAACAAAAAGTTGACACGCAAGCACTACCATACGACGAGCATTAAACATGCTTGTTCCTATGAAAGTTACAGCTATACAGGTTTTGCACAGCTTTTATTAAAAACTATGATTTATAAAAATCGGTGAAAATGCTGAAAAGGTCCAACTGTAGCTGCAACCTTAGCGAGCAATGATAGAGAGAACTTTCATACGGCCCCCGAAAATCCTTAAAGGATCGGTGTAAAATGAAACACGAGCCTTGATGGTACCAGAAAAATATTGATAAGCAACTTGCCTATCAATATTTGACAATGCATTATACATTGTATATATTTTGTGACTACTAAATAAAACAACCTCATAGCGAAAGGGCCACAATGCTTAAGAAACTTGTAAAATATGGCAACAGCAACGCGCTGGTGCTCGACCGTGCGATTCTGGAACTGCTCAACATGAGCGAGGGGTCGATCGTTAAGTTACACACCGATGGGAAGTCATTGATCATTACCCCTGCCGCGCCTGCAAAACCTGAGGAAATCAGTATGTCGTCTGGAGCCGAAATGCTTCATCACACCATCCAGGCCAATCTAACAAAGCAACTAGCAGATCTTGAAGTTGATCCAGTAAAGAAGGCACAATACGAAGCATGGAAACCAGGGTCAGAAAATGGCCTAAAGCTTCAGGCTTCTTTCAAACCTATTATGCTAAAATACCAAGATGATATGATAAAATTAGGCTCAGAAGAATTTATGCGTGATGCCGATGCGTTGGCCGAAAAATACCATGGCGACAAAACTTCTCCAGAGTTTATGAAGGAATTTTGCGATCTGCGTATTAAACATGCACCAAATCTGGCCAATTTTGATCGAGAAATGCGTGATGCTGCACAGGCTTTAGGATACCCTGATACTATTTAATCGATTAGTACTTATTCTTAATAGAAAAAGGCCCGACAAGCTTTATGCTCGCCGGGCCTTTGTAGTAGGTGTTTTTACTTTTTTTTCTTCGTTGATGTTTTCTTAATCTTCGCAGCAGACGGTTTTTTGACCGCTTTCTTGCTACTCTTGGCTGCAGCCTTTTTGCCAGTATGGCCATCAAATGGCGAGCGCACAAGTGCGGCTTTCAAGACCTCATCCATATTTTCTACAAATATAATCTTGATCTTACCTTCAAGCTCAGCCTCAAACTCTTTCACATCCTTGGCATTCTGCTTAGGAACAAGCGCAGTCTTTATACCAAGTCTGATTGCCGCCAGAAGTTTTTCCTTGAGGCCACCAATTGCTAAAACACGTCCCTGCAACGTGACTTCACCAGTCATCGCAATATCACCACGGACAGGTATTTTAGTCAATGCGGAAACAAGCGCTGTTGTTATCGCGATACCTGCAGACGGACCATCCTTGGGAATACCGCCCTCGGGCATATGCATATGCGCATCGATGTCAGAGTAAAAACCTTCTTTTAACCCAAGCGTTTTTTCTCGAGATCTAATGTAGCTCATAGCCGCCTGTGCAGATTCTTGCATTACTTCACCAAGCTGCCCGGTCAACGTCAACGCGCCCTTACCTTTGAGAATCGCTACTTCAATATCAAGCGTATCGCCCCCAACCTCTGTCCAGGCAAGACCGGTAACAAGACCAACCGCTTCATCGTGTTTGCGATCATCACGCTTGAATGGTGGCACACCAAACCATTTTTCAACAAGCTCCTCAGTAATTTCAACTTTCTTAAGGGTAGATTTTGCAAGTAACATCTGAATGCTCTTGCGCATAAGCTTGGCTAGGATTCGCTCAAGACTGCGAACACCGGCCTCTTTGGTATATTCATCAATAATTTTGCGAAGCAAATTTTCTGAAAGTATGATCTGTTCTTTGCCTAACGCATGTTCTTTGAGCTGCTTTGGAAGCAAGAATGTTTTTGCGATATCAACTTTTTCATTCTCGGTATACCCAGACAAAGTGATCAGATCCATACGATCCAGTAGCGGATATGGAATATTATCAACAATGTTAGCAGTCGCAATAAACATTACCTTCGATAAGTCATAGCCAACTTCCAAAAAGTAATCGGCAAAGTCTTTATTTTGTTCTGGATCGAGCACCTCAAGCAAAGCCGAAGCCGGATCACCACGAAAATCCATAGCCATTTTATCAATTTCATCTAGTACTATGACCGGATTAGACACTCCTGCCTTGCGCATCGCCTGCACAATTTTACCAGGCATAGCACCAATATAGGTTCTACGGTGACCACGAATCTCAGCTTCATCACGCATACCACCAAGTGAGATGCGCACCATTTCTCGTCCAAGTGATTTTGCAATCGACAATGCCAACGATGTTTTACCAACACCAGGAGGCCCGACCAAGCAGACAATTGGCGCTTTAGAAAGTACTTCACCAGCAAATTTACGTGCCGCCAAAAATTCTATAATGCGCTCTTTTGGCTTTTTCATACCGGCATGAGAGTTGTTAAGCAAGTCTTCAGCCTGCTTCATTGTAACTTTATCTTTGGTAACTTTATTCCACGGCAATGAGATGATCCATTCAACATAGTTACGGCTCACGGTTGCTTCAGGCGAGGTAGGCTGCATCTGTTCAAGACGCTTCAACTCAGCTTCAACTTTGTCAGTAGCATCTTTAGACAACTTTACCTTCTTGGCCTTAGCACGCAGATCACTAATCTCTTGTTGGTAATCTTCACGCCCAAGCTCGCGCTGAATCGCACGCAGCTGCTCATTGAGGTAGTAATCTTTTTGGTGTTTTTCAACCTGATTCTGCACTCGCTTACGAATACTTTTTTCTGCCTTTAAAATCTCAATCTCAGCCTTAAGAAGCAGGATAAGCTTATGTGCACGTTTTTTTATATCAACAAGCTCTAAAATTTCGCGTCGCTCATCAAAATCAAGCTGCATTTGCACGGCAACTGTATCAGCCAGATAATCTAAATCTTCCAACCCACGAAATAAACTGAGTACATCGGTTGACAGTTTCGGATTCAGACTGACATACTCCTTGAACAGGGAAACTAAGCTACGCCACAAAGCAATGTTCTGCGATGATTCTGGCAACGGCGTTGAGATAAGATCACAAGCCATGACGCCAAAAAACTCATCCGTTCGCACAACCTGCACGATCTCTGCTCGAGAGATACCTTCAACAAGAAGACGCATTGTCCCATTCTGCATACGCTCTACTTGCAAGATCGAAGATCGCGTTCCCACATGAAAAAGATCCTCTACCGTTGGGTTTTCAATGTCAGTAGATCGCTGTGCTGTAACAAAAAGCTCTTTATTCGCTGTAAGCGCATAATCGACAGCTTTAATAGAAATATCCCGTCCAACTACAACAGGGATAATGCTTTTAGGAATAGTAATAAGATTCTTGAGTGGCAGCACCGGCAAAAAATACTCAGCACTTTTCTTATGCTCTAATGTTGTATTGTTATCCATCATTTCTGCCTAGTTTTATAACGATTGGTTGCATTTTAAGTTATACTTTTAAAGGGCACAAACCTCTTGGGTACAGATCTGTGCGGCATTGACAGTAACTCAGTTTATAGATCTTTATAGAAAAATCACCGACAATCTTACACCCAAAAAACAAGTCTCTAATTCTATCGCATTTTTACTCAAGACGTTGACTTGCACACACAAACTTTCTATATTCTCCGACACTTAGCATTCAAGCTGTAATAACTAATGCTTGATCCAATTTGATCTAATGGAGAAAAGATTTTAGCACGCATGGCCACACTTATTGCCCAATTGAAAATTTTGTCCATGGGTATTCGAAAATGAGGCACAAACAGGAACAAATAAAACTCATCTATAGAAAAAAAATGTGATTTGTATAGACTATCCTTCGATTTAGTACTAAAAAATCGCGGTGGTTTTGTGATTAAATCGAGCAGTAACTTATTTTTTTAATGAGGTTTGCATGCAGGACGGATTCTTACAGAGAATTCATCGGTTATGGAATGTTAATAAAGAATTTCAATCGAAGGTTTTATTTCTTTCCCTCACCTTCATGCTCATGTCAGGATGCCTCGTCATCTGGCGTCCACTCAAACTCTCAATTTTTGCGAAAATGGTTGGTCCGACCTTCGTTCCTCTTGCAAAGTTATTTTCACTCGCCCTTCTCATCCCCCTTATTTTGCTGTACTCCAAACTTGTCGACTGGCTACGTCGCCATCACATGCTTTATTGTTTCACCATCGGGCATGGTATCGGCGGCATCATATTTTACTTTCTCCTATCTGATCCAACATACGGCGTTGCCAATGCAACTACCAACTCTGATCGCATGCTTGGGTGGGCGTTTTATTTCTTCATGGAAAGTTTTGATGCCTTCTTTGCAACCTCTTTTTGGTCTTTTGCAGATTCTGTAAACAACCCTAAAGATGCTCGTAATTATTATGGCTTCTTTGTCTCTGGATCAAAAATTGGTGGTATTCTATCTGCAGGCACCCTTTATTTAATGATTATCATGGGTGGCTATGAAAGCCACGTGCTCCTTCCAAGAGCCCTCTTTATGGGAAGCTTAATGCTCTTTGCAGCAGCCTATACTATTTACAATCTTATTAGAAAAGTTCCTGAAGGGAAAATGCATGGTTATGAGGCTGTATATCAACTAGAAAAAACAAGATCAACTGAATCTTTTTCTTTATGGAAATCTTTTAAGGGCGCTTTTGATGGGCTTTTCATTATTGCCAAAAATCCATACGTACTCGGTATATTTTCTCTTGTCTTCTTTAGTGAAATTGTCATCGTAATATTCGATTATCTCGTTATGATTCAAGCTGATGCCGCACATCCTACAGTAAACAGCCTTACTGCGTTTTATGCCTTCTACTATTTCATCTACAACGTTATCGGCCTTGGTATTGCATTCTTTGGCACGACACCAATTTTACGTATTTTTGGCTTACGACTTTCATTATTTGCTTATCCAGTACTTACCATCGCCCTTCTCGTTGCCACTGTCCTGTATCCCCAAGGTTGGGTACTCTTTGCCGCCCTCGTTGGATTGCGAGCTCTTAATTATGCACTCAACCATCCAACACGCGAAGTTCTGTACATCCCAACGGTAAAACAGATTAAATTTAAAGCAAAAACATGGACCGATGCCTTCGGTTCGCGTTTCGCAAAAAGCAGCGGTTCGCTCTTCAATATGTCCATGAACTATTTGCCGCATACCGCAGCCGTCGTATCAAGTATCTCACTAAGCATCAGTATCACTGCGGTCTGTCTTTTTGTGACCTATTTCTTGGGCAAAAAATTCCAACATTGCATTGATAATAGGCTTGTTATTGGATCAGACGAACCAACGGAAAACGAACTAGCCGAGCTTGATCAGGTAAAAGAAATTTAATTGCCGTAAGGGCTTAACATATGAAACCAAGTTTTCGGCCATACCAGGCTATTAGAAACTATTTACAACTAGATGGGTTTGATCTTTTAAAGCTAATGCTTTTAGCCAGCGCTTTTTTTTGCATTATTGGTTCTTACTCTATCTTGCGGCCGCTTAAAACCTCAATTTTTTTAGGCCTCGTAGGTAAAGAATACCAGCCAATCAGTCGCCTCCTTTCCTTATTTGTCATCTTTCCATGCGGACTTTTGTACTCACACCTGGTAGACAAGCTCAAGCGACACCACATTTTTTATG
>JAHFBQ010000079.1 GCA_023249935.1 bacterium
TATGGTAGTGACCGTGGACGAGTGACTGATGAAGTGGCTCTCAGGGCTGGACTTGAAGAAGCTGAAATGGTGTTTGTGGATAGGATTTTAATGTCGTTTAATACTTCTATTTCGTTGACGGCATTTAATCAGTTAAAGAGTTTCTTTTGCAGGCATCATTGGAAACGTATAGCGCGTGATTTTAGGGAACAAATACAACAGGCGCAAAAAGCTGGGGATAGCGAACACATGCAGGGATTGGTTGAAAAATTTTCAAAGTTGAAACAGGGATTTGCTGATAAGGGGCTGATATGAAAAAGAGTTCTGTGAAAAAAAAGGCAACCAAGCCAGCAGGTAAACGACAAGCAGCTAAAGTAAAGGCTGCCAAAGTTGTAAAAAAACCTGTTAAGAGTAAGGCAAAGGCCTCTGGTTTTGCTGCGAAAAAAGTAAAAGTTACAACAACCAAGAAACCGGTGAAAAAGGTTGCGTCAGTAAAGAAAAATATTGTTGCAAAAAACAAAGTGGTGGCTAAAAAAACAACAACGAAAGTTGTAAAAAAAGCTGCGACTAAAGTTGTAGCTAAGAAAGTGATAAAGGCTGTTGTTGTTCCAGCAAAAAAGGTAAAGGTTATTCCTGTACCTAAAAGCACGCCAGTCGCCAAAACAAAGCCAGCTCAGTCTGCTAAGGTTGTTGAGAAAAAAGTTACTCTTAAGAGCGCACTAAAAAATGTTGTGCCTGAGACCGCGGCAAGTCGTATGGATATAGCAAAGCTTGCGTTGCGAGCTGCTGCAGGTGGGATGGCGCAGAAATCTTCTTCAAAAAAAACCACTTCAGCAAAAGCTAAGAGTACTGCGGAGCAAAAACCTGCAAAAGCAGGAGCTATTAACGCTCTTAAAGGTGCAAAGCAGGTAAAGAAACAGCCAAGCGTGCTTAAGGATTTGAAAAAACTTTTGATGCAGCAAAATGAGCGTGTTAAAAAAAAGGCTGGCAGCGAGCAACAAAGTGAACAAACCGTTCCTGGTGCAGGTCTACGTGCTATTGAGCGTCAAGTTGAGATGCTTATTGAAAAAGGTGCAACAGAAGGTGTGTTGAGTTATGAAGACTTGCTGAGTTTTACTCAAAAGCATGTCTTAGCCGAAGATGACACCAATGAACTGTTGCGTATGCTGGATAAAGAAAACATTGATTTGATTTCGCAAGAGGACCTTGATCCTGGTTCGTTGGATTATGAAAGCTTTATTGGAGAAGAGCCTGGGTCTGGTGGTGCAAAACCGGATATCAAAACCTCTCTTGAAGGTGCTGATTATTCAGCGGAAGTAGAAGAGGAAGAGGATTCTTTTGGAGAGAAAGAAACTGATCGTCTCAAAGATCTACTTGAGCCGAGTCAGCTTAATGATCCTGTAAAATTATACTTAAAAGAAATTGGGAAGATTCCGCTTCTTAATAAAGTTACCGAAAAAGTTATTGCGGATAAAATTGCCAAGGGGAAGCGTGATTCTATCGATGCAATTGCACAATTTCCGTTTGTTGCTAAAGAATTAGTGAGCTTGGAAGAGCGTGTCTCTCGTGACCCGTTATTTCTCAAAGAGCTGATTCAGTTCTCTGATTTTGACGAGGATAACTCTCCAAAGTTTGAAGAGGAAAAGAAAAAGTTTGTTGCTGCGTTGAATAAGATTAAGGGGATCATTGCTAATGAGGATGTGATCTACAAATCTTACCGCAGTCAACTGGATTCTGATAGTAAGAAAAAAGAGATGCTCAAGGCGGTCGATGAAAACCGTAAGCGCGTTGTTGAAGCCGTCAAAGAGATCAAGCTCTCAAATAAGCAGATACGTAAATTCGGCAAGAAGATTGAAAAGCTTCTTGTCAGGGTTCAGGAAAAAATTGATGAGATTGCGGCTTTAGAACAAAAGTGGAAATTCTATCAGGGTCTTTCCAATCAGACCGAAGACGATAAGGCGCAGCTTGCTGATCTAGATAACCGTGTTCGTAGCGGTAACAAAATGATCAAGAAAGCCGAAGTTGAAGTTGGGTTATCAAAAGATCGTATTCAACAATTGTATAGACAGTTCATGATTGCGCAACGTACCGACAAAGCAGCTAAAGATGACCTTGCCAGAGCGAACTTGCGCTTGGTTGTAAATATTGCTAAAAAATATATTAATCGTGGGCTACATTTTCTTGATCTGATTCAAGAAGGTAATATTGGTTTGCTCAAAGCGGTTGAAAAATTTGAGTTTGAGCGAGGTTTTAAATTTTCAACCTATGCGACCTGGTGGATACGTCAGGCAATTACGCGAGCTATTGCCGACCAGTCGCGTACTATTCGTGTACCAGTGCATATGGTTGAAACGTTGAGTAAGATCAACAAAATTACCCGTTCATATGTGCAAGAAATGGGTCGAGAGCCGAGCTATGCCGAACTTTCTAAAGAGCTCAATTTGGACGAAAAGAAAATCAAGAACATTATCAAGATCTCGAAAGAGCCGGTGTCACTAGAAACCCCTGTTGGTGATAGTGATGACACGTACTTGAAAGATTTCATTGAAGATGAAAACGAGTACACGCCTGTTGATGCGGTTGTGAATGATGATTTGAAGGAGAAAATCCGTGAAATTCTCAAGACACTTACGCCTCGGGAAGAAAAGGTATTGAAGATGCGTTTTGGTATCGACGTTGCATCTGAACATACCTTAGAAGAAGTTGGTAAAGATTTTTCGGTAACGCGTGAACGTATTCGACAAATCGAAGTGAAGGCGCTGCGTAAACTACGTCATCCATCGCGCAGTAAAAAACTCGTGTCGTTCTTTGATCGCTCTGCTGAAGGCGGAGTGCCAGGAGGCGACGCGCCGATGGAAGAAGATGACATGGATGATGACGAATAAGATATTAAGGGCAGCGAAAGCTGCCCTTTTTTGTTTGGATAGAACATGAAAGTTATTCATATCATAACCAGCTTACGTCTTGGTGGTGCTGAAGTTGCACTCTTCAATCGGCTTAAAGCGATGAGGCAAGACGCAGATCATTTAGTAGTTTGTTTTTATGATGGGCCAATTGCTGTATCGATCAGGCAACTAGGCATTCCAGTAGTGCATGTACAAGGTCTGATCAAGGGATTTGATTTTGTTGGCATATGTCGAGTATTATTCATAACAAGGCAATTCAAGCCGGATGTTATTCATACAGCGCTGTGGGCTGCAAATATGGTTGGGCGTATTGTCGGGAGTTGTTTACATATTCCAGTTATCAACGAGCTTCATGGTAATGTTGCTCATGAAGGAATGGTGCGTAACGTTATTGAGCGCCAGTCGTTGTATGGTGCAGATCGTGTGGTTGCGGTGTCTCCAAGCGTTCGCAAGACATATGAGAAACAGATTGTTCAGTTGTTATCTCAAACAAAACAAAAATTTATTGGAGCGCGGCTTACGACCATTGCAAACGGCATAGACCGACAAGGTCTTGTAGCGCGAGTTACACATGAACCGTTGTTGCGAGGTACACTGGGGCTTGAGGCAGAAGATTTTGTTGTTGGGGCGATTGGGCGGTTTGAAAAAATTAAGTCGTATGATGTGCTGATCAAAAGCTTTGCCAAATTTTGTCGACTTGTGGTTCCTTCAAAAAATTCACCCAAACTACTCCTCATTGGTGATGGTAGTCAGCGTTCATATCTTGAGCAGCTTGTGGCAGACCTAGGGCTACAAGATAAAGTTATTTTTATGGGTTATCGCACCGACGCTTACAAATTTTACCCTTTGTTCAACTGCTTTGCTCTTTCTTCGCAGAGTGAGGGACTATCGATTGCATTACTTGAGGCGCTCGCGTTAGGTATCCCGGTGATTACCACCAATATTGGTTTAGAGCATGACGCTGTAGTATCAGGCAAAAATGGATTGCTTATCGCAGTGAATAATATCAATGCTTATGCCGACGGGTTATTGGCGTTATACAAAGGATGTTTGATAAGAAGTAAGGATATGGAACCGTTGGTTCCATATCCTTTTTCAATTGATCTAGTAGCAGATGCTTATCGTAATTTATATCGATTACTGTCTCGTCGGCATGCCGGCTAAAGATTGTTGTCCAAATGCAGGCTGGGATGTAGCTGGCTGAGGCACCGGTTGTGTTACTGGGCCGGGAGCTGGAACCGTTTGTAGTGGTGTTTGCTCGGCAGCTGGGCGTTGGCGAACTCTTGCTTTTACCACCGGCTCACCGTAACCAAAAGGCCGGCAAAAAAGCGATATATTCCAACAATAAAATCT
>JAHFBQ010000050.1 GCA_023249935.1 bacterium
TCCTGGTTTTTACGTAAACCTGGCTTCTTCATACAATGAAGATATCTATTTAGAACAATGACGCCTGAATATCGCCATTATCTGCTGATTGTTCTGCACGAGGAGCCTCAAGATCTTTGGCCTGCATAGCCTTGAAACCCAAGTCAACAATCATATCAATCATGTCCATAGGCTTCATACCAATCTCAGCAGCTTGATGAAACAAGCAGGTAGCGGGCGTCAATGCCGGCAATGTATTTATTTCTAAAAATACCAACCGCTCTTTGCCTGTCGGACTGATTTGCTCAGATTGATAGAAACAGTCGATGCGAGAATACCCCTTACCAGAAATTGCTACGAACACTTCTTGAACCTGTTTTTGCACAAAAGCAAGAGCCCCTGCTGACAATGGAGCTGGCGTCTGATTTTCTCCAGCCCCGGGAAGAAATTTTTCTTCAATCGATAAAATCCCTTGCTTTGCTACAGCCTGCGACGGTGGTAACGCGATCGGCTTTTCATTACCAAGCACCCCAACCGTAAGCTCCATGCCCTGCACAAATTCTTCAACCATGACAATATTTTTATTACCAGCAAATACCGTTTCAATGGCACTGATAAGCTCTTCATCAGTTTGAATTTTTGAAACCATCATACTACAGCCATCATCATGCGGCTTAACAATCAATGGGTAACCATGAAGTTTTTTGAGTAGATGTTTCTGAATAAATTTTTTCTGACCAGCTGCATCAAGAGCAAGCCACACAGCTCGTTCAACAAGCTCGGAACCGGGTACTTCAAAGCCCCGTGATTTTAAAAACTGGTTAGTTGCATATTTATTCATACACAGCGATGAGGTAAGTACGCCAGGACCATTGTATGGTAGTCCAAGCATCTCAATTGCCCCCTGCACAGAACCATTCTCACCTCGACCACCATGAAGAGCAATAAATACAAAATCTGCGATTGATGGTAAATCTGACCACGAAATCTTTGCTTGCTCAGAAAGACCTTGCGCAATTTCTCGCGTTGAATTTTTTAAAAGAAGACGCTGATCAAGCTTAAAAAGTTCCATGTTGTCGTTCACAAACACCGGGATAACAACATAGCGAACCGAAGAAAGTTTGTAACAAACGTTACGACCAGACTCAAGTGAAATCTCGCGTTCATTTGAATCCCCACCAAGCAACACAGCAATACGCTTACGAGTCTGAGCATTGTCGCTCATACCATCCTTCACGGTTTTGAATCGGCGGCTTGTCATACCGTACTTCAAAAGCTCGTTCTCTATCAACATATTGATAAGTTCGGCATGAGAATATCCAGCCTCAGCCGCTTGATGAAAAAGAAATGTAGCGGGGCCCATACCGGTCAAAGAATTAGGGTCAATGATCACGATGCGGCCATCTTTAGCCAAAATACCATCAACCCGCGAAATGGTCTCAAATTGTAAAAGACGGGCAACCTGCTCGCACACAAACTTAATTGCCTCATGCTCGCTCGGTATACAACGCGCTGGCGTAATTTTTTCAGCACGACCAGGCATATATTTCTGCTCATAATTAAAAAAATCTGAGCCAGCTTCATGAACCACTTCTGTCAACGGCAATGAAAACCAGGAACGCTCTCGAGCGTTAAGTGGGTTCACTTTCTCAATGGAGACACAGACAAATTCCATGCCCTCTACTTTTTCTTCAACAAGTACATCTTGTACTGTACCGGGATTAATCGTTGCTGCAAAATACACGGCATCCAACAACGCCGGTAGCGTTCGAACAACGCGAATCCCAAGACTCGATCCTTCGTGAGAAGGCTTAATTATGACGGGAAAATGTATCTCAGATCGCAGCATCTCTTGTTCAAGGTAGGCTTCATCAAGATCATTAACCTGGTCTGCAAAGACAACAAACCCCTGCGGTACGATAATAGACTGACTTGCCAGAAAGCTTTTTTGCGCAACTTTATCCATCCCCAGCGCACTACCAAAGACCTTGGCACCAAGATACGGGATACCTAGAACTTCAAGCATACCTTGCAAGGTACCATCTTCCGCATAACGACCGTGTACGGCAATGTACACAAAATCAACTAACTGTTTTAGCTGATCCCAAGGTACCAGCCTGGCTTCTTGATCAAGACGATGTTTAAAATCTGTTATTTTACCACGATGCAAGAAATGCCATGGCAAGATATAAAGTCGCCCCAGCTCATCTTGGAACAATGGAATAACCTCATATAAATTCGAATCAAGGTGATCACAAATAGTCCTACCAGAATTGAACGAAACCTCCCGTTCAATCGACCGCCCACCCATCAATACAGCAATGCGATATTTATCCAAGCTTGCCAGCTGATCCACAACTCACCCTACACATCGAAAAAAACCAAATAAAAGTTTCAAAGGTGAAGTCTACACAAAAAAAAATTAATGCTCTACTAAAGCGTTTTTATTTGTTTCAAAACACCTTAACAGAGCATTAATACATTCTACCAGTAGAAAACTTATTTCGATTAATCACCAATCAGCTGAAAGAATAACTGCCTCATAAGCTCTTTGCCGTCATCAGAAAACAACGAGACACCATGACACTTAAGATCGGAATCTGAATCAGAATCGAGATCTGCAGGATCTATACGTTTCTTTTTCCTTACCCTTACAGCAGGCTCGACAACTAATTTTGCCAATTTAGGCTCCATAAAGGTACGCAAACTTTCAATACCCCAGGCCACCTGCAAAGGAATTTTGTTCAGAACACACTCTGTAACCGTACAGCCCAACAAGGATTGGTTACCTGGCGACAACTGATATTTTTTAAACGCCGCGTTCAATGCCTTGATAAATACTTTGTTCTTAGATTTAACCTCAGCCGTACAATAAAACATCTTAGCAACTAAATTCGTAACTACCTCAAAAAATTCCGGCATAATCTCGCGAATCTGCCTTACCTCCTGAGGAGAGTAGGCGTGAAATTTATATGCATTAGCTTTCTCTTTTAAGAAGTCTGGCCGGTTTATATAGGCTGTCAGAATCTTCTTTTGCAATTCATGTAGATCACAAGTAGACGGCTCTTTCAAAATTACGGCATATATTTTTTGATCAAAATGAGGAGATATATAAGAATCAGCTGTAGGACCAAATCCATATAACTTTACAGCAACACCACACACAGGTATTTCTTCTATACTTGGAACCGCTATCGTTGCAGCAACTAAGCCCATGCCATAACTTAGATTAAACAGCTTTACGAGCAATTCATCTTCTGACAATGCTTCTAAATTATCAAGGTCGACCAATACACGCTTAATAGACTTAATAAGCCATTTTGATGGCATTGCATTATAATCTTCCCAGTCACGCCAACAACCATTCCAGGTTTCCCATTCTGCTTCATCATCAATATGCATCTTGGTTGCCAAAGAGGTTAATAGAAGCAACATCTTAGTTGCTTGAATATATTGAGTTCTTAAAATCTCTAGAGATTCTGAAATATCTGGTTCAACAGTTTTTCCAACATTGGCTCTTTTAGCTCGAACCGAACGCCTCTTCGGATATGCACCACAGCTATCACTTGAGGGAGTCACCATACTACTGGTTAAACCAGCCGCACTAGGAGTATCTAGAACCTTACTCGCCGCTCTAGGGCGCTTTGCACCATCAATTATCCTTGTTCTCCGCGCAGCTTCAAGCTCTATGCTGCCGAGGACACTCAGGAACAAAAGAATCAAATATTTTATCAACTTCATATAACCCCCGATACGTTGAAATATCTTCAATTGAAATAGTATATTCTAATTGAAAATATAATCAATCGGGGTACCAGGAAAAACGCTTTTTACGCGAAATAGGCCAACTTTAAATCACCTAGTTGCGGCAATACGTAGCTTTTTGATATTTTCTACCTCATTATTCCCACCAAACACAGCAGACGCAGCACCCACAAGCTCCACCCCTGCATTGGCTATGCTGCCAATATTGCTTTCATTAATACCGCCATCCATACACATCACAGGCATTTTTACATTAAGCTTGCCGCTCAAAGCGGTCAACTGAGTAGCTTTTGCTGAGGTATCAATAAAAGATTGTCCAGAAAATCCAGGATTTACCGACATAAGCAACACCTCATCCATTGATGCAAGATGTTGCCCAACACGCTCTACTTGTGTCCCTGGATTCAAAGCCAAGCCAACACGCCAACCAGCAGATCGCGCATCGCGTAAAACTGTATGAATACCGCTATCTGCAACCGCCTCTACATGAAAAATAAAACTGTCTCCGCTGTTAAAAGCAAGTCGAGAA
The DNA here is from genome assembly GCA_023249935.1 of bacterium. Taxonomy (GTDB): domain Bacteria; phylum Babelota; class Babeliae; order Babelales; family RVW-14; genus CAMATL01. The sequence continues at coordinate 4,274 of JAHFBQ010000050.1, forward strand.
ATCCACGCGGCTGGATTATCCACCATAAGATGAATTTGAAATGGCTTTTTTGTAATGCGGCGTAGCGCTGCAATAAATGCGGGACCCCACGTTAGATTTGGCACAAAATGATCATCCATGATATCGAGATGATAGCCATCAACATGATCATCAATCGTCTGCACAACAGCACCAAGTTGTAAAAGATTGGCAGATATCAGTGAAGGAAAAATTTTCATTCTAACTCCCTAGTCAATAAAAGAGCCCAGCGACTCTCCCATTTTTATAGCAACCTCAAACCCTCGAGCGGTATACGCGGCCAAATCAGCCCGCACACACAAAACACCTTTCGGCAAAAGTAACACAATGCTGGAACCGCCGAAAGCAAAATATCCTAGCTCATCCCCCTTACTCAGTTGTCCAGGCAGGCAGACCGAGTAGCCAATCTTACCAACACACATTGCACCGACAGGCATCATCGCAATCTTGCCCTTAAAAAGAGGCGTTTCAATCACGATCAGTTGACGTTCATTTTCAGTTAACGGCATACCACCTGCTTTAAATGCAATGGGATTAACCGATTCAAGAGTCCCATTTAAAGAACGAGGTGCCGTATAGATGCCTGAGATCGGCGCATGAAATCTATGGTAATCATAGGGAGCCAGTCGTAATAAAAATAATGATCCACCGTTAAAATAATCTGCCAATGCATCATCTCTGAGCAGATCTCGTAAAGAAAAATTATGCTGCTTAACAAAGAAAGTACTCTCTTTTGTTACCTCTGGCAGCGCCCAGCACTTGCCGTCCGCAGGAGAAACAAGCACTCGCTGCTGGGAATCAATCGATCTGGCACCAGCAACAAGAGACCGGCAGAAAAATTCATTAAATGATGAATACCCACCAATAGGCACGATAAAATCACGCATAGCAATGTCATGTTTTGCAATAAATTTATTGATTTTTTGCCTGCTCAGAAATGAGCCCTGATACCAGCCATACAGACGGCTAAATAACCGACAACGCAGCAATGACCGCGTTATGCGCCCTGTCACAGAGATATACAACCAGAGCAAAAAACCTTGAGCTTCGGTTTTTTCAACAACCTTTTTTCCCTGTTCTATGTATACATGTTGATAGCTCTTTGGCCGCATATTCATACAATCCCCATAAAAACAATGCACCCGCTGGATACGGGTGCATGCTACCACACTGAACTATGATTGCAAGGTTATTACTATTCCTTGACTGATTGCTGAGCTTCATCAATCGCCTGATTAACGTGTTGTTGCAAGTTGTCAATTTCATGCTGCACCACCGGTTCAACCGAATCTATAATCATGCCAATGAGCGGATTTTCTGCGTGCTCCTGTCCATATTTATCGGATAGAACGCCAAGCTGCTGCTGTGCTATATCAATACAGATATTGAGTAAATCTTGTGTTGAATCAACAACAAAATTGAACCATGAAATAAATGCTTCACGCCAGTTCGAATCGCCAAAAAAATACTTCAATTCTTCGTAAATGTCCGCCAATAGACCTGACTGCGCAGGGGCATCGATCAAAGCTTGCACTTCTGTTGAACCCTGTGTACGCAGTACCGCACAAAAATCACGCATCAATACCTCTCTTGCTGTTTTATCAGCAACCATGAAATTAAATAGAATTTCGTGATTAGTTCGAACCGAACCCTCTTTAAAGAGGGAAAGCATAGAACCTTCAGAAACACCAGGCAAATGAGCTGCTCTAACAATCAATTTGAGCAATTTACGCGCAAGTGAATCTTTGTTCTGCATTTCACCGGCCAACTGAACTGTCTGACCAACAATCTCTAGCGCTGATGCCTGCTCTAAAGCAGACACTGACATAGAGCCAACAAGTAATGCCATACATAACAGCGATATTTTTTGAGAAAACCCCATAGCCATAAACTTCCCCCTCAAACCTTAGAAAAAACCATTACCCACATGAAAAAGTTTGCCCTGGGCTTGCTTTCTAAGTAAAGAAAGTTTTTACCTAGCGTGATAACCACCGATTGGCCAGCGTTGAGAAAAATCGAGGTAATCATCCGGCATGATGCTTTGGTTTTGTAAAAAATACACCCCTTCAAGCACCATACCTGCCGCTCGCAGTGTACTCAAGAGCGACTCAACAAGCTGCCAGCGCCCTTGCGTAGACAACTGGATAGGTAGAAAAGATTTGTTAAAAACCAATAGAGCAACGGTTCCTTGATTCGTTAGAGCAACCGATAGCAGTTTTGCATCGTCTTCCAAGCAATTTTCATCAACACCAACCGCAAGCCATGCGGATACAACCCGTTTAATCGTCTCGCCGTGATCCTGAGACAATAAAATATTTTTCTTACTCTGACGAACTGCGCCATCTTTCCACACGTGACACATAACCTCACGTTGCACCTCAACAGCTTTATTACCCCCGCCATCAATAGATGGATAAGAAAACCATGGCAGCTTAACGATGATGTATTGCCCCTGGAATAGAAAGAAGCCTATTCCAAGAAATCCGGCAAAAAAAGCACTTGCGATAACATGTAGCAGCTTCATAGTGGCAGAATCAGCGTTGAAAGATCTACCTTGCAGCTTTCTTCAAGGCGATATGAATCGTCATCCATGTGATGGGTCGAAAACTCAAAAAGTTCTGCTTCCGTCAGTGCGGTAATGCGGTGCTGTACGTACGGTTTAACATGGACAACATCACCCGGCGTCAAAATTCTCTCAGACCTAACACCCTGATCAACAAGCTCAAGAAAGACGGAACCAGAGAGAACATAAAATGATTCTTCTTTGATTTTGTGATAATGCAATGAAAATCGGTATCCCTGCATAAAGATAAGCTTTTTGCCACAGTACTTTTCACCGTTAACAATCCACTCTTCACGTCCCCATAATTTTGGGACAATGGCACAAAGCTGATCTTTTTTTTGCGTTTGATTTTTTCTTGTCATCCCAGCCTGCGAGCCAGAATCTACTGCCGAATTTTCCATAGCACTCCTTTTTACGAATATGCCAACCAGAACAAGGAGAGAGCGGGATTCGAACCCGCGATCCCAGTCACCTGGGATAACCGCTTTCGAGGCGGTCGCTTTCGACCACTCAGCCATCTCTCCATGACATAACAAATTCGAGCATCAAATCTAAAACATTTTCTAAATAAAGCAATACTAAGATGGGATGTTGAATCCGCTAGGTCAGCAACATCTGAAAACATCTGAATATTCACGAATATCTCAACTGTTTTATTCCAGACATTGAATGATGCAAAAAAAAACGTAAGATAGGCTATGTCCCTTATATTTCGTGGTGTAGCTAATCTGACATTTTTTGCCAAGGAGTCCTCATGATCACACCCCACAATACTCAAGCAGTTGTCCTTGCAGCGGGCAAGTCCAGCCGCTTCAAGACAAAAAAATCCAAACTGTTGTTCAGTATCTGCGGACGCACCATGGTAATGTACCCCCTTAAGGCACTTGAGGCCCTCAACATTCCAGCAACGGTTGTCCTTGGTCATCAAGCAGCACAAGTCCAAGAAGAAATTCAGAATCATACCAAACACGATGTTCAATTCGTTATCCAGGCTGAACAAAAAGGCACCGGCGACGCAGTTGCAACCTCTCAGGCTCACTGGAAAGAAGAAAATATTTTGATCCTCTATGGCGATACCCCGCTCATCACCTCAGCGCTCATCGCCGATCTCATTAAAACACATCAGACATCTAAGACAGCGATCTCTTTCTGCACTACCTTCGTGATGGATGCAACTGGCTACGGACGCGTCATAGAACATGATGGCAAGTTTGAGATTGTTGAAGAAAAAAACTGTACACCAGAGCAACGCCATATCACCCGCATCAATACCGGCGTATACATTATGAAACGCTCTTTCCTTGAACAAAACATTGGCAAGCTCACCAAAAATTCTGTAACCGGCGAAGTTTACTTCGTTGATCTGATTAAAATGGCATGCGATCAGAATTTGGGCGTCGTTGCTCATCCGGTTGCCTATGACTATGTCCGAGGCGTCAATACCTTACAAGAACTGTGGGAAGTTGAGCAAATCAAACGATCAGAATTCATTAAACACTGGATGTCAGAAGGCGTACGCTTCGAGTTGGCACAAAGTATCCATATCGATATCGATGTCACCATCGGCTCCGGCTCATTCATTGGCACCGGTGCTCACTTAATGGGCGATACGCACATCGGCGAAGAATGTTTTGTTGGCGCATTCAGCATCATTGAAAACTCAAAGATCGGTAACAATACCTGCATTCAACCACACAGTTTCGTCCAAGACAGTACTCTTGGAGAAGACGTACAAATTGGCCCATTTGCTCGTCTACGCGGCAACTCTGTCATTGGAAATGACGTCCAGATAGGAAATTTTGTAGAAATAAAAGCAACCTCTATTGGCGACCATTCCCGCACTAAACATCTCAGCTACCTTGGTGATGCCACAGTTGGTAAGAATGTTAATATTGGTGCTGGCACGATTGTGTGCAATTATGATGGCGTTAAAAAGAATCAGACTATCATCGAAGACAATGCATTTATTGGTAGCAATAACACGTTGATAGCGCCAGTCACTATCGGTAAAGGTTCATACACCGCAGGTGGTTCAACGATTAATGAAAATGTCCCCGCTGGCAGCTTAGCAATTGGTCGTTCTCGCCAACAGCTCAAAGAAGGATATGCTGAAAAAATGCGCGCGGAGCTCGTCAAAAATCATGCTTGTGGATGCACAGGAGAAGACGCGGAAAAAAAAACAGTTGCCACCTCTGAGACAGCAACCGGATTCAAAGGTGCAGTAAAGACAAACAATATTTCTGAGCAGGCATGATACGTTTTTTCCATACAGCAGATATTCACTTCGGTGTTGAAAATTATGGTCGTATTGATCCAAAGACGGGAATCCATTCCCGTCTTTGGGATTTTAAACAGAGTTTTGATGTTTGCGTCGATGCTGCTATCAAAGAAGATATCGATTTTTTCTTACTATGCGGTGATGCTTATAAAACAGCATACCCCACACCAACACAGCAGAAACTTTTAATTGAATCATTGCTCAAACTCCATGACGCCGGCATTCCTGTCATCATCGTTGTAGGAAATCATGATCACCCCCTCAGTTTTGGCAAGGCTCACGCCCTCGATGTTTTTTCAAGTATCCCGCTTAAAACGTTTCACGTATTCAGCAAGCCGGATATTTTAACTTTACAAACTAAGTCTGGACCAATACAAATTGTTGGCATTCCATGGCCTACAAGAAACAATCTTGTTGCTCACGAAGCACACCGATTTAAAGATCAACACGAAGTTACCGGATATATTTCTGAAAAAATCGGCACACTCATATCAACATTTGCGGCAACATTGGACCCGAGCATACCATCAATCTTGTGCGGGCACCTCACCGTCAGCAATGGAATTTTTTCTGGCTCTGAAAAGTGTGCCGTCTATGGCACCGATCCGTTATTTTTACCATCGCAACTGGCAATTAAACCATTTAATTACGTCGCACTTGGACATTTACACCGCCATCAAAATCTCAATACCGGTGGCATCCCCATTGTCTATGCCGGCTCAATTGAACGTGTCGATTTCGGCGAACGCAAAGAAGAAAAAGGCTACTGCGCTGTAACGCTTAACAAAACAGCTGACGATAGCTGGACTGCTACGTACGAGTTTCACATCGTCCCATCACGCCCCATGATTCAGCTTGACATCAAATTGACTGCCGAACGAGACCAGACTGAACAAATTATTCAGACTATTTCAGCCATGTCACTGGACCAGGCAATCGTTAAAATTATGTATCATGTTCCTGAAGACAAGCAGGACAAGGTTGATTTAACGGCGATACTTCGCGCGTGCCAACACGCCCACTTTGTTGTTGGCATCTTCCCGGTACACAAGGTCAACGTACGACCAGCCAGAGCGCACATCAATACCCATATGAATTTTGAAACAGCAGTGTCGCACTATTTTGACACACGCAAAGAACTAAGTGACAAAAAAGATTTCCTCCTGAAAAAAGCGCTTGCGCTCCGCGCCAGCTTAGAAGAAGTAACCGACGAAGCCGTGTAAAAAATTTCAGCTCGAAACATACGCACAGCAATACACTTCGTGAAGAAAATGTGGTAGCCTGTGCCTCTCTTAATTTATCATCCTAGCTCACAAGCAAGAACCTAGAGCCTTTTTACATGGAAAAAGATGAAAGCAGCACAACAGACCCAAAAAACTCCTTCCTCAAAAAATATCTTAGTTAAATTTGTCGCTCACTCTGGACTCTGCTCCCGACGTAAGGCTGAACAACTCATTAAGTTGGGTGAGATTTCTGTAAACAATTTTATCGTCAAAGATCCTGCGTACGATGTACAAGAACGTGACACCGTGCGCTACAAAAAACAGGTTCTTGCTACCACCAAAAAAGAAGATTTCGTTTACATCGTACTCAATAAACCAGCAAATATGCTCTGTACAAGCTTCGACCCCGAGGGAAGACCTACAATTTTTGATTTACTCAAAAATTCTCCTCAACTTGCTCGCCTACGCTTGTACAATGTTGGCCGCCTCGATCTTAACACTACAGGAGCCATCCTTATCACTAATGATGGCGATCTGGCACAACGCATGACTCACCCATCATTTGAGATGCGTAAAACATACGCAGTAACACTTCATCAATCTATTTCTGAAGAGAGAATGGAACAGATTCGACGCGGCGTTCAACTAGAAGATGGTTTTGTTCGCGTTGACAGCATTATGCCATCTCGTGGCGGACGACATTCACAGACCGTATTTGTTACTCTGCATAGCGGTAAAAATAGAATTTTACGTAGAATCTTCGAACAGATGGGCCTATTTATTGAAAAGCTTGAACGAATTTCTTTTGGGCCGATCACCAAGAAAGGACTTGCCGCTGGACAAGCACGCCTTCTTACAAATAAAGAAGTTGCTTCTCTACGAGAAAGCCTCACTTAATTTTTTTGACCCACAGCAGGTAGCTTGTCTATAATAAATAGCTACGATACAAGATTAAGCCGATCATAAGAACTACAGGAGCCATTCGCACCAAATAAAAGAAGGTTTTTTCTCTTGACACGGTAACCCCTGCCTGTTAACATTCAAACAATAAATTTGAAATTGAAGCAGAGTGCTTCTGAAAATCCCTAAATGAACAATACGTTT
>JAHFBQ010000080.1 GCA_023249935.1 bacterium
CTTGTAACCGCCACTATTATTATTTGCCCAGCACCCGTCGAATTCACAGTCCGTAGTCGTATCTAAAAAAATACCACAGCATTCATTGCCAGAAGATGAGTTAGTACTGATCCCCTCATGTCTATTGTTTATTGTTTTGCAGTCTTTAAAGTAGAAAGATTGACAATTTTTTAAATGAATTCCGGAGATGCTAGAGCGTTCGTTAGTACTGATGTTTGTAATGTATCCTCCACTGACATTGGCGTCTTTAAATATAAAATTTTTGCTAGTTGTTGCGTATACACCGTAAGAAGCTCCTTGTTCCGTAGTCTGACATGAGGTGCTGTGGACTGACAAATTTGTTATGTTCCCCCGTAAGCAGTTGTCGATATACAGTCCAGCAGGAAAACTGTTAGCTGCAGTACTTATTGTCTCAATCGCATGGAGTGTATCGATTTCAATTGTTCTACAAAAACTCAAATGCAAACCGTAGAGCCTACAAGACAAGATATCAATATTCTTGATGTGAAGATCTTTGATTGTTGAATTAGCTGTTCCTGGCGCATAGATGCCAGTCAAGAGACTTTGCGTTGTAATTCCTATCCCATCGATGGTGCCATTGATAATGGTGATATTTTTTTTACCTGCAGCAATTTGAATGCCATAGATGTTGCCTGCCGGAGGTATGCCGGTAGTAGTCATTTTTAAAATGTGAGAGTTGAGGTCGAGAATGACATTGTTTGCATTGATATAAATGCCGGAATAGTTACCATTGCCGGGAGCGATGGTAAGGTCGCTACTGAGGTAATAATACCCTGGTGTACTGATGGTGTATCCGGCTGTTGTATCGCTGGTGGAAAGATATGGAATTTCATATGAGCTTGAGATATCACGGCTGAGTTTTTCGAATGCAACGGCGGTGTTGGAGAGGAGGAGGATAGGCGTTAAGATAGAATTGATGAAGTTCTTAGTACGATTTTGTCTTATAGTTTTTACATCATGTCCGTTGGTCTCTGTCATTCCGGGCTTGGTCCGGTTAATAAATTTCTTATTCATTACTTTGCTTCCTCTTCGTTGATATCATTCTAATTTTCTGTTATAGAGAAATTGTACGAATCAATAGAATCTGTTGCGAAGTTGTTCATGTCATCATTGTAGCTGTCTCTGATTAATTTTCTGACATCGGGGATTCCGGCACTAGCAGGATTGAACGTTAGCATGTAATTCATAGCACCAGAGTCGGTTAATGTTGAAGCTCCTGTCAGTGTTACGCCGTGGCCCAAGGCAATATTAGCTCTTAAGAATCCCTTGCAGCCTGCAGAAAAATCTTTGAATCCATATGATTTTGTAGAAGCAACATTGCCAAACATTTTGCAGTATTCGACTCCATATTTAGAGCAGTGTCCAAGGCAGGCAATGCCATAGCCCTCACCAGCTAAGCCAATGCCGCCGGGGCCATTAAAGCTTGCTTCGCATTGTATTATTTTCGAAGCTAATTCAGTTCTCAAGGCAAAACCATAACTCTTATTTGATATGCGAGCGGTGGTGGCATTGCCAGAGGTGATACACTTATTGAATAAATTATTGCCACCAAAGGAAGTTGTGATGCCGAACGCAAATCTGCTACCAAAAGTTGTTTTGCTAGATGAATTGTTAAGCGATAAACAGGATTCAAAAACATTTTTTCCCGACTGTCCAATGAAAATGCCTGCGCTATCTGCAGCGCCTACATTGCTAACAGCCTCACAGTTGTTGAATACATTGCCCTCTGAAGAACCGGTGATTTTAAAACCATACGTTGAGCATGTATAATTTGAACCATACTGATACCCGCCAATATTTTGAGCTACTTGGCATTGCTCGAAAATACAGCTATCTACGTTGTTTAAAAAAATGCCGCAACATTCGTTGCCTTGTGATGAGTTTGTGTTTCTACCGAGATGTTGATTGCCTATGCTTTTGACCCCGTTGCAGTTGAAGGCTGAGCAATTGACTAAATAGATGCCGTAGACACCAGATCGTTCGGCAGTGTTGACACTTGTGATCGTATTCCCGCCAGCTCTTGATTTATTGAACTCGATATCTCTACATCCCGTTGCATAGAGGCCATAAGCAGCACCTTGACCTGTGGTTTGGAATGATGATTCTCTAAATTCTGAGTTTGTTATTAACCCTCTGATGCACGTGTTAAGATACAATCCTGCAGGGAAGTTGCCTGCTGTTGTGCTAACAGTGTTATTAACAATAACATCATCAATGAAAAAATCGCGACAGAAGCTGCTGTAAATGCCGTATAGTTTGCAATTGAAGATAGCAAGATCTTCTAATGTAATATTTTTATTCGGTGATGCCGTAGTGCCTGGTATGTAGATGCCAGCGTAAAGGTTGTTTGCCGTGATTCCCAAGCCATCGATTTGGCCGTTTTTAATAGTTATATTTTTTTTGCCAGCGGCTACTTGAATTCCATAGATATTGCCAGCAGGAGGTGTGCCTGTAGTGGTCATTCTTATGCTTCTATTATTCATGTCGAGTATGACGTTATCAGAGTTAATTAAGATTCCAGAATAGCCGCCTGCAGTTGATGCGGGTGATATAACAATATCATTTAAAAGAAAAAAAGTTCCTGTTGTGGTGATTGTGTAAGTCGAACTAGTGGCGGCGGTGTTTGGTATGTTAATGGCCCGTGCATTAAGTAGATTGATTGGTGTCTGTGCAGCGCCAATGATACCTGCAGATACGTTGCCAATCGCAACCGTGCTAACAACAGGAACGGGGTTGGTGACGGTAACGGGCAGCGTCTTATTGGTGGTGACTGTAACATTAAGAGATTTGGCGGTGGTTACTGTGAGAGCAAGACTTGTTGTTCCGTTGTTTACAGAACCGATGGTAATACCGGTAACAGCAATAGGGACGGTGTTGGTGACGCGTGTTGGCAGGATGGTTACGCCTGTGACGGTAACGGTGTTGGTGATGCTAGAAATTCTTATGGGACCAGAAACTGCGACTGTCATAGTTGTTGTATTGGAATAAGTAGGTTCGAGTGCATGGAGGTCTTCTGTGACGGAATAGTTAAACCAGGATGAATTATTCGTAAGTGTTCCAAGGGTGGAAATGTCAATTTCTCTAATGAGGTTTTGTATGCTCATGCTGCTGCCTTCGGAGTACGAGAACATATAGTTCATTTTTCCAGTATCAACGAGCGTTGTGTTGCCGCCGGTTAAGCAGGGGCCGTGACCAAAAGACACATTTTTGCGTAAAAAGGTGGTGCTGTCAGCTGCGAGGTCTAAGTAGCCATATTGAAATCCGGTGTTGCCTCTATTGGCAGCGATTATATTTGATTCTACGGTACATCTAACACACGTGCCTAGCAAAAATATTCCGTAGGCGAGGCGTCCTCCGCCGTTATGTACGTTGGCACTCACGTCACAGCCTTGAATGAGACCGCCAGTTTCATCAAAGAATCTTATGCCAGTTACAGCATCGGTACTCATACTGGCACTTGTGGCACTGTTGTTGCCGCGGACAACGCAATTTATGATGGATGTGCCGATGCATGATCCTGTCGTGAGCATTCCAAAGGCGTCACAGGTGTTATTATTCGAAGCTTGGCAGGCTATGAAGGTATTGTGATTTGATGCATTGACTGACGCGCCAGCAGTAGTTCCCGTTGTCGTTCCTGTACCACCGCCGGCATTGCCATTGAATTGGCATTTTGTGAAATTATTGTTATGGGATGATGATACAAGACTGGTGCCATATACTTCAACGTTGGCGACGTTGGCGCTGCAGTAATTATTGTTTGTTGTACATTCTATAAAAGTATTGTCTTTTGAGCCGGTTAATAAAAGACCGGCTACCGTTGTTGATGCGGTTTGTACGGTGTTTTTTAATGCTCTGAGCTTATTGCTGTTAAAACCGGAACAGCTTGAGAGGTACGTGCCATAGGCCGAAGCACCAGTAGAAGAGTTCTTTGAAGTCTCTATCGAATCAATGGTGAAGTTTGTACAGGTTGCGGCATTAATGCCATACACGGTGGCCGCTGAAAGCATGCCATTGAATGAAGAGTTGGTAATGGTTCCTTGGTTGCAGTTGGTGAGGGCAAGCCCGGTGATACTGGTAACAGCGCTGTCTGTAGCACCAAAAACGGCAACATTTTTTATTAAGGATTCATTACAGTAAGTGAGCG
>JAHFBQ010000081.1 GCA_023249935.1 bacterium
ATGAAAAAACTATTTTTGGAGATGCGGCGGTTGTTGGCGATGAGGCTGCACAGGTTGCTAAGCGCGGGGTTGCTGTTGCGATAGGTAAAAATCGCTACAAGGCACTGATGGCGCTGCTGGGCGTCACCCGTCCTGACATTGTCATTCTTGATGATGGGTATCAAACAACAACCATTCATAAAGATTGTACCATCCTCCTCATTGATGCTCGGGCGCCATTTGAAAATGAGTGGTTGTTTCCTGCGGGGCCTTTGCGAGAAAAAGATTATAATCGGGCGGATATCATTGTGTTGACGCATGCTGATCAAGCAAACCATCCATTGAGCTATCTTAAGCAAAAATACTTTCCCGATATTCTACCTGAAAAAATTACAGCAGGACGACATGCTTTTGAGGCTTTTGTAAATTCAGAGGGGGATATTGTCAATGTATCAGCGGGTACAGGGGTGGTGCTGTGTTCCGGTATTGCAAAGCCGCAAAATCTTGAAGAGACGGTTCGGCAGCAAGGTCTTGTGACCACTAGGCACTTTGTTTTTTTTGATCATCATGATTATACGAGTGATGATGTACAGACGATAATTACTGCGTGTAAACAACATAATCCAATGATACTTATTACAACGGAAAAAGATTGGACTAAACTTCAGGCGTTTCAGTCGCTATTTGCGGAAGCTAAAGTTACGTGTCTTGTTGCAAAAATTACGTTTGAATTTTTAACCCCTCATGAGTATGCTGTTTTTGCAACGTTGCTGCGCAATGTGTTGCAGAAAGTCGCGTTGCAACATAAAAAGACGAGAATCGCTATTGCTTGCTCTGTGTTTGGATTATCTTATCACACACTTGTTGCAAATTTTCTAAATGTTCTTTGTTTCTAGGGTTATAATCAATTCCCATTTTGTTTATCAAAATATCTTCTAAATAGTTCATTAGTTGTTGCCTATTTTCAATAAATTGAAGAATTAGCGGGGTATATTCTTTGTATTCATCTGATGCAATATGTTCACCAACCCCAATGGGATCCCATTCAGCCAAAATACGATTTATATTTTCAAGTTCAAATATGCTCGCTGTATTCAAAATATTCAATATACATTCCATTTTTGTTAAATACTGGAAGTAATTTTTCGAGATACCAATTAACGTCAGTCATTTCATTGGCACTACCAATACCTATTTTTTTTCGACTTCCATCAATACTGAATCCTATGGGAGTATTAATACTATCCTCTAAGGCCTTCTTTTCATCATATAAAAATAAACTTCCGCCAATATTGGTATCCTTCCAGGTTGATGAGACAACTATCAGTTCTGATTGCGTTTCTTTTTTTCTTAAAATTTTCAAAAGAGATTCAATGCTTATAACCTCAGAAATACAGTCAAATGGGTCATCTTTCCCTAGAGGCAAATAGTATACATATCGATCACGTTGCAACGACCAACCATACTCCATCAATATTTCAAGTGTTTTAATTGGTGTAATAAATTTTCCGGTATTGGATTGAATTACTCGAAAATCAATAGATGCAGAAATAGACATATAAATCTCCTTTACCAAATAATATCGCTACTTCCATTCAGTAAATGGGATACCTTTTTCGGTTAACCACTTTTTTATGATTCTAGGAATAGGCGTATTAGAATGAAGGTGATAGGTCGCTCCATTATCACGAGCAATACGTAATCCTCTCCCCATTCCTTCTCTAAATCTATTTAATTTATCTTTGTTTGTTAGTAACATATCCCAAAATTGGCCGGACTTAGCCTCATACCAGACATTACCCACAGCTCCATCAAATTCACGTCCACCTACATTAAAGCTTCCTCTTCCTCCAAGCTTTTTTATAATGAAATCTTCAAACGTTTTTCCCCTTTCCCTAATTGTACTTCCCACAGCCTTTCCTGCCGCTTTGGCAGCGTCACCAACCGCCGTAACAACTGTAGACCCATTCTTGCGTATCTCTTCCTCGGCAGCTACTATTGGAGGTATTTTTGAAATTACAGGCCCGCCGTCATCCCCCGGCCTTGGTAATTGATTCTTGTTTTTGGTATCTTTGCCTGATTTAGTGTTATTAGGATCTTCTTTTGGCGGCATTTCATTCATTGTGGCCATGTCACCAGCGCGACCAACATTGATAACTTTTCTACTTGCCTTCTCAACCACAGCAGTCGTATCACTTTGCTTATCACAAAAAATGACGTGTTTTGAGTCTTTCGCTAGAGTGCAGGTAGCATTTTTGATTGCTTGAATAACGTGAGAGGGTGGTATATTTTTTAGCACCATTTGTCGCAGAGCATGTACTCCAAATTGAATCCCATAAATTATTTTTTCAAAATCACCGTATTCAATACGAATCCATTCTGCCTCAGTGGAAATGTGCAAGTAAGGATCGAATAAGTTTTTTGTGATATCTGTAGGCCATGTTTTGGTGAAGTCGCGTAGTTGATCAAGCTGCTTTTTATCTTCTTCCTGCATGAACACTTTGATTACTGGGTTACTGTAAGCAAATACTTCTCGTCCTATTGTTTGCTTTGAAAACCAATTTGTTTTTCCATCGCAGGAATCAAGTTTTATGCTCCAAATCGTACCAATGATATTGCCACAGCTATCTATTTCTGCAGTAATAATAAATGGACTATATAACTGAGGATATTGCCTTACGTGATTGTACATACTCGAATCTGGTTTTATGCCGGCAATCGATGGAGGTTGCAATATATAAGGAATGTTTAGTTTTGTATTGCTTGGTTCTTTCTTTCTATATTGCTTTGCAAAAAGATCAACATTCCTAAGAACCTGGGTCTTGCCCAATGCGAGGTCAGAAAAAATCTCTGTTGTACCTTGAATATGTGCATAAGCAATTATTGAAACACCTACAAAGGCCTCAGCGAGCCCTGGAAGCAGCACAACGGCTGGTGCTACATTGTGCGCCAATACTTTGAGATCGCTAGCAAAGAAAGTGTGTGGCCAATCAAGCGTAAGCTTGTAGCAGACTGCTTTTAAAGGATGTTGTGTTATACCGATGCAAGATATTTTACCTAGATTTTGCGAAATCAGAACGTTTTGATCGGTAAGAGCGCTTGCTTGTACAAAATCTTGTTTAGCATCATCATAAAAGAGTTGATTTGGTGAGGATAAAATTGAGCCTTGAGTTGTTTTAATTTCGACAATCGAATCAACAGCAAGCGTAGAAATTTGCTGTACAGTGACGCTAGAAAATGAACCGTCTTTTAAGTTGTAGTTTGTTACCTTGTCACCAACTACAAGCTGTTCTATCGATACAGCTCTCGAATTACTAAAAACCATTGAGCCTCCGGGAAGCCCCTGGAGGTTTTGTGCGTTACATGCTAAAAAGCAACTAAGAAGAAAACTAAATACCATGAAATTTTCTATTATAATTTTAACAACTATATCACCTTGATTTCGGTTAAAAACTTTTCTAAAAAATTCTTTCAACTCTATTCCTCAGGCTTGCCGCTGTCAAACTAAAATGACTTTGATTTATCGTGATATTTCTTTTGAATTTTTAATCTCTCATGAGTATGCTGTTTTTGCAACGTTGCTGCGTAATGTGTTGCTACGCGATGTATTGCTGCGTAAAGCGCTCGCAGACGGCTGCGTTGCAAAATAAAAAGGTGAGGAGTATGTATGGATTTTCTTATTTTGCATCATGTAGCAATGCTTGTGATTGCTGCAGCATTTACATTTTATTTGGTGCCTTTTTTTACGCAGACAGCTTTTAAATTAGGTGTACTCGATGTTCCAGATGGAACACTTAAAAAACATAAAAAACCGGTGCCATACATGGGCGGCATTGCAATCTATCTCGCATTTCTTGGGACCATAGGACTGTTGTATCCCATTGAAGAGCGTGTAATGTGGCTGCTTACTGGAGCTACCATGCTTATGTTTGTTGGCTTTATCGACGATCTCAAGCGCATTCGTCCATCACGCAAGCTTTTGGGACAATTTCTTGGTGTTGCCTGTTTTCTGCACGGCGGCTTGATGATTAAGCAATCTTTTTTTACATCTATTGGCAGTGTGCTGTTGACTGGATTTTGGATGTTGTCATTGATTAATGCTGTTAATCTTATTGATATCATGGATGGGTTGGCGACTAGTGTAGCG
>JAHFBQ010000051.1 GCA_023249935.1 bacterium
AGGACTACAGGATGAGCTCAATCCAGCCTTAGAAGCATTGCTCGCCCCTCCAGATCTGACACGCCGCTCAAATGTCTTTAGCGCGCCGAATCAAACACAAGACTACGCACCAATAACCCAGGCTGTACAAAGCGATGAGCTTCGCTCACTAAGAGATGAAGTTGCTCGCTTACGCGCTCAAGAAAAAGAACGGGTTGATGCGGAGTTAGCAAACTTTGCCACCAAACTCGAGCAAACCAAAAAAGATTGTGTTAATTTTTCAAACATTGTCAGCGAAACAAAAGAGCGCGCGGTAGGTTTTAAACATGAACTCTGGCAATTCGGCAGCGACATTGCACACATGCGCACCGCGCCGGCAATACAATCTCAGGTAGAAAATATGCGTTCTTTTTTTGCACAACAGATTACCAACCTTGAACGATGCTGCGTTGAGATGACCGAAAAAAACGAACAGCTCAAAGCCAGCAGCGACTCGTTGACCTGGGTACTCAAAAAACAAGCGGGCAACCTAGCTGATGCGCAAGATAAGGCCCACGAGGCCTGGGTTGGCATGAACAAGATCAATCGACTCACCGAAGAGATGCAGCAACTGGCAGTACAGATCTCCGACATAAAAATGCTCGCCATTCAGACGAAATTTGATTTAGAACGCCGCTGCGACGCTGCCAAGGCTAAAACGCGCAAAAAGAAAGCTGACTGAAGAGCCCATTGCCGCCCCCTGTCATCCCGGCCCAGGCGCCGGGATCCATCCTTGTAATCGAACTAAAGCTTTAAATATAATTGTTTTTCGATATTCTGTACCAACAAATCAAACCTATAGTTAAATCAAAACATGGATCCCGGATCAAGTCCGGGATGACAGATAAAAGGGCCCCTGCACTGCTATTTTAGTGCAAAAGTCCTGATGAAAATTAAAAAGTGGGTATCGACATGAGCCAGTCCTGTTTCGCGGATTGTTTATTTATTCTTTTTGGCGCTACCGGGGATCTGAGCAAGCGCAAACTTATCCCTGCCTTGTATAAGCTCATCGAAGACAAAAAGCTATGCCATTTTGCAATCATCGGCGCAGCACTGGAACCAGTTGATAAGCTCCAAGTTCTTGAGCAATCAAAACCGTTTATCCAAAATCTGAACTCAGCAGTATGGGATACCCTCGTACAAAATTTTTATTACTTTCCCATGGATTTTTACCACGGCACCATGTACAACAACTTACGCCCGCTCGTAGCAGAAGTTGAGCGAAAGCATAATCTATCGGGCAATCGCATCCTCTACTTTGCAACGATGCCGCAACATTTCCCAACCATTACCAAATTTCTCCTTGAGAGCACTTTAGTACAAGCAAAACAATCTGGCAGCCCATGGACACGCCTTGTGTATGAAAAACCGTTTGGCGAAGATCTTGCCTCTTCGCAAGCGCTTAATAATTTTTTACGTCAAGCATTTGCTGAAGAACAAATTTTTAGAATAGATCATTACCTAGGTAAGGAGCTCGTTGGCAACATCGCATTGGCACGCTTTACCAATCGCATCTTCGAACCGCTTTGGAACAAAGATCACATCGAGTCTGTTCATATCTCAATCAAAGAAACACTTGGTGTTGAACAACGCGGCGCGTACTACGATGAATACGGACAGCTCAAAGATATGGTTCAAAGCCACATGCTCCAGTTGCTCGCGTTGACAGCGATGGAATCTCCTGGCGAACTAACGGCTCACAACATCCGTAACGCTAAGGCTGCGGTACTCGCCAATGTTAATGTCGACCAGGTACTTCAAGGCCAGTACGAAGGATATAGAACAGAGCCACGCGTCAACCCTGCTTCAACTACCGATACTTTTACCGCGATCCGCCTGTTTGTCGATAACCAACGTTGGCAAGGTATTCCTTTCTATCTGTTAACAGGCAAGGCACTTGATCGCAAAGAGACAACGATTGAAATCCGTTTCAAAATGGCCAAGTGCCCACTCACTGCCTGTCCATCTGAACCAAACGCACTTATTTTTAAAATTTATCCAGATGATGGCATTTACTTGCGGCTCAACGCCAAGCTTCCCGGCATCGCCTACGAGGTCGCACCTGTGAGCATGGACTTCTGCCACAGCTGCTTATTCGGCCCCAATACACCCGAAGCTTACGAAACCTTGTTGGCCGATGTTATGAAAGGTGATCAAGCCGCATTCATTCGCGCCGATGAAGTTGAAATGTCATGGCGTATTATTGCAACGATTATCGCCCAACAACCGGTTCTACATTCCTATAAGCGCGGCTCACAAGGCCCAGCTGCATTATCATCGTTTTACCTACCACGTAAGGAAGAATCATGATCATTGGTGTTATTGGACTTGGCAAGATGGGCTTACAAATCGCTCGCAAGCTTGCTGCTGCAAAATTTAAGATTGTTGGTTATGACCCAAATAGTGCCTCTCTTGCGGCTGATGAAGTTGCCTCTTTTACACTCGCAACAACCATGGCAGAGCTGGCACAACAAGTTGATTTAGTCTGGTTGATGGTGCCGGCCGGCGACATCGTCGACACCTGCATTTTTGAAATCACGCCACATCTACGACCTGGAGCTCTGGTAGTAGACGGTGGTAATAGCTTATATAAAGATTCAGTCCGCCGCGCCTCTGCGCTGGAAGCCAAAGGATTGCACTTCCTTGATTGCGGTACCTCTGGCGGCACCCACGGACTTGAACATGGCTTTTCACTCATGGTTGGTGGCGATGCTACAGCATTTAAAACCGCAACCCCCATCTTTAAAATCCTGGCCGCACCGCATGGCTTTGGCCACGTCGGCCCAGCAGGCGCCGGTCATTTTGTAAAGATGGTACACAACGGCATTGAGTACGCTATGCTCCAAGCATACAGCGAAGGATTTCATATCTTGCGTGAAGGCCCATACAAAGAACTCGATTTAGCAGCTATTTCCAACATCTGGCAAAACGGCTCAGTCGTTCGTTCCTGGTTACTGTCGCTCGCCCAAGAAACATTCGAGAAAGATCAACAGCTCACAACAGTCAGTGGCTTCATCGATGAAAACAAAACCGGCCGCTGGACACTCGAGACGGCTGAGGAATGCAATATTCCAACACCCGCAATCAAAGCGTCCCTCGATACCCGCACTTGGTCTCGCCAAACCGGTGGCAACTTTGCAACAAAAGTAATTGCGGTATTGAGAAACGCGTTTGGTGGCCACGCGGTAAAGAAGAAGGATTGAGATGACCAGAATCATCGACATCAGCTGGCCAATCAGTTCAACAATGACTTCGTACAAGAATAACAAACCGGTCATCTTCACACAGACGCGCACCATCGAAACTGGTGGCATGCGTGAAACAAACATCATCATAAACACCCACACCGGCACGCATGTTGATGCACCAAGTCATAAACTCACAGCAGGCAAAACTATAGACCAACTACCACTTGAAAGCCTCATCGGTCCAGCTGTAGTCATCGACTTAAGCCACATTAATGAGGCCATTACCGAACAAGATCTACAACCACACACCATTAATGCTGGTGAGATCGTACTACTCAAAACAAAAAATTCACAATTCGCGCCCGATGCACCATTCGTTGTAGATTTTGTATACCTTGCCGCAAGCGGTGTAGCCTTCTTGATCAAACTCAACGTCAAAGCGGTTGGCATTGACTACCTCGGCATTGAACGCAATTCTCCTAATCACGAAACACATACAATGTTACTTGCTCAAGAAATGCCGATCATCGAAGGACTGCGCCTCGACCATGTAACAGCTGGACGTTACGAGTGCATATGCTTACCAATACCGGTCATCGGTCTTGAAGCGGCACCAGCACGCGCAATTCTTAAAGACTTTTCCAAATAGCATTTTCTACTAGAAGTATACTCTTCCATTGACTATCGCAAACCAATCTCTATAAATTTGCTCCATAGAAGTGCCCGACCCTCTGGAGGATGCACTTTTAGCCGATTTAACTAAAGGAAATCTGATGACGGTTTTGAGGGGTGTTCTACTCATATTAATGATGTTAGCCTGCCACACTCCATACTCGGTTACAGCAGCAACAGCGACAGAAGAAGCTCTAAGCCTTAGACAACAGCGGCTGATCAAAGCTTTAAAGGGCTTTAAAAAAAATGCCTTCGATGAGTGGATATCAAACATCGAAGAACACTTTAAGTACTTAAAAACAACAAAGCTTTTAACCGCAGGAGAAGCATACGATACACTCGGTAGGTTACGAAGTGCTATTTTGAGTCTGCCGCAGAGTAATTTCGCCAAGCCAGAAATGCGTGCAACAGCTCATTGCTTAGAAGAACTAAAAACATTCCTCACGGCTAAAGTAGATATTGCCCGAGAAAATCTTGGTATACATTCTAGTCAGTTTTTAATGACTCAACATGCAAAGACTATTCAATTGCAGCAAGATATATTCTCCATCATGCACCCAGGGGATCAGGAAGATAATTTTCGTAGTGAGGATGAACCAACACTAATTTCTGATCGCCTAGAACGAGTTTTAGAGTTCGCAAGCAGAAAAAGTAAAACTGATTATTATACCTGTGAAAAAATTATCGCCTTCAATTTTGAGCAAACACTTAGTTATTTCAAAGCTGGCATGTGGGTTGCAAAATCCGGAGCCCTTGAATTTGCTTTAGCATTCTGCAGATTGGTCAAATTCGTTGCGGATTTTAACGATAAAAACAGACAAATACTCTTGTACTCGAACGATGGCGGACTGGACCCAATTACCAGATACTTCATACCAGAGCCAAGATCAGGACAAAATATACACGACTATTCTATTACACAAAAATTGGTCTATGCCTACGCCCTCCTTTATGCTGGCTACGACCGTGCAGACCTGATTAACGCAGCATTTGATCTTCAATTAGACCTGAAATATCCCGTTGTTCAAAAATTTGCTCCAGCATTCTTACGGCTTGCAGCAGAAAAACTCTTAGCAAAAAACTACGTCCTTGGTATGAGTTTTGCTGAAGAGCTTTTTACGCGCCTAAGTAGCTTTATCCGTCCATTTACTGCTTATGGCCTAGATGAAGCTGCACTTGCTATTGAATTTAAAATCGTTATTCAAAACATCGATGGCACCATAAGCAAGGTAGGCGATACGCTTAAGCCGGTACAACACCCACTTGGAGGCATGAAAACATACGGTAAAAGAACCTGGCTTAGAGTTAAACGTTTAATCAAAGCGTGGTTCTAACACTCAATAATTTAGAAGTTTTCATGCTCAAAAAATTTCTTATACTACTGGTACCCAGCTTCCTACAGAGATTGGGTGACCTATACGTTGCTCTAGATGACAAGAAAAAAACGAAAGACTGCCCATGAAAAAACTGACCCCCTATCTTTTCACGCAACTGAAATATCCATACACACTGCCACCGCTGCCATACGTCTACGAAGCACTTGAACCACATTTCGATAAGGCAACTATGGTTGTTCATCACCAAAAACATCATCAAGCCTACATCGATAATTTAAATAAAGCGCTCGAGACCAACTCTCAATACCAAGCATACACCATTGAAGAACTGCTTATCAGCTTAAGCACGCTACCAACTGACCTGAAAGCCGTTGTGCAAAACCACGGCGGTGGTCACTATAACCACAGCTTGTTCTGGCAAACACTCACAACCAAATTCGATCAACAGCCAACCACAGTCATCGCACACAAAATCGATGAGGCCTTCGGTTCGTTTGAGAAATTTAAAGAGGCATTCGACAAAGCTGCGCGCACCGTGTTTGGCAGCGGCTGGGCGTGGCTCTGCTTGGATCAAAAAGATAAATTTGTCATCATCCCAACCCCAAACCAAGATAACCCCCTCTCTCAGGGCTTACGTCCCCTTCTCGGCCTCGATGTTTGGGAACACGCGTACTACCTAAAATTCCAAAATCGCCGCGTTGATTACATCGATGCATGGTGGCATTTGATCAACTGGCAAGAAGTTGAAACCGTGTACATCAAGGCAAGCGCCATCTAGATTTCAAAAAACTTTCAATTTCACGTCCCCCTCTTCACAATTAAAGTAAAAGAAGAGGGGGGAGTTATGCTGTCTAAAAAAACCATAATACATACTTTATTTCTGCTTCTCTGCATAATCGGCAACACACACGCCGCAATCCAAGAAATTTCATCTGCAAATCTTTTCGGCCGCAGTCTTTTGGCTATCAATCAACCGGGCCAATACCTTATCACCGAAGATATTGATTTTGCTGAAAAACCTATCGTCATCAGTGCCAACAATGTTGAACTCGATCTTGGCGGCAACACCATAACTTTTTCTAACCTCAATCCATTCGGTATTTTGTTTGCCACCGGCAACAGCAACATCACCATCAAAAATGGATCCATACTCAATAGCTCGCCAGAGGCATTCAACATCAGCAGCAACAACAATATTTCACTTATCAATCTGAACATAACCGTCGCTAGCACTACTGGAATTGTACTCACAAATAGCAAGAACATCCGCATTACCAGCGTTACCCTCACCGGTACACCTTTAATAGGAATAAGTATCACTACCTCAGTCGATGTTGAAGTTACTACCTGTACCCTAAAAAGCATCATCACCAAGTCTTTTACAGGCGTACACATTCTTAATAGTGAGACAATAACGTGCAACAGCAACATCATGAACAACATCCAGACCAAAAAAAATTTTTATGGGTTTAAAGTCATAAGCTCATCCCGCATTATCATTTCACAAAATACGGTAAGTATGAACACAGCAGGACGCTCCTGTACCTGCATCAGCATGATCGCTGGTCGCCATAACACCGTGTCGCAAAACAATATTTTTATGAATTCAACCAACTTTTTAGAATTCACCTCACCCAACACCAAAGCCATAGACAATAAGAAGAAATTTAACAGATTTATCGGTATTGATATCGATAAGGGAGAGCATCTTTGTATCGTATCTGGCAATACCATCCGTGACAACCGCGCTCGCTACGCCGCCTATGGCGTGCGCATCCAAGAACGTACGACAGAATATCGCCATATTCACCTCGAAAAAAATGACATCTCTACCAACCACGCGCAGAACATACAATTTGGTATCTATGATGCAGACAATCTCTCACAAAATGTCTATTTACAAAATAAAGTGTCATTCCATGGACAAAGCCTTAATGGCTCCAGCATGCCAACAATTCCAACACCTAAAGCTAATTACTTTATGCTAAAAAACTGTCCAATTCATAATCTAATCAAAGAAGCAAGCGCCGATGAGTTAAGCTTCTTGCCAGAAGATTTAAACAATAAAAATTTATCGATCTACGGCTACTTTGCAGCCTTTGGCGTAGATGCAGGAATTTTCCATGATTAAGAATACCACGCTCTTGACCCTCCTCCTCTCCTCATCTCTCTCTTGTCAGCCAAGCAGCCAAACAAGCCGCACTTTTCAAACACCTTCACTGAGCATCGCATTTTCACAACAAATCACCAATGCTGCGCTCAATAACTCCCCTTATGCCGCCAAAGGCCTTTTTAGAATCTCCGAGCCCGGCTACTACTTAGTATCAACCGATTTATCAGCAGCCCCAGCCCGTTCAAATTTGGCAATTCTCCATATCAACGCCTCAAATGTCATTGTCGATCTTGGCAGCAAGACGCTCACCCTTTCAACAACAAATTATACCGCAATGCCAAGCGCTATAACCATCGCACCAAACGTGAGCAACGTAACCATCATGAATGGCACCATCAATGGCGCGGGAGCACACGCCGCAATCGCAACCGGCATTGCAGGATCAAGTACCAGTGGCCTACACATCGACAATATACGCGTCATTAATTGCTCAACGGCCGGCATCACCGCTGAAGAATGCGCAAATATATCTATCAGTAGAGTTCATACCCACAACACAGGACCTCTTGGTGTTTACTTATACAAATGTACAAGCGGCTTCGTTTCTGATTCTACCTTCAGCGGGTGCACAGCAGACACAGCTACAGCTTGCGGCCTCTGGGCAAAACGTAGTAGAGGTTTTTCGCTAGAAAACGTAGCAATCAGCAACATTGCTAGCATAGATGGCAATACCAATGGTGCACTGCTCGAGTGTTGTTCAGGATTTTCATGTAACAATCTTCACGCCAGCAATAATACCGCAAGAGTCATCAGCAAATCGATCGTGGATGAGTTTGAGACACGCAGCTGCGGAGAAGAAGAAGAGGAACCGACTCCCGTAAATACTGCACCACTCATCCCAGATGCTGCTGCCGACCCAACCGAATCAGGACTGCTGTGCATCGGTATTAACCTGACCAATTCACATGGCTTTCAGCTGCAAAACTGTAGCGCAAACAGCAATGCCGCAGTTGGCACCAACACCCGCTGTTTCGGGTTCTTATTTACTAATAAATCGGTCAATAATCGAATTCAATCGTGCCAAGCAACCAACAACTACAGCAATGGCAACGTGACTGCTGGATTTTTCTTATATGACTCCCGCAACAATTCATTTGATACCTGTGAAAGCATGGGCAACCACAACACATCAAAGACCGCTGCTGGTTTTTACTCAACAAATAGCGGATCTCGCAACTTTTTTCGTACCTGCAAAGCAAACGCCAACTACTCGTTGACCGGTAAGGCAATCGGTATAAGTCTACACAACGAAACCCGCTCAATCATCTGCAATTCTGAAATAAACGCAAATGACGGAGGAAGTGGAAGCGCGTTTGGCCTTGCATTAACTGGCACCTGTACAAACGTCACCGTTGAGTACAATAAAATCTTTGGCAATTATGCCGCTACCACTCTCTATGGATTCAAAGATTTTGCAGCAGATAGCACGACACTCCTACGCGGCAACGTCGCGTTTGGTCAAGGCAGAGTATTTCATAGCAGCAGTACCCCAATCGATGACTCTGGCAGCATGAATTATATGCTGACATTTAAAGATGGCAGCAACCAGAAAAATTTGCAATTCATCATAAAGGAAGGCGATACCGCCAATCTCAATAGTTTCGAAGCTGGATCGCAGCACTGGTTTAACTTTTCTATCACCAATTAAGAACTTTTTTTATTTTTTCCCATTTGCTTCAAAAAATTCTATAGGGATGGATAGGCTCAAGACCTTAGGGCAGAAGTAGCCGTAATTGTTCTATTTTCAATAAAAAAGGAGAAGAAGCGTGAATAGATTGATTCGACTGCTTTTTTTGACATCCATTGCCGCATCTCCGGCATTGCATGCAAAAAAAGTATATCATGTTGTCTCTGAGGAGCCAACACGACGAGCCCCACAGCAAATTATTAACACCGGGGTTTCCCTCAACCAGCAAATCTCATCGTCAACCCTTAACAACACGTATAAAGCGGTCGACGGCCAGTTTGTAATCAAAACGTCTGGTCGCTACTTTCTGTCTACAGATTTGCATGCAGCACCAGGCAGGTCTATTTTACCAATCATTTACATCGCGGCTTCAGACGTTATTCTCGATCTTGGTGGTAAATCCATGACTCTCTCAACATCTAACTACATGCCAAGCATTGCTGCCATCTCCTTGGCAAATGGAGTCAACAACATTACCATCATGAACGGCACCATTAATGGCAAGGGCGCACGCGCAAATATCAAGACCGGTATTACCACACTCAATAACACCAACGTTATGCTTGATAACGTCCGCATTGTTAACTGCGAAAAGACCGGCATTGATTTTAACACGGTTAACAGCTTTTCGCTCAATGGCATACAAACAGTCGGGGGTACGATTGGAATCTCGATGCTCAACAGTAACGTCGGTGTCATCACCGACTCAGCATTTGACGCAACATTTGGCGGCAACAATCAGGCTATAGGAGTACTTGCCGACAGCTGCAGCAATGTAGAACTTGATGATCTTAGCATCTCAAATAATGAGTCAACAAACAATGATGCATTTGGGCTTTATCTGATCGACAGCTCCGGTTTCTCATGCAAAAAAGTGCAGTCATCGCGACATACAAGTGGCGCCGCGTTGTGTGCAGGTATATACCTAAGTGGCTCAACAGGAAACATGTTTACTGAATGCGACTCAAGCAACAACGTTGGCAACAGCAGCAGCACCGACGTGTACGGTTTCTATCTAACAAACGAATCAAATGGTAATTCATTACGAGAGTGTGAAGCTAATACAAACGGCAACTCTAGTACAAAAATTTGTGCAGGCTTTGCCAACAACGGAGCTCATTATAATCTTTTTCAAAAATGTCTAGCTAGCGGCAACATGGCAAACGATACCGCCTACGGCTTTTTCAGTACAGGTGCAAGTAGAGGCTCAGTAATTCGTGATTGCCGCGCAAACGGAAACAACATTGTCGAAACCGGCGGATCAGCTTATGGCATAGCATTTGAAGATGAAACCGGCGGCGCTATTCAAAACTGCGAAGCAAGCACCAACACGGGGGCTGACATAGGCTGCGGTATTGCCTTGCTTGGCCGCTGCCTGAAAACCACCGTGGAATACAACAAGATACTCGCCAATGCTGGAACTACTCGCTATGGTTTTTGGGACGACTCAACGGAAGCAACTACTTTCCTACGCGGCAATATCTCGTTCGGTCACGGGAAGGTGTATGACGGTACACAGTTCATCGCCAGTAACACCACAGCAAACTACCGCTTAACCGCCGCTGAAACCAACCCAGACCTGAACCCACAATATTTTATAAAAGAAGCTGATACATCCAATATGAACGCGTTTGAAGCGGCAAGTCCAACCTGGTTTAACTTCTCGATTATTGAAAGCTTGATCTCAGACATTTTTGCGTAGACGCGTAAGATAAAGGACCTATAAAGGAGATACTAGATGAATATTCTGCATAATATAGTCCTACTCAGCATTGTTGCGATCTCATCGGCACAGGCTGCAGTAACAAAAACCGTTGGTACTAACGGCTATACAAATCAAGGTATCATTAATGAACCAGGCCGTTACGTACTACACAAAGATTTAGCCGTAGCACCTCGTTCTCGTAGTGAGGCCATGCTTTATATCGGCGCATCAAACGTTATTCTCGATATGAATGGACACACACTTTCTCTTTCATCAACAAGTTATTCTGGTACTCGATCCGGTATCGAAATTGCTACAGGTTCTTCTAACATTACCATCATGAATGGAAAAATTAACGGTGCAGGCACTTTCTCTTCAGCTGCCACGGTAACAGGAATCTTTGGTAGAAGAACCAACAATATCACTATTGACAGAGTCACTATACAAAATTGCGGATTACCTAGTAGCATGCCTGCTACGGTTGTGACCCCTCGAGGCATTCATTTCGAAG
>JAHFBQ010000005.1:0-7970 GCA_023249935.1 bacterium
CGTGCTGCGACTAATGCCAAGCATTTTGGAGCTTGCAAGGAGGTTGCCGTGCGTTTCTTCAAGTACAATTTTAATAATTGAGCGTTCCACTTCTTCTACAATGAGGGGATAGAGATTGCCCTTGTTGTGCATGCCGATGCCAAGCATCATGCGTTGTACTTCGTTACGTAAAAATTCGTATAATGATCCGGCCATCAGCAATTCCTATTTTTTCGCGCGTATAAAATGCTGCGCATATAAAAAGTCGAAGAAGCAAAAAGAATGTCCACGTTTAATGTTGTAATCTATGGTGTACAGCTGTGCCAAGAGGTTGCGAAAATATTCTGCCTTGTAGTTTTGCCAGTCCTTGTTGATGAAGCTGTAAGGAAGTTTAAAGCCCATTTTTTTGGCCAATATGATATTTTTTTGTTGGGCTAATGTGATGACATGAAATGCCCGCCACCATTGATCACCCCAAAAGGCGAGCCAAAATACTGGGGGATACTCATCGCTCAATGAGCTCCATGTTTTAAAAAAACTAGTATCGCGCTTGAAAAACGCTTGGCTAAGGTTTGAAAGTTCGGCATTGATTGGTAACATAGGTGTAAGATATTCAAGGAATGAATCAAGATTCTTTGCATGGATCAGTTCAAGCCCGTCCAAGATAGACATGAATAAATTAAGAGGGATTGTTTGATTCTGCTTGAAGAGCTTACTGATTGCGGTGCATTTTTGAGCGCTACTTAAAATCTTAGGTGCAAAAGTATTTGCCAGAGACATCCCGTCCGTTGCTGTGATGTCTGTGGGCAATTGCAGCGTGTGAAATTGTAACTTGGCAGGGACTTCTTGCACGAAGAATGCTATGCGGTTGTCGCCTGCATAGCCGCTTAGGCCCCCAAGGAGAACATCGCGATGTTTTTGCGTGAAGCCATCTTCTACATCACCAAGCCAAAAAAATGAGGCTTGGCCGAGCACTGTCTGCTGTAGCAATGGAAGGAGTGTCTTAGGGTCTTGCGTGGAGAGTTGTACGCGACTTCTCGGGATCGCGAAGCATTGATCAGCTTCAAGCTTAGTGAGCAGTTTGCGTACGAACAGGTATGGAAAAGAATTTGACACAAAACAAGTTACTGGTGTTTTTTGCCAGTAGGTGGGAGTGTTTATGGTATTTAATAGTTGTTCGATGCTCATCGGTCTTACTGCAGGTATGGTCTAAAGGTTTGTTCGATACTTTGTACATGGTGCTCAAGCATACTACGCAAATAGTAACTGGTGTAGGCATCTTGTTGTAGAGGTGTTTGAGTTTTGGGGACTATAGTTTCAAAGGTAAAAAGTTTTTCTTTAACTAGTTCATTACGAAAATTATATAACCGGCAAGTCACATTGAGCTCCATTAATTTATCTAGCAAGACAACGTCTTGAGAAATGAAATGTTGTGTGGCAGCTAGCGATAAGACTGATATGCGTAGGACATAGCCACGATCCGGGGTATTGGCGAGCTCATAACCACGCTGTTGCAGCTGTTGAACTAAGACAGAATAAAGAAGTTGCCCAATGGGTTCTACGGCGCAGTCATTGATTGGCATAGCGATGAAGATAGGTGTTTGTGGCCGAGGTGCGCAGCGTATGCGGTATGGAGCATTGCAGCCTACTGTAAGAGCGCATAAAAAGACTAGAATAAACCAACGGGTTATCATGACTTGGAGAGTCTATTACCAAGCGTAAAAGGACCTGTTTTTTGGTTGCCATCGTGAGCTTGACGTTTTGAATCTTGCGGTACGTTTTGTGCTCGAGAAACGCGCTGACGATCTTGGCCGGTGCTGAGTAGGGCAATAATATTTTCATTGCTTGTGTGGGCATGAAGATCCAATGAGGCTAATTTTTTCGAGGAGATATCAAAAATTTGTTTTGTGCTTTCTTGTGCCAGCGCTTTAGCCGCATCAAATTGCTCCCAATCAAGGGGGGTTTTTTCTGCAGTGCCTTGAACTTCAACAAGTTTATTATCTTGCGTAATAACAAAATTGAAATCAGCTTCAGCTCTGTTATCTTCTAGATAATCAAGATCGGTCACGAGGATGTTATCAACATTGCCAACAGAGATTGCTGCTATGCGCTGGGTAAACACATTGGTATCAGTGATTTTTTCTTCAAACCAACGATTAGCTGCGATTTCAAGGGCAAGACTTGCGGCGGTGATACATGCGACACGTGTGCCGCCATCAGCTTGTAGGACATCGCAGTCGATCTGTACGGTTTTATCTCGCAAGCGAGTAAGGTCAATACAATTGCGTAGACAGCGTCCGATGAGGCGAGAGATTTCGACACTGCGTGCATTACGTTGAGCTTGTGATGATTCGCGATTACTACGCTGGTGGGTAGCGCACGGGAGCATGGCATATTCCGCCGAGAGCCAACCAACAGGCTGGCCTTTTAGGAAGTGGGGCAAGCCTTGTTGTAGCGTAACGCTTGCAAGAACCTTGGTATTTCCCTGAGAAAAAAGAATTGATGCGCTAGCATAACCAAGCGCATCAACAAAAAAATCTATTACACGTATCTCATGTGGTGCGCGCCCGTTGGCGCGCACTATTGAGTTTAGATTCTGCGTCATAGAGCTTACTTTTCAAGTGACGGAGCAACCAAACGAACTTTGCCAGTGTCTGGATCAATCGCGGTTACCTTAACAATCAACTTGTCATTAAGTCTGACCAATTTATCAAGATCACGTTGATGATGGCGGGCAACGGTTGAGATATGAACCAAGCCATCTTTACCTGGAATCAATTCAACAAAGATACCAAAGTCAGCAATACGGCGTACAATTCCTTCATAGGTAGCGCCCATTTCAACTTCTTTTGCTAGGCGGCGAACCCATTCTTCAGCCATCTTTGCGGATTCAGCATTCTTAGCGAAAATCAGCACGGTGCCGTCATCTTCAATTTCAATCTGAGTTTCAGTTTTTGCAACAATCTCTTTAATAATGGAGCCACCGGGTCCGATGATTGCACCGATCTTATCTTGTGGAATCTTGAGTGAGAAAATACGAGGTGCAAGTTCTGAAAGACTTTCTCTTGGTTTGGTCATGACCTTGCGCATTTCGCCTAAGATATGAAGACGTGCAACACGTGCTTGCGCAAGAGCTTTGCCAAGCAACTCTCTTGATAAGCCAGCTTTGTCTTTGATATCCATTTGAAAGGCCATAATACCATCGTCAGTTCCGGTGACCTTGAAATCCATCAGCCCAAGAGCATCTTCTTCGCCAAGAATATCTGTTAAGACGTGATATTGACCTTTTGAGTCAAACACAAGACCCATTGCAATGCCACTTACCATTTGTTTGATAGGGATCCCAGCATCCATAAATGCGAGGGTTGTAGAACAAACGGTTGCCATAGATGACGAGCCATTAGACTCAAGGATGTCAACCACAGAGCGAATGGTATAAGGGAATGAAGCTGCATCAGGCAGTACCATAGGAAAGGAGGTTTCTGCCAAGTAACCATGGCCAACTTCGCGACGACCTACTGAGCGCATTGGTTTAACTTCGCCTGTTGAGAATGGCAAGAAATTATAGTGCAACATGAAGCGTTTTTCTTGTAGGCCACCATGAAGACTTTCAATTTTCTGAGCATCTTGCCCAGCACCCAGTGTAATCGATGCTAATGCCTGTGTTTCGCCACGTTGAAATACGGCGGAGCCGTGAGCGCACGGTAGTACGCCAACTTCGGACATGATTGGTCTTACTTCATCAAGGCGACGACCATCAATACGCTGTTGACGCTTACCGATGACATCAGGAATAAGCTTCTTGATTTGCGAATCAAAAAGATATGAAAGTACTGAGTTAGAAACTGAACCAGCAGCAACATCGCTTGCAAAATGCTTAAGAACTTGGTCTTGCAATTGATCCATTGCTTCACTACGAATTTGCTTAGATTTACCAAACAAAGCTTCAATGGAGTCAAGAGAGATGAGCTTGCCAACTTGTGCTTGCCAATGATCAAAGTCAATAGGGTTAGATATAGCTTTCTTAGGTTTGCCAATTTCTTTTTGTAGTGATAATTGCCAATCAATTTGTTTCTTGATGATGTCGTGAGCTTTGAGAAGTAAGTCGATGACTTCAGCTTCTGAGGCGTTGTTGCAATTACCCTCAACCATACAAATACCGGCTGAAGTACCTGCAACCATAATATCTGCTTCGGAAGTAGTCTGATTAGTGTAGTCAAGGTTAAATTTCCATTCTCCGTTGACTTTACCAATTTGAACTGCGCCTATGGGTCCCAAGAACGGAATGTCAGAAATGGTAAGAGCTAGTGAAGCTCCTAGAATTGCTAATACATTGCAAGGGTAAAGGCCATCCGACGAGAGTACGGTAGTAATAATTTGTACTTCATTGAAGTAGTTACTCGGGAACAATGGACGAATTGGTCTGTCTATGAGGCGACAGTTTAATACCTCTTCGTCGCTTAATTTGCCTTCGCGCTTAAAAAATCCACCAGGAATTCTGCCTGCAGCAGAGGTACGTTCGCGGTATTCAACTGTAAGAGGAAAAAATCCCATAAATTCTTTAGGTTCTGATCCTGCTACCGCTGTACAGAGAACAATGTTTTTACCAGCCTTTAGCCACGCAGCTCCATCTGCCTGCCGAGCATATTTACCAAGTTCAACTTCAAGTCCCAACTCTGGGTGTGAAAAAATGTGTTTCATTAAGATCCTCGACGCTTGTGAGCTTTATATTTCTTCTAATAATGGTGCGTAGTAAAGGCCACTACAGGAAGATTTTTATAGGTAGCCAACTTGCTTAAGAGATGTAACAAGTTTGGTATAGGCTGCGCTGTTGTTATTCTTCAAGTACTTCAAAAACGCTTTGCGTTTACCTACCAGGCAGATTAGGCCGCGACGTGAATGATGGTCTTTAGGAAAAAGCTCCAAGTGTGCATTAATTTGACGAATACGTTCTGAGAAGATAGCTACCTGTACTTCAGATGAGCCCGTATCTTTGTCAGAGAGGGCGAATTTTTTGATAAGTTCTTGTTTTTGTTCTGTGTTGATCATGATCAGTACCTCGTTATTTAATCTGTAAATGATATCCAATTCAAAATTAGGCGCGAACGGGATCGAACCGTTGACCCTCGCTACGTCAAAGCGATGCTCTACCACTGAGCTACGCGCCTAAATAAGCTATTTAATTATGGCTTAGCGGCCTCCTGAAGCTTAATTTGATCAAGGCCAGCCTCTAGTTGCTCTTCTGTGCGTGCTCTTCGCTCATACTCTGAAATGTCCTCGCCAAGCATTTTATGCTTATAAGACATAACGCCTGTTCCAGCAGGGATGAGCTTACCAATAACCACATTTTCTTTCAACCCATACAAGTAATCAACTTGGCCTACCAGGGAGGCTTCTGTCAGAACGCGTGTTGTTTCTTGGAATGACGCGGCTGAGATAAAGCTTTCAGTGCCCAATGAGGCCTTGGTGATACCCATAAGGATAGGTTTTGTCGTAGCAATTCGCTTAGAGCCCTTAACCATAACCTTATTAACGGCCTGCAAATGGTTTTTATCGATGCGATCGCCAACAACAAAGTGCGTTTCGCCTGGATCAGCGATACGAACCTTGCGTAGCATTTGTTTAACAATCAATTCAATATGCTTATTGTTAATCTCAACACCTTGCAGGCTGTAAATTTCTTGAATTTCTTTTGTTAGATATTTTTGCACCTTGTCGGGTCCAAGAATGCGTAAAATATCATGAACGTTTGGTACGCCAGAACTTAACGAGTCGCCCGCCTTTACATACTCACCGTCTTCGACGTTGAGATGACGTGAGCGAGGGACGTTGTACTCAAATACCTCGCCGGTATCGGTTGTTACTGTGATACGGCGCTGACCTCTATGCAGCCCGCCAAATTTAACCATGCCATCAACATCACTAATGATTGCAGGATCTTTTGGAATACGTGCTTCAAAGAGCTCTGCAACGCGAGGTAAGCCCCCGGTAATATCCTTTGTACGTTTTTCTTCCCGGGGTAATTTAGCAAGTTCGTCACCAGGAAGCACTTCTGCGCCTTCTTCGACTGCTCAAATTGCGCCAGTAGGCAAGTAGTAACGGCCTTCTTCGATTCCGTGCTGATCAACAACAACGATATAAGGCTGACGTTTTTCTTCACGACGCTCTAGAATTGTCTTTCTAGAAGAATTAGTACCTTCATCAAACAATTCTTGGTATGTAACGTTTTCAATCAAATCAACGTACTGAACAACGCCAGGCTTATCAGTTAAAATGATCTTTGAAGGTTCCCATTCAGCAAGTTTTTGACCTGCAACGACTGTGTCATTTGGTTTAACGTGCAACAATGCCCCGTAACCAAGTTTCAGCTCTTCAAGTTCGCGTCCATCTTCAGCAACGATGACGAGTTTTGCTTTGCGATTCATGACGGTGAGTACGTCAGCTCTATTCTTCACAGCCTGTACTTCACGGAAAACGACTTTACCGGTGAATTGGGCTTTATGTGCAGTTTGTTCAACAACACCTGTTACAGTACCCCCAACGTGGAACGTTCTCATTGTGAGCTGGGTTCCTGGTTCACCAATCGATTGTGCTGCAATAATACCTACTGCGACGCCAACTTCGACAAGTTCATGTGTTGAAAGATCCATACCGTAACACATTGCGCATACGCCACGTTTTATTTGGCAGCTAAGAACCGAACGAACTTTAACTTCGGTTACAGAAGATTCGCGAATCTCGTTTACCATAGCTTCAGTAAGAAGTTGACCACGAGGACAAAGCATCTTAGCGCTTACAGGATCGATAATATCTTCTGCTGCGATGCGACCGAATACTTGACGAGCAAGTGATTCAATCACTTGGCCTGATTCAGCAATATCAGTTACTGCAATATAACCAAGGGCATTGCAATCCTTCTGCATGATTACAACGTCTTGTGCAACGTCAACCAATCTACGAGTTAAATAACCAGAGTCAGCAGTTTTTAATGCTGTATCTGCAAGACCTTTACGAGCTCCGTGTGTTGAAACGAAGTATTCAAAGACGTTCAAGCCTTCTTTAAAGTTAGCTAGAACGGGTGTTTCCATAATTTCGCCCGATGGTTTAGCCATCAGACCTCTCATGGCCGCCAGCTGACGAATCTGGGTTCTGGATCCACGTGCACCCGAATCAAGCATCATAAACACAGGATTAAATGCAACGCTATTTTTTTGTTCATTAAGCGAAGCTTCACGATCTTGATGCTCAAGAACGGTGATCATGTCATTGGTAACATCTTCAGTTGTACGCGCCCAAATCTGAATGATCTTGTTGTAGCGTTCACCGTTGGTGATTGCGCCATCCAAGTAAAGCTTCTCAGCTTTTTCAACTTCTTTTCCGCTGCGATTGAGTATTTCTTGCTTTGATTCTGGAATAACCAGGTTATCAATAGAAAGCGAGATGCCGCCGAATGTTGCATGAGAAAAGCCGAGGTGCTTGATTTTATCGAGTGTACGTACCGTTGCTTCAGAACCAAAACGTTTATGAAGTCTGGAAATTAACTTTACCAAATCCTTCTTTTTTACCGCTTTGTTGATCCATTCAAACTTTGAATCTTCTGGCAAGGCTTCAAATAGAATAACGCGTCCTACTGTAGTGTTTACAATGCCTTCAACTAGACGAATGTTGATTGATGCGTGCACATCAACTTTTCCGTGCTGATAAGCATAAATTACTTCTTCGATGCTTGAGAAATTAAGTCCCTCACCGAGAAGGTTTTTACGACCTTTAGTTAAATAATAAAGACCAAGGACCATATCCTGCGATGGAACAGCAATAGGACGTCCACTTGCAGGAGATATAATGTTTCTTGTAGAAAGCATCAAACTCAATGCTTCTTTGCGAGCACGTTGACTAAGTAAGACGTGGACAGCCATTTGGTCACCGTCAAAGTCCGCGTTAAATGCCGCACACACAAGTGGGTGGATCTTAATTGCCTTACCTTCAACGAG
>JAHFBQ010000005.1:7980-10638 GCA_023249935.1 bacterium
CTGGTCTATCTTTGACCACCGCTTCAAGAGCTTCCCATGCCTCAGGTGTCATTTCTTCTACCATGCGCTTTGCAACGCGAAGATTCGGTGCAAGCTCACGCATTTGTAGTTCAACGTATACATAAGGTTTAAACAGCTCTAGCGCCATGATTTTTGGCAAGCCGCATTGATGCATTTGTAATTCAGGATCAACAACGATAACTGAACGTCCAGAGTAGTCAACTCGCTTACCAAGTAAGTTCTGACGGAAACGCCCCTGCTTCCCGCGCAACATTTCGCTGAGCGATTTTAGCGGTCGCTTGTTAGAGCCGCGTACCGGTTGACCACGCCTACCGTTATCGATGAGAGCATCGACCGATTCTTGCAACATACGTTTTTCATTTTTGATAATGACATCTGGAGCTTCAAGCTCAATCAAACGCTTCAAACGAATGTTTCGGTTTAGGACGCGACGATAGAGATCATTTAAATCTGAACTTGCAAAACGACCACCTTCGAGAGGTACGAGTGGACGTAAGTCTGGGGGTAATACCGGCAATACCTCTAAAATAATCCATTCTGGGCGCATGTTAGCGTGTAGCAATCCAAGTAATGCCTTGAAGCGCTTAGCCAAACGATGTTTCGCAGCTACTGAAGAAGTTTTATTATATTCTTCTTCAATTCTTCTTACTTCAAAATTGAGATCCATGTTAGCAAGGAGTCCACGGATAGCCTCAGCGCCCATGTCGGCCTTGAATGCAAGATCATCCTCATTACGATTCAAGTATTCTTCATACTCTTGAGCAGAGAGTAATGTTTTTTGAGGATAAGGGGAGGTGCCCTGATTCAATACAACATAACTATCAAAGTATACTACGCGCTCAAGATCACGAACAGTCATATTAAGAATCAAGCTTAAATAGCTCGGAATTCCCTTGAGAAACCAAATATGACAAACCGGAGATACTAAATTAATATGGCCCATACGTTCACGACGTACGCGAGCTTGGATGACTTCAACGCCACACTTTTCGCAAGTAACCCCACGGTGTTTCATGCGTTTATACTTGCCGCAGTTACATTCCCAGTCTTTTACTGGTCCGAAAATACGAGCACAAAAAAGACCATCGCGTTCAGGTTTAAGCGTACGATAGTTAATCGTTTCGATCTTTTTTACTTCACCATAAGATAAAGAGCGAATCTTCTCTGGTGAAGCAATACCAATACGAATTGCATTAAACTGCGTTGTGTTAATGTATTCACGAAAGCGTTCTAACATTCTGTTATTCACCAATTTGCTCCTTGCTAGTCTTGAACAGATCGACTTGCAAACCTAAACTTTGCAATTCTTTCACTAACACATTAAAGGATTCAGGAATTCCTGGTTCTGGTACCTCATCGCCTCTAACAATAGATTCATAGGCTTTGATGCGACCATTAACGTCGTCAGATTTAATGGTAAGCATTTCTTGTAAGGTATAAGCAGCGCCATACGCATACAGAGCCCACACTTCCATTTCACCAAGACGTTGGCCACCAAACTGAGCTTTACCACCAAGCGGTTGTTGTGTGATAAGAGAATAGGGTCCAACAGAACGCGCGTGCAACTTATCATCAGCCAAGTGATTCAATTTCATCATATAAATTTGACCAACAGTAACTGGTTGATCAAAAGCGATGCCAGTTCTACCATCAAAGAGGGTAAACGTGCCATTAATTGGCAAGTTTGCATCTATCATGAGCTTTTGAATATCTTTTATATAATCAGCACCGTCAAACACTGGGGTCTTGGTGTGCAAACCACTCTTGGCAATTTTTTCTGCAAAAATAGTTAGACCTTCTTCGCCATATTCTTTTTCAATATTGGCTATGATTTCTTGACCAAAGTACTTGGTTAACCATGTCTTAGTTTCTTTCATTGAAAAATCGTTGAGTTGAGCTTTAAGCGACTCAGCAATTTTTTTACCTGCAATACCAAGCATAGTCTCAAGAATTTGACCAATATTCATACGACCAGGAACACCAAGTGGATTAAGAACTATATCAACAGGTGTTCCATCCTCAAGATATGGCATGTCTTCCGGATTAACGATGCGAGAGACCACACCTTTGTTTCCGTGGCGGCCTGCCATTTTATCACCGACCGATAGCGTGCGTTTTGTTGCAACGTACACTTTAACCATCTTGATAACGCCGGAAGGTAGATCATCACCTTTACGAAGACGATTAATCTGCTCTTCCTTGAGTGCTGTCAATACGTGTACTTGATTGTCAAGTACATCGCGGTATGACTTAATTTGATCAGCAATTTCTTTGCTAGCAGGTTCAATATCGAGTAGACGTTCAACAGAACTACTTCCTAACAATTTTTTGTCAAAAGCTCCACTGGTTACCAAATCTTTGTACTTTGCGTTGGTGTTTTTTAGACCAGTCAACTGCAAGACTAAGCGATCCTTAATATTCTCTTTAAGAACATCAAGCTGAAATGAGAAATTCTCCTCAATACGCGTAGTTTCTTTCTGAACGATATCTTTGTAACGCTTGTCTTTGCGAATACCGCTACGAGAAAAGACTTTGACATCGATTACAGATGCTTCGACGCCAGGTGGAACGCGCAATGAGGTATCGCGTACTTCTCGTGATTTTTCACCAAAAATTGCACGAAGTAATT
Organism: bacterium; assembly: GCA_023249935.1. Taxonomy (GTDB): domain Bacteria; phylum Babelota; class Babeliae; order Babelales; family RVW-14; genus CAMATL01. The sequence goes on from JAHFBQ010000005.1 coordinate 10,631, forward strand.
TTTCTTCA
>JAHFBQ010000005.1:10648-36668 GCA_023249935.1 bacterium
TTTCTTCAGGAGATACTTGTACGTCGCCCTTAAGCGTTACTTTACCAACGAGAATGTCTCCTGGCTTAACGCGTGTACCGATTTTAACGATACCATCTTCATCGAGCGCCTCTAAGTCCTTTTCAGGAACGTTTGGAATATCACGTGTGATTTCTTCTGCGCCAAGTTTAGTGTCGCGAGCTTCTACGATGAACTCTTCAACGTGCACTGAGGTAAAAACGTCATCGGAAACGAGACGTTTATTAACAACAATCGCGTCTTCAAAGTTGTATCCTTGCCAAGGCATGAAGGCAACTAAGATGTTAGAGCCGAGAGCAAGCTCACCGTCGCGAGTTGCAGGACCGTCAGTTAAAATATCGCCTTTTTCGATCTTTTGACCAACAACTACAATCGGTACATGGTGAATCCAAGTATTATGACTGGATCGAGCGTATTTCTTAAGTGCATAAATATCTACTGAACGTGAAAGAGCTTCTGCGTCACTACCAGTAATTTTATCTAATTTGACGATAATTTTATCTGCAGCAACATAAATAACGGTGCCAGAGTTCTTTGCAAGGATGACAGCGCCCTCTGTAGAACCAAGATCAAATTCCATACCTGTACCGACAAGGGGTGTTTCGCATTTTACGAGAGGGACTGCTTGTCGTTGCATGTTTGAGCCCATGAGTGCGCGGTTGGCGTCATCGTGTTCCAAGAATGGAATGAGTGCTGTTGCAACAGAGAACAATTGTTTAGGCGATGCGTCAATGTAAGTAAGTTCATCAGCTGGTTTTTTGACATAATCACCATCAGCACGGACTAAAAACTTGTCACCAATGATGTTATTTTTTGCATCTAATTCAACATTTGATTGAGCAATAAAATTACCCTGTTCTTCAAACGCATCGAGATAAACAGCCTCATTGGATACTTGACCGTTTTCTACTTTACGATAAGGAGTTTCAATGAAACCAAGTTCATTGACCTTTGCATAAGTTGATAACGATGAAATAAGACCGATGTTTTGACCTTCTGGTGTCTCAATTGGACAAATACGACCATAGTGAGAAATGTGCACATCACGTACTTCAAATGTGGCGCGCTCTCGAGTAAGACCACCGGGTCCAAGAGCAGAAAGCCGGCGTTTATGCGCCATTTCCGCTAGGGGGTTGGTTTGATCCATAAACTGTGATAACTGACCGGTACCAAAGAATTCTCGTAAAACAGCGGAGAGAGGTTTTACGTTTAAGAAATCATATGGCATCAATGAGACATAATTTTCTTGGAGGCGAAAACGTTCTTTAACAATACGTTCAATACGTGCAAAACCAACATAGAGCTGGCTTTGAAGCAATTCGCCAACAAGACGAACACAACGGTTACCCAAATGATCGATATCATCCAATTCGCCCTCGCCACGCTCTTTCAAGCCGAGGAGGTATTTTACGGTAGCAATAATATCTTCTTTGGTGAGATGTGTTATAGCTTCATCAATCTTAAGATTGAGTTTTCTATTGGTTCGTATTCTACCTACAATGGTAAGATCATAGAACCGAGGATTGAAGAACATATTGTTTAAATATTCTTCCATGATCTTGAGAGTTGGAATGTCTCCAGGCTTTAGCTTGGTATAAATCTCTTTAAGAGCTTCTTCATAGGTTTGATTTGAATCATGAGCAAAAGTTAGTGCCAATGTCGGTTGTAAAACATACCCAGATGACTGAATAACACTAATAACGTAATCGCTCAATGAAGAAAGATGTTCGATAATTTCTTCAGTCAGGATTGTTCCCTGTTGAATGATTATCTCTCCGGTTTCTTCGTCGATAACATCACGTGCGGTGATACGGTTAATCAAGCTTGTTTTACGCACCTGCATATGAGTGATGCCATCTTTAAGTAATTTCTCAATGTTTGCTTTAGTAAAACGTTTGCCGACTGTGAGCTTAGCTTCGACATCTTTAGGTAAGGTGCCTGCTTCAAGACGCTGCCCTACTAGATTAAAGGTTATCGGTTTAAAGAAACCATCGCTCCGAATCTCAATATCATCAAATCCATAGAACGTTTCGAGGAGAGATTTGCGATCGATACCAATAGCTTGTAAAAACGTGGTAACAAGAATTTTCTTTTTCTTGTCGATGCGGACGTATAACAAGTCGTTATGGTCGAATTCAAAGTCAATCCAAGATCCACGGTTTGGAATGATACGTGCAATGTGATATGGCTGGCCTCTGAAATCTTTGGACTTTTTGCTAAGCGAGAACATGACGCCTGGAGCACGATGCATTTGGCTTACAACAACTCGATCAACGCCGTTGATCAAGAAGGTACCTTGGCTACCAAGAGCGAAACGGCTGTCTTGATCTTCGTACAAATCAACCATGACAGGAAGTTCGCAGAAAAACACGTCTTGTTCTTTAATATCGCGAATGCTTTTGCTGCCGGTTTGCTCGTCTAAATCCCAACTAACAAGTTGCATCTTTACTTTGAGTGGCAAAGAAAACGTTTTACCACTGTAACGGGATTCATCAACCGAGGGTGATGGTTTAATAGTGACGCGAGAAAAACATTTTTTGCAATGTTGATATGAGGCAGATTCTTTTTTGCAATGCGGGCAAGAGTTATTCTTTAATGTACCTGTGCCATGTTTTTTACAGGAACTGCACGACCATTTGTAACGGTTTTGAATTCCCGTTAATTGGCCGCAAACGCACTTCCACTCTCCCAGCTCATAACTTACGTATTCAAGTGAAATTCGTTCATTATGTTCGATTGGAAACGTATCTCTCAATACCTTTTCTAGCCCAATATTTCGGCGTTCATTAGGTAAACAGTCAAGTTGTACAAAATCATTGAACGACTTAGACTGAACTTCGATAAGATTAGGAAGTGAGACAACTTCCTTGATTCTGCCAAAATTTTTTCTGAACAGGCCTTTACTTACAAGTATTTTGTCAAGCTGGTGTGTCCGTGTCATTTGAGACATTCAGTAGCTCCTAACAGTAATGCGCCAAAAACCGCTGGATAATGCAACTCTGTGCTGTATTTTCTAGAAAATTAAAGACTCCGTTTCAGAAAATACACTATCTGAAACGGGGTCTTTAATTAAAAGTCTCGCGCTGTGCAAGAAAGAAATTATGAAAGTTCTACTTTTGCACCAGCTTCTTCTAAAGCCTTTTTGATCTTTTGAGCATCTTCTTTTGGTGCAGCTTCCGTTACAACAAAAGGAGCGCTTTCAACAGCTTTCTTTGCATCGCCCAAAGAAAGAGTTGTGACTGATCGTAGGGCCTTAATAACTTTGATTGTTTCTGCGCCAGCTTCCTTCAAGGTTACCTTGAATTCATTCTTCTCTGTCGCTGCTGGAGCATCAGCTGCGCCTGCTGTAGGAGCTGCTACTGCCGCCATAGCGGTAACGCCGAAACGTTCTTGAAGGTCCTTAACGAATTGAGCAAGGTCCATAACGGACATTTTGCCAATTTCTTCAATTAGATGTTCATGTTTGGATGCCATGTCTTTGACTCCCTATTAATTAACAGAATCGATTTAGCTAAGTGGTACTAATACAAAGTACTTTCTATCACATTGAACACGAGCATCGCGTGTTAATACGACAATTATTCCTGGTCTTTGTTTACTTTTGCTTCCAAGGTTCCAACAAGGTTAACCATGGGAGCTTGCAAGGTGTAAACAAGGGTTGCAAGAAGCACATCACGCGATGGAATTGCGCCAAGAGCGATAATTTCATTTTTTGAAATTAAGCGATCTTCAAAGAAGCCGGCGACAATACCCAAAGATTCATGTTCTTTTGCGAAATCAACAATTCGTTTTGCAACGACGGTGATGTTTGTTCTAGCAAAAACCAAGCCTACTTGATCTTTAAAATTGCCTGCAAAATCATCACTACCTTTGACATCTTTTGCAGCAATTTTCATTAAGCGAGCTTTGGTAACCTTAAAAGTTCCGTTTGCTTCACGAATTTGCTTGCGTAATCCCTGCATAAGCTCTACAGATAAGCCTTTATAGTTGACCAAAAACGCCGCTTCCGCGTCACCGAACATCTTGCGGACTTCGGCTACAGCTTGTGTTTTTTGTTGACGGTTCATGGTTTTAATCCTTTATTTTCGTCGCAAGCTAAATGCTATGACAAATCATCGGGGTTGAGAACAATCCCAACACCCATGGTTGATGAAATAGAAAGCTTTTTAACGAATTTACCCTTTGACGATGCCGGTTTGCTTGAGCGAACTGCCTGAACAAGTGCAGTAAGATTTTCGATGAGCTTCTCTGGACCGAAAGAAACTTTGCCAAATGGTGCATGTAGTACACCTGTTTTGTCATTTCGGAAGGAAACGCGACCCTTTTTAAGATCGCCTACAATAGAAGCAACATCAAACGTTACGGTGCCTACTTTCTTATTAGGCAATAGACCACGAGGCCCGAGCACCTTTGCAACTTTACCAACAAGACCCATAAGGTCAGGGGTTGCAACAGCTGCTTCAAAATCCATCCAGCCAGACTCAATCTTAGCAACTAAATCCTCTGTTCCGACATAATCAGCACCAGCTTTTTTAGCTTGCTCTTCGTGCTCACCTTTGGCAAATACAAGAACGCGCATTTTTTTGCCGGTACCATGAGGCAAGAGAACTGAACCTCTAACGGTTTGCTCACCTTTTGCTGCATCAATACCGAGGATAATATCCACGTCTACAGATTCATCAAATTTTGCAGGAGCATTTTTGATAAGAAATTCCAAAGCGCCCTTGCTTGTAGACACATTGCTGGTCTTCAAAAGCTCTTTGATCTTGGCCAATTTTTTTCCAACTTTACTCATGAAATTTCCACGTGTTGAACAATAAATTTAGACTCATTACCTAATCAACTACAACAAGACCCATGCTACGAGCGCTGCCAATGACCATGCGCTTCGCGGCTTCAAGATCAAATGCATTCAAGTCAGGCATTTTGATCTTTGCGATTTCTTCTACGTCTTTCATTTTCACCGAACCAACTTGTTCCTTGCTAGGATTTTTAGCACCCTTGCTGACGTTGGCACGCTTCTTTAAAAGCTCTGAAACAGGAGCGGTCTTAAGAATAAAATCGTATGTCTTGTCGGTATACACAGTAATGATTACCGGAACCGTCTCGCCCTTGCGCGTTGTGGTTACGGCATTGAACTTTTTGCAAAAGTCCATAATGTTCAAACCGTGTTGACCTAAAGAAGAACCGATCTGCTGACCAGGGGTGGCAGCGCCACCAGCGATCTGCAGTTTAATATAAGCTTTGATTTTTTTTGACATAACAGCACCTTATGGAGTTGATAAAATTACTTCTTCACTTGATCGAACCCTAGTTCGACAGGGGTCATACGTCCAAATATACTTACCATGACAGTGAGTCGTTCTTTTTCGTCGTCTACCTTATCGATAATACCGATAAAACCTGAGAACGGCCCATTGCAGATATGGATTTCGCTTCCTGGTGTGTAGTTTTCTCTGTCCGCCGACAACGCGAGCTTGCCCGACATTTGCGTAAAGATACGCTCAACTTCACGGTCAGAAAGCGCAACTGGACTTTCTCCTCCTAGAAAGCGGGAAACGCGTGGTGTAGTAGCCACCATGCGAAAAGTCTCTCCCGTCATTTCCATTTGGATGAGAAGGTATCCAGGGAAAATTTTTTCTTTTTTGGACTCCCCCTCGGAAAATAACGAAGCAACCTCACTGGTCGGAATCATAACTTGTCCAACAAGGTCTTGCAAACCTTCTTCTTGGACGCGTTTTTCAAGATCCCGTCTAACGATGTCTTCAAAACCGGTGTAAATTTGGATCACGTACCAGCGCTTCATATTGTTACTTGTTAACTCCATCAGGCTATTTTATCTGGAAAAATCAGCCACATTACGATATGAAATTACGAATTACGTATCCGAAGATACCATCCATTGTTCCCAAAATAGACGCAAAAACTACCACAAGTAGGCAAACAATAATTACCGAACCAATGAGCTCATCGCGCGCCGGCCAGGCAATCTTTTTGACTTCGGACTTAGTCTCATTGAGAAAGGTCCAAAACATGTTGATAAAATTTGCATTCATATTAGGGCTTCCATTCATTTCTTCAAAACTAATCTTTGGCAGGCCAGGAGGGACTCGAACCCCCAACACGCGGATTTGGAGTCCGCTGCTCTACCATTGGAGCTACTGACCCACACCCTTCTCTACTTTACTTCTTTGTGAATCGTGTGGCGTTTCAATTTAGGACAATATTTTTTCAGTGAAAGCTTTGGGAATTGTCTCTTTTTTGAAACCAAAATGCTGTAATTGCGCAGACCAGTTTCTGTGCATTCAAGGTGAATTATCGTTCTATTTTTTGCCATCTCATCACTTTCGAAGGTTCATCTAAACACTCTGGAGCCCGCGAGCGGACTCGAACCGCTGACCTCCCCCTTACCAAGGGGGTGCTCTACCACCTGAGCTACGTGGGCCTGCTTAATTTTCAAACCAAGGATATACACATTTAAAAACAAGGCAATTTTTTTCTACAAAAAAGCGTTGTTTTCAACAATTCTTAATGGAGCTGGCAACTGGATTCGAACCAGCGACCTGCTGATTACAAATCAGCTGCTCTACCAACTGAGCTATGCCAGCCCGGAAATCTATTTGGAGCGGGAAACGGGGCTCGAACCCGCAACCTACAGCTTGGAAGGCTGTCGCTCTAGCCAATTGAGCTATTCCCGCACGCTTGAAACGGCTCTGTGGTTGTTTATGGTGGGGAGAACAGGATTCGAACCTGTGAAGGCTGAGCCAACGGATTTACAGTCCGTCCCCTTTGGCCGCTCGGGAATCTCCCCAGATTTTCAAATAAAAATAAGTTCAAGTTGTCTGAATAAACCAATAACAACCGCTACAAGCGAAAATGAGGATAAATGGTTTGATGGAAAATGCAACAAAATTATTTTGTTTTTTGGGTTTGTTGAATGGATGTAATCGTTAAATAGCGAATCTCTGATTGTGCAAAATCATGCGAAAGACTGAGTGAGATTATTGAAGCCTCTTGGAGACTCTTATTGTGGAGTAACGGTTCTATAACAGCGGGCCATTCAATAATAGTCAATGTGTCTTTGTGTGTTAGCCACTCGTCAAAACCTTGATCAATAAACTCATCTACGCAGTTTAGGCGATATAAATCGAAATGATTTATGGTAAGTCCTGTCTTGATGTTTTTATATACATTAACATAGCTAAATGTTGGGCTGGAGACATTATCAAGAATTCCCAATTGCTTGGTAAGAGCTTTTATCAGGGTAGTTTTACCCGCTCCAAGCTGGCCGTAGAGTAGCAAAATGGTGCTGCCTTGAACGATGGGTAGTAGCTCTTTAACAACTATGTGGTCGATATCAGAAAGCATATAGGTAAGGTTTTTTGGCTTCATCATCATGCAGGCAGTTTAATAAATTTTTTTAATTTTTTTTACCAAGACTTTTTCTTGCTTTGAGAGAGGGGTGTTTTTCTTTGGTTGAATATTGCCTGAGCTATCAGTTTTTTTTGGCGTGCGCATATGAGCTCCCTCATTCATAAGATCGTCTAGGTTCACAGGCTTTTTAGGGAGGTCAATATCTGTCTCAAAATTTACTTCTCCAAATTGATGTGTATCTGGCGACTGAATTTGTTCTATTTGTGAATTGGGGATAGATTCCTGAATTACTTGATTAAGAGCTTGTACAAAGTCAAAAACACTGATGCTAAAGGCTCCATGCTGTTCACAGGTTAGACAGAGAGCTCTATCCATCGAAACTATCGTGATTTCTTCATTTTTGTAACGATTAACATAGTCGATAATCCAGTCATCCGCAGAATTTTTATAACCAGCCTCGAGTGTTACAATGCCATGATGAATTTCACGTAAAGCATGGGCAAGACAGCCTCCATCATAAACAATAATGATTTCTTTTATGGTATTCTGCTTTATCTTTTTATAGGTTCCTAGCTTTCTTAGGAGTGTTTTTTTGTGAGACTCAAGATTTTCTTTATTGTTTGGATGCAATTGCTTTAAAAGATTATAGCCATCTATTATAATAATCACGCCAAAGTCCTCCCCCAAAATTTTGTGTCAAAAAGGATCAGAAGTGTCTCACTTAATCCAGCTTCGAGAACAAATTAAGGCTGTCCAGACAACTAAGAAGATTACCCATGCTGTACGGCTGGTTTCAATGTCTATGTATGCAAAACTTGAGAAACTATCTATCCCTCACAAATTATACTTTAAAAGTATAGCAGATTTCTTTACGGCATTGCTTGATCGAGAGACAGAATGGCAACATCCTATCTTTAATCCAGGCGATCTTCTTGACTCAAAACCGCTCTATATAATCGTTGCGACGTCAAAAGGATTGTGTGGCAGCTTAAATTCTAACCTTTTTAGATACTTAGAGCAGAGTTTCTTTCTTCAGCCATATCAAGCTGCAGAATTTATTGTGCTTGGGCAGCGAGGTATCCGCTTTATCAAGGGTAAGCAATGGGGTGAGATTGTGTATGCCTATCCCGAACTGAGCTCTAATAACTACATGACTATAGCCGAAGACATTGTCGATCGCGTTGTGAGTTCAAACAAAAATTATACGTCGGTGACTTTTTTTGGGTCGCAATTGAAAACATTTTTCCAGCAGCAGCCAAAAAAGGTCGTACTATTGCCATTGCAGCGGAGTGGCCTTAATCTCTTTGTTGATGACAAAGATGTCGCTGATACGCTTTCAACGTTGGGAGAAGACCCAATTATTGAGCAGCAAGCTGATCGACTGCTTGAATATGCGGCAATATCGTATGCTCATTCTTTTGTTATTAACGTTTTATTTCAAGCAATCCTTGCTGAACATGCAGCGCGCTTTCTAGCGATGGATTCATCGACCACAAACGCCGAAAAATATCTAGAAAAACTAACGCTGCATTATAACAAAATTAGGCAAGCGGTTATTACGAAAGAAGTCGCGGAGCTTTCAAGCAACACGCTTGCTAAGTAAACTTTCTTCTATCTGCCTTGTCGGTTCATCATCAGGATTGATGAGTGAAATCTGAGCTCCCATAAAGCGTAGTTTTTCTTCAAGTTTATCGTAACCTCGTTCCCAGTGGTGAATATTACCAATCTTGGTTTCGCCACTGGCTACTAAGCCGGCAAGTACTAAGCCGCAGGATGCGCGAATATCTGTTGCGATAAGTTCGGTGCCATAAAATTTTTCGACACCACGAATAGTGGCTTTTTGTCCCTCAACAGTAATTTGTGCCCCAAGTTTTGTAAGCTCTTTAACGTGCATTAAGCGATTTTCAAATACCGTTTCTTCAACAGTACTTACATCTTTGCTTAAAGCCATGGCAGTCATTATTGGTGCTTGTAAATCGGTTGGAAATCCTGGATAGGGTCCAGTTTTAATATTGATACCGCGTGGATTTTGGCAGGCTGTGAGTGAAACACCTTGTAGGGGGTGGGTAGGGGTAGGGTTTGTTCCTGTGTAGACTTCATGTCCCATTTCACGCAGCTTCTCAAGGAAAATATCCATATGATCAGCGCGAGCGTTTGGTAAATGTACAGATCCCTTGGTAACGCATGCAGCAAGCAATAACCCACCAGCTTCAAGCCTATCCGGAATGATTGTGTGTTCAACCGGTTTTAAATGGTTGACGCCTACGATGCGAATGACTTGGCCAGGTTCACAGCTAATAGAAGCGCCCATCTTCTTTAAGATATCGATTAAATCTAGTACCTCCGGCTCAATTGCAGCATTAACAATAACGGTCTCGCCAGGCTTTAGTGTTGCATACATAAGCAAATTTTCTGTTGCACCGACGCTTGGATATTCCAATGCGATGCGTTCATGTTGTGGGGCTGAGGTGGATGTATTAGTGCTTGCAAAAAGGTATGGTTGATTTTCTTCAAGTAAGATGTTGAGTCTTCTAAAGCCTTGTAAATGGTAGTTAATTGGTCGTGCTCCAATCAAGCATCCACCTGGTAACGCAACTCGTGCTTTGCCAAAACGAGCGAGCAGGGGGCCCATAACCAAAATTGATGCACGCATCATATTCATAATTTCTGGAGAGACTTCAATTTTATTTACAGTGCTTGTGTCGATCGTGAGGATTTTCTGCTTGATATCGAAGTGTACAAGTGCTCCCAACTCCATCATCAGTGCGATAAAACAGCGAACGTCAGCAGAGTTTGGTACGTTGTAAAGCGTTGATTTACCTTCGGCCAAAAGCAGTGAGGCAATGATTACGAGAACGGCGTTTTTTGCACCGGTAACTTCAACAAAGCCTTGTAATGGCTGGGACTGTTTAACCAATAAAAAACGTTCGCTCATAATTATTTCCTTATGGATGAATCTTGATACACTTGCGAGGTGAAAGATTATCAGAATTTTTTGCAAGAAAAAGGAAATTTATATGTTGGGACAGAAAAAAGTTGTGTGCATAATTCCTGCGCGCCTGGCATCGATCCGTTTTCCTGAAAAAATGTTAAAAATGTTGGAAGGCAAACCTATTTTAGAGTGGGTTTGGCAAGCAGCAAAATCAGTTAAAGTTTTTGATGAATGCCATTTTGCTATCGATGATGTCAAGATTGCCCATCTTTTGGATGGCTTTGGAGCTTCTTGGTTTATGACTTCTAAAGACGCTGCATGTGGAACCGATCGTCTTGTTGAGTTAATGGATCGAGAGATGTTAAAAGCTGATATCTGGGTTAATTGGCAAGGAGATGAACCCTTTATCCATGAAGCTATGATTTCTGATCTTCTCAAGACTGCTGAGTATGATAAAGACGTTGATGTGTGGACACTAAAAAAACGTATTACGGTTATGGAACAAATCCGTTCTGTGAATGTTGCAAAAGTTGTAACAGATAGTTTTGGCAATGCCATCTACTTTTCACGCAGCCCAATTCCTTACTACCGAGATGAGCCGCTTGAAGCGTGTGAATTCTATAAACATGTTGGTCTGTATGCGTTTTCAAATCGCGGGCTTAAAAGTATTAAGGGTATTCCTCCTGGTCCACTTGAGCGCGCAGAAAAGCTTGAGATGCTACGCTTTTTAGAGCTTGGGCTTAAAATTCGTTTGCATGAGACTCTGTTTGAGGTGAGAGGTATTGATACTCTTGAAGATTTACGTTGTGCAGAAATATATGCGCAATCGCTGAGAATTTCTGTTTCTCATTAGATATAAAGCTTGAACGGTCTTATAGAATTTGTTTCTGATCGAACTATCTTTGCACTGGAGATATTTTTTATAATATCTCCAGTGCAGTTATTTTCTCCTTGCAACCCATACTTTTGACTTTTCTAAAAAGTCTTTTACTCTGGCAGGTCCTAAAGGCTATGTCTACGTATCTTTGACTGAAGCATTTTGCTGTTAAAAACAGGCTGTACGTAGATTATTTAATAATAGGAACAGTTATGATAAGACGCTTAATCGTTCGCGCCGTACTGGCTCTTAGTGTGTTTTTTTGTGTATCTGTGGTAAGTAATGCGCAAGCGCCTACTCAACAAGCAACATTACCCGCCTACATGAGTCTTGGTGTCATTGACCTTAAAGAGTCTGTAAAAGTTGCACAAAATAACTTTGAAGACATGTATTTTCAAACATTGCTTCAAGATGAAAAATTCTTTGATGACGCTTACAACAATAACCTTGTTATTTCCTCAGAAATGAACTGGGATTTTGCTAAAAATGGCGTTATTTTTATGAAACTTCTCGATTTCTTGGAAAAGAAAGATGATCAAGACGCTAAGCAAATGCTTGCAAAGCTCAATGAGCTCTTTTATCTGATATTTCATCGCCACCTTTCTCATTGTGATTTACCGAGAGAAAAGCAGGTAGATCTGGTACATGCGTTGCACTATCTCTTTAATGTTAAAAATTCTAAAGATGAGCCAATTCTACGGTCACATCTTACGCGTATTTTTATCTATGCCATGATGACTGAGGTTATGGGTCTTCATTACCACGAAAAGAAAGAGATTCTATTTTTTGCTTATGAAGATTTTAGAAAAGTTTTGAAATCGACTGTGGATGGTTGTGTTGACAAGGCAGTAATTCTAGGATTTATTGATACATTTATTAATGATTTTTCCGCCTACGGCATAGCAGAGCCAATAATTAGAGAAAAGAATGTTAAGCGTTGGATAATTTGGGTTACTGTTCTTGGTGCAATTGCCGGCCTTTGCTACTACGTTAACGTCAAATTCAAAACGTGGGAGCAATTTAAAGATAAAGTGAACGAACTTGTCGCGTCTATGACAGAGACCTTCTCTGAATCATCCATGGAATATTTGATCAAACCAATGGTTAAGGAAACCTTTGATGAGGCTGAAAAGCGTGGTGCTACAATGGGTAAAAATCTTGCTGCTGGTATGACAGAAGGCTTGGTCTATGAAGACGTTGATGCTCCTGAGGTAGACATGCGTAAGAAGCGTCCTAATAGAAATACTGCAAAATTAGCTCAGGGCATGGGTAAGAATCTGGTTGATGGTATTGCTTATGAAGATGAAGATGCTCCAAAGCCAGCTAAGAAGCGTAAATCTAGTCAAGCGACTAAAGACTTAGCTAAAGGATTTGGTGCTGATCTTGCTGTGGGTCTTGCGACCAAGGCCGCCGGCTTAACACATGAAGCACTTAGAGGCATTGTTGAAGAGCCTACAAAAGAAGAAAAACGTGATTTAGTTGCGGCTAAAAGAAAAGCTGCGAGGGATGCTAAAAAGGCTGCTGAAGAGGCACTGGCAGATGGAGAGGTAGGTTCTGATGATGATGAAGAAGTCGTTGATGAGCTAAAACCAAAGCCAAGCAAGTATGCTAAACGTCTTTTAAGAATGGCAGGTGCTGAGGCTGGTCTTGCATTATTAGATAATGTGGAAGATCTCAATGTTGATATTGATAATCGCCTTGTTGGTAAAGTGAAATGTAAGGTTAAGTCTCACGCTGATCGTTTAAAAGATAAACGAGCTAAAGATGTTCTTGCAGAAAAAGAAATAGAAGAAGAGCATGCTTCAGATGATGGAAAACCAGCTGTAGCTCCTAAAAAAGGTCGTGGTAAGGGAGGGCGGGGTGCAAAGCCAGCTGCAGAGGATAAGGGCGATGGCGATATGGCAATTGATGGGCTGGCGGATGCTGGGAGTGGGGATGTGTCTGTGGTGCGTGGTACTGTGAAACCAAAACCAAAGCGTGGTGGTGCAAAATTGGGTGACGCATCGCCAAAGCCTAGTGGTGTAAAGCCAAGTGCTGTGCCAGCTCCAAAACCTGCCACTGGCAGTACGGCAACAAAGTCTGTTGATGATCGGTCTCGTTGGAATCCATCAAGACTCTTGTGGTGATAAAAGGTAACAACAGCTGTTTTTAATATTAGCTTTCGGAATAAATACAGTTAGGTGTAGTTGTGAATTATAAATATTTTAATTTTATACTAGCAATTAATATAGTTCTTTCATTATTCAATGCGCCTCTTTTTGGTGGAGAACAAACAGTAATGGCCGAGACGGTGGTTGCGCAGGTCGTAGTGCCGACAACTCAACGTTTTATGGAGTATTTGAAAAACGTTACCATCGTTCTTAATACTGCAGATCAGCTTTCTGAAAAAAAAGAATTTAGGTTAGATCATATCGCTAAAACAGCCGTGCTTATGCTAAAGTCTGATGAGCTTTTTGGGCGCGGTGCATTTGCTCAGATGCCAGCACTAAAAATTCAATTTTATGCCATTTTCAATAATGACGATTCGATGGTCTGGCCAACTCCTGCATTGGTGCGTGCTTTACGAGAAGCTTTAGACGACTATGAAAAGGATATTATAGAGAGTTGTGCTTCGGTATTTTCGACATCTGATCTTGATTGCGAAGCCGGTGCTACTATCAAGGCCCTGCATGATGAACTTATGAACCATGTCCTTGTAGATGATTTTTTTGATTTCTCTATCTTGGATAACGTAGTTGATATGGTTGTGGCGCGGCCTACTGAATTTGCAAAAACCCATCCATATATCACTGCAGTTGGAGCAGGAGCTCTTCTTTTGGCTCTTGGTAGTATTTGTTGCCTGCCTAGAGATATTGAATCAGTAGGTCCAGATGCATTAGATAGTGAAGAGGGTGATGAAGATTCTGCAACTGAAGAAGCAGAAGATACGCTGATGCCTATTTCTAGATCAAAGCCGGTAAAGCAAACTGCTAAGGAACGATCGATTCAGGATTGGATGAGTCAGGTAGTTGCACCAGAAGTGGGTGAGGATGAATTGTTAGAATCAAGCGATGAAGATATTGTAACGCCTGAAGATCAAAAAATTTCTAAAAAACAGAGAACATCAACTTCTAAATCAGCAGCTAAATCTTTTAAGAAATCAACAACAGTTAAAGTTAAAAAAGTTGCTAATTCTAAGACTGTTGCTTCTAAGCCGATAGCAAAAAAAAGTAAGGGTAGTCGAGTTAGAGTTGAACGAGAACTTTTTCCTGCTGTTGTTAAGCCTGTAGATAAAAAAACTAAAAAAGCTCCAAAGCCAATTGTGCCTTCTGTAGAAGGGTTAGCAAAAAACACTGTAGTTTCTGTTTTACCACCAAAAGCTCTAGCTCCAGTTCCTAAAAAAACTAAAAAATCTCCAGATTCTAAGCCAGCTATCAAACTCCCAGTTACACCGGTGATTGTTAAAGCAGGAAAAAAAACTGTTGCTCCGGTGGTTGGCACATCAGGAAAAATTCTAGCGCCTAAGCCAGCGCCTAAGAAAGTTTTGGCTGGCATTAAGCCTAAACTCCCCGTTTCTAAGCCACCAACTAAAACCCCGGCTCCTCCAGTAAACTTTGGTGCAGGAAAAAAGGCTGTTGCTCCGGTACGTGATGAAGGTGATGCTGACATGGCAGAAGATGGTCCAGCACCTTTGCTTTCAGCGCTTTCAATTACAGTATCTAACCCAGAAGGCACGAAGTCTTCGGCGAGTACTATGGCTAAAGCTCCAAGTCCTAAGCGAAGTCCTAAGCCCTCAATAAAAACTCCAAGTTCTTCGGGGGATTCTGAGGCAGGAAAAAAACCTGTTGCTCCAACTGGAGACCCAGGAGTTTCTAATACAGGACCTGTTGTTGTGCCGGTACCTAGCGTTAAAAAAGATGAACCGGAAATAAAACCTGGTTGGTTTTCGAATCCACTAAAATGGAATTGGCATTTACCTGGGCGTGGTGATGGAAAAACACAGAGAATGATAGCATTACAAAACAGGAAAATATAAAATCCCTAGCGCTTAAACTTTTTTTAATTGACAATGCGGGGCAAACATCCTAAAACTTTGGGTGCTTGTCCCGCTGTTTCATTTTTAACCAAGGTAGAATTAACATGAAAATAGGCGCTGCTACGCCCATAAAAAAAGGGCGATTGGAAGTTGTTTGTGGGTCTATGTTTTCTGGTAAGACCGAAGAACTAATGCGTAAGATCAAGCGGTCTGAATATGCGCGTCAGCGGGTTCTTGTGCTTAAGCCACAAATCGATAATCGTAAAAGTGTTACCTGTATTGTCTCGCATGATGGTAGATCTAGAACTGCACATGCACTTGATAGCTCTGACGTTGCCATACAATCGGTGATTGAATTTGCGCAAGCATTTGATGTCATTGGGATTGATGAGGTTCAATTCTTTCCAGATGAGATTGTACGTGTTATTGGCAAGCTGATAGAAATGGGCAAACATGTTGTTGCGGCAGGGCTTGACTTAGATTTTCGTGGTGAACCATTTGGCATAATGCCATATCTTTTGGCAATCGCCGATGATGTTCTCAAGCTCAAAGCAATCTGTGTGGTATGTGCAAAAGATGCTCACCAGACGCAACGACTGGTGAATGGTCAGCCTGCGCGTTACAGTGATCCGATTATTTTGGTAGGAGCAGAAGATTTTTATGAGGCTCGCTGCCGTAATTGTTTTGTAATTGATCGGACACCAAGTGTCTTGCCTGTCACTCAAGGGCTGGTATAAAGCACTTGGCAAAGACGCAATATAAATGCACCAATTGTCAGTACATCTCGATTAAATGGGCTGGATGCTGTTCTGGTTGCGGGGAATGGAATAGTCTTATTGAAGGTGCAGTAGCTCTGTCGAAACAGCGTTCGTCGCTTCGGACTCAAACCGTTGCGTCGCTCTCGTTGGGAGCTGAGCTGATTTCACTTGCCAATATTCCATCGGGGACAGCCAAGCGATTTTTTTCCGACATCAGAGAATGGGATCGGGTGCTTGGTGGCGGAATCCTGGCCGGTTCATTTATTATTTTGACTGGTGATCCAGGTATTGGTAAGTCAACCTTGTTGCTACAGGTTGCAGATCGTTTGGCTAAAGATCAGCGTGTGTTTTACTTCTCGTCAGAAGAGTCGTTACAACAACTCAAAGCACGAGCGCAGCGGTTGAATGTACATGCAGAGAATCTTCTGTTCTCAGATCAGGCAAACCTTGAGCGCATTATTGCTGCAGCGGTTGAACATAAGCCCGATGTATTGGTACTTGATTCAATTCAAAATTGTTATCTCTCAGACAATTCAGAAGCAATTCCTGGTACCGTTGCACAGCTGCGGGAAGCTGGATTTGCGCTTATGAAATTAGCCAAAGAAAATAACATTGCCGTTTTAGTAAGCGGGCATATCACCAAAGATGGCAACATGGCGGGGCCTAAAGTTTTAGAGCATTTGGTTGACGCTGTGTTTTATTTGCAGGCTGAAGATCGCTTTCAAACACGCATTTTACGTTCAGTAAAAAATCGCTTTGGTGAAGTGAACGAAGTTGGTTTCTTTCAGATGGAGCCGGAAGGGCTCGTTGAAATGAGCAACATCAACGAAATGCTGCTTTCTGAAGCCTCATCATCACCGGGGTCGGTACTTGTATGTAGTGTTGAAGGTTCGCGGCCGCTGCTGCTTGAATTACAGGCGCTCTGTGTTACTACTAAATTTGGTGTAGCGCAGCGTGTGGTGACAGGTCTGGAGCCAAAACGTGTTGTACTTATTGCTGCAATTTTAGAAAAATATTTGCATGTAAAGCTCAGTTCGCAGGATATCTTTTTCAAGGTAAGTGGGGGTTTTAAAATGAAAGAAAGCGCTGCTGCCGATCTTGGCATAGCGCTTGCTTTGCTTTCAAGTTACTTTCAAAAACCTTTGCCACAAAAATCTGTTGCTATTGCTGAGATGAGTTTAACTGGCCAAGTTAAGCCAACAAACCAAATCAACCTCATCATCAAAGAAGTTGAGAAATTTAGGCTTGAGAATATTTTTGTTGCCAAACGCCAGCAGGTCAAAACGACCTGCCAGCTCGTTGGTTTTGATTCTGTATATCAATTGTTAAAATTATTTCCTGAAGAAGGGGTTTGATTGCACTTTGGTGTAAGCAACAATGCTGCAAAACCACCAACAAATCCTGGAATCATTGCCGGAATTTGTGAGCCAAGTAGTGGCCACAAGGCTGCGGCGCAGCCGCCGGCTAAGATGCAATAAAATGCCCCTTGGGTAGTTGTTCTCATGCCGCAGACGGATGCCAGCATCAGCGGGCCAAATGTGCAGCCTAGGCCAGTCCATGCATATTTTACAAACCCAAAAATACCGATGTTGGGATTGAAATAGGCGATGAGGAGTGAAAGTCCACAGATACCCACAATGCTCAGGCGGGAGATATGCATAATAACTCTATCGCTTAGGTTGTGAAAAAACGGTCCAAAAAGATCTTCTGATAAAACCGAAGCAGAGACAAGTACCTGTGCGCCCATGACATTGATTGATGTTGCCAGGATTGCGCAGAGTACAAAGCCTGCGAGCATGGTTGGGAGAAGTTGTTGTACAAGGTTGATGAAAATAAAGTCATTGTTGGCCATTCCTTGTGGAAAATAAAGCATGCCTACAAAGCCAACGAGGATGGCGGCGCTTAACGTGATCATTTGCCACGAAAGTCCAATCCACTGAGCTTTTTTTATCGTAGTAACATCGCGGATTCCCATGAATTTGGTGATGATGTGTGGTTGGCCAAAATAACCAAGTCCCCAGATGACTTCGTTAAGGACAATCAAAAGATCATGGTTATTAAATCCAGGAAAAAAATTAAGAGAACGATTGTTTTCTGCTGCAAAATTTGTGATTGCTGACCAAATACCAGCTGGAGCTGCTTGAGTTGGAAGGGCATAGAGGGCGTAGCAAGGTACAAAAATGATTGCTACGAGTAAGAACAATCCCTGAAAAAAATCGATCCATGAGATAGAAAAAAAACCGCCTAACAAAACATAAAACACTACAAGTACACCGATGCAAATACCCAGTGCATAGGATAGGCCAAAGGTTGACTCAAAAAGTCTTCCCATAGTGATCAGATTTGCTGAAATGTAGATGGTGAAAAAATAGAGGCAAAACAAA
Source organism: bacterium (assembly GCA_023249935.1). Lineage (GTDB taxonomy): Bacteria > Babelota > Babeliae > Babelales > RVW-14 > CAMATL01. The sequence goes on from JAHFBQ010000005.1 coordinate 29,007, forward strand.
GCGCTTGTAACTCGTAACTTACCCTTAACATCGTTAAAGTGTTTTTCAAAAAAAGTAGAAAGTGTTAATGCATTGTATTGCTCGGTAAGAACACGAATGCGTGGAGCAATGATTTTCCAGTTCAGGTACATGAAGAAGGTGAGACTTACAGCCGTCCAGATTTGTAATGTTCCGGTGGCATAAATTACCGCAGGAAATCCCATAAAAAGCCAACCACTCATATCACTTGCGTGAGCTGCAATTGCGGTTACCCATGGGCCAAGTGAGCGGCCACCTAGGGTAAAATCAGCAGAGTTTTTGCTTCGTTGGTAGGCGATAAAACCAATAACGAGAAGGATGGAAAGATAGATAGCAAAAGCTATCAGAGTTAATACATTCATAGCAGTTCCTAACGCACCATATCAAAAATATTATTCAACCGTAACAGATTTTGCAAGATTTCTCGGTCGGTCAATGGGTCGATCAAGAACGCGTGTAATGTGGTATACAAAAAATTGCATAAGTCCAGTCATTGCCATAGGGGCAAGGAGTGGCTTCACGCGTGGGATGATGAAAAGTGTATCGGCAAGATCAATGAGTTCATGTTGGCCTTCAAATGCAAAGATGATCAAATGTCCCTTGCGAGCCTTAACTTCTTGAGCGTTAGCGATAATTTTCCAGTATAGCACGTCGTCTAGGATTGAGAATAGTACAACTGGTGTTTTATCGTCAATCAATGCGATTGGCCCATGTTTAAGTTCACCCGCTGGATAACACTGAGAGAAAATATAAGAAATTTCTTTAAGCTTAAGAGAAGCCTCGAGTGCAAATGGATAATTGATATGACGTCCCAAAAAGATGAATCGTTCGTACTGGGCGTATTTTGGAGCTAATTCATTAATGATTTTTATTTTATAATTCTCGATTACCGTTTCGAGAATTTCTGCTGCAACGAAAAGATCTTCTTCAGCTTCATGCATATCATTCCAGCTAATCGTGTTTCGCTCTAAGGCGATGCGGTGTGCAAGCCAGTAAAGCGTTGCCATTTGCGTAGAGAAAGCTTTTGTTGATGCAACTGAAATCTCTGGACCAGCCTGCATTGGTAAGAAGCCGCCAGCTTCTCGAACCATTGTACTTGATGCAACATTGGTGATCGCAACCGTTGGCAGTTCAAATGAATTTACAAGGCGCAATGCTTCAAGCGTATCTGCTGTTTCACCTGATTGAGAGATGAAAATGTAAGCGGTATCATCTTTAGGAAAAAATGGCATGTAGCGAAATTCTGATGCTAAAGAAACTTGGCAAGGAATCTTTGCTACCATCTCAAAGAAGAATTGAGCAATGCGAGCTGCGTGCCAAGAAGTGCCAGCAGCGAGGAGAACGACGTTTTTGAGGCGTTTTACTTGGTCCTTAGAAAGACCAAGGTGACGCCAGATCTGGTCGCTGTATTCGTCATTAACTTCGGAATGCTTAAATGAATCTACGAGAGAATCAGTGTATTGGCCATTTTTGCTGCCTATCAAGCGGCAAAAATAGATAGTTCTCGTTATTGCGCGCTTTTGCTCATAAATTTCTTTAAGCATATAATGTTCAAAGCCACCCTTATCAATCTCGATGTATTTTTTATCGATGGGCTCAAACATTGGAATGAGTGGTTTACCTTCAAAATCGAAAAGCTTAACCGAATTTTTGCTGAGGATTGCAAAACTATCATCTGGCATAAAACATGCTGATGAGGCTTTGTCAGAGAAAGCTGAAAGATCAGAAGCAACGTAGACGCTTGAATCATGCTGAGCAAGAACGAGTGGAGATCTGTGACGTAATGCTACGAGATTGGTTGGTTCTTTTTCGAGCATTAATACGAGTGCATAGGCGCCGTGAAGCTTTTTAACTAACGCTGTGCACATACCATCGAGTGATCCGGTTGAATCATAAAGATCGCTGGCGATGTGTGCGATGACTTCTGTATCGGTTGCAGAGTAAAAATGATGATTTTTTTCTAAAAGCTCTTTACGAAGTGCTTCATAATTTTCAATGACGCCATTATGGACAACGGCAACCGTGTTATCGCAGTTAAAATGTGGATGAGCGTTTTTTTGATCTACAATGCCATGGGTTGCCCATCGGGTATGTCCCATGCCAATATGGCCATCAAAGCGGGCTGTTTCACCTAATTTTTTAACTAGAGAAACGCCTCCAGCTTCTTTTTGAAAGACAAAATGATTGTGTTTTGGATCGATGCAAACAATGCCTGCTGAGTCGTAACCACGGTATTCAAGCCGTGCTAAACCATCAAGAATAAACTGCTTACATATACCATCACCAACGTAACCAACTATTCCACACATTGCTTTCTCTCGAATGATAGGTACAAAAAATGGCCTGTAAGTACAGGCCATTTTTTGTATCGAAATTGTTCTCGTAACGACTAGCGCTTAACGAATTGGAACTTTCTACGAGCACCAAGTTGTCCGTATTTTTTACGTTCTTTCTTGCGTGCATCGACAGTCATAAGATCATTTTGACGGAAGATTTTGCGTAATGATTCATCGTTATCAACTAGAGCGCGAGTGATTGCAAGTCTGATTGCTCCAGATTGGCCAGTACGGCCGCCGCCAGAAACATTAACTTGGATATCAAATTTTTTATCAAGACCTGTGAGCTTGAGGGGGGTTACAACAGCATCACGAGCGATATCCGTGTCAAAATAATCAACGTGTTTTTTACCATTGACTTGGATATTGCCTGATCCTTGTCTGACCCAGACGCGAGCGACAGATGATTTGCGACGGCCAACACCATGAAACTGGGATGAGGCTTGCGCTTTTTGCATGTTTTTCATAAACCCTTAGCCTTATTCGAGACCTTTGTACAACAACACTGAGTAGTATAATGAATAATTTCACTCAAAACACCACAGAGAACAATAAACAAATTCAGCCAATTTGTCAAAAAAAATTAGTGACTGACAAACTGGAGCCGATGATCGGATTTGAACCGATGGCCTACTGATTACGAATCAGTTGCTCTACCACTGAGCTACATCGGCATGCCAACTAGTGTAAGAAAATCTATAAAACCTGCAAATATTTTTAGCCCTCGAATGCTTCTTGGCAAACAATGCAGCGTGCAGCATAGGGAAAACTTTCTAGTCGTATTTCTCCAATGGGCTCTTCGCAATCAATACAGACGCCGTATTCGCCTCGATTAAGGCGATTGAGAGCGTCTTCAATAAGCCTCAGTTCGCTAATTTCCGATTGCTGTAAGGAGTCTTGAAGTTTTTCCATGGTCAAAGAAAGTGCCTCGTCGCCACTATCTTGAACTTGACCATCTGAAACTTTTTCGGATGCGGATCTTGAAAGATCCGAGGCCATCTCGGCTTGGCGCGCTAAGAGCTGATCCTTAATTTTATTAAGGAGCGATGATCTTTGCTTCACTGTAGTCCTTTCTTCTTTTCGCGTCTGCGCTTAAAAAAAAGCTGCAATAACTCGGCGCATTCCTGTTGGCGTACGCCGGAAATCACATGCACTTTTTTCTCATAAAACGAAAAATCCAAGTCTGTTTTTTCAAGGCCTGTACCGAAGAGTGGTGATGCTGTGCCAAAGCATATTCCGTTAATTCTACTTAGCTGTATCAAGCCTAAGCACATCAAACAAGGCTCAAGGGTAACATATAACCAACAGCCGTTCAATCGCCAACTGTTTAATTTTTTGTTGGCGCGTGCGATTGCGCGTGCTTCAGCATGAGCTAGTTGTGAATTTTTCTCTTCAACTAGGTTGTGGCCAACAGCTATTAGGTTGCCGCAGTCATCGATAAGCGCTGCACCAATTGGTACTTCGCCACGGCTTAAACTTTTTTTTGCCTCGTGCAAGGCAAGTGCCATCCCATCTTCGTGGTTACGAATTGATTTCATCAGAAGATCTTTTTGCCCCCAGTAAAAGCTTTTGGTATACTACTTTTCTTAGTTTTTGAGTTTTATCTTCGGCCAAGCGCTATACTACTACACTTAAAAGATTTTTTTGAACAAATCCAAATAGTTTTTGGTGATAATGCTCATTTAATTACCTTTATCAAAAGGCAGGATTACCATGTCGAACGATTACAAAGCCAGTTCTATTAAGGTTCTTGAAGGTTTAGAGGCGGTCCGTAAGCGTCCCGCGATGTACATTGGATCAACGGGCATAGCCGGGCTTCATCATCTGGTATATGAAGTAGCTGACAATTCGGTTGACGAAGCTCTTGCTGGGCATTGTAACCATATTAAAGTTATCTTATACGCAGATAATTCTTGTTCCGTTGAAGATAATGGCCGAGGCATTCCCGTTGATATACATCCAACAGAAGGTATTTCTGCGGCGGAAGTAGTGCTTACCAAGCTTCATGCTGGTGGCAAGTTTGAAAAAGATTCTTATCGTTACTCCGGCGGTCTGCACGGTGTTGGGGTGTCTGTTGTTAACGCTTTGTCTTCGACGCTTGAATTGCGTATTTTCCGCGAAGGAAGAGAGCATTATCAGGTGTATAAAATTGGAGTGGCAGAGGCGCCGCTTAAGGATATTGGCACAACAGATAAGCAAGGAACATTCATTCGTTTTTGGCCTAGTGCTGAAACTTTTGAAACCCTAGAATTAAATTGTGAAACTTTAGCATCGCGCTTTCGTGAGCTAGCCTTTTTGAATAAAGGTCTCAGAATTGATATCACTGATGAACGTACCGGCCAAGAACAATCGTTCTTGTACGAAGGTGGTATTGCATCATTTGTAGAACACGTCAACGTCAAAAAGACGCCGTTGTTTACCGAAATGATTCAGCTATTCAAAGATGACGGCGTTTATGTTCTTGAAGTTGCTATGCAGTACAACGAAAGCTACAACGAGCAGGTTTTCAGCTTCGTAAATAACATTCGTACCATCGAGGGTGGAACGCACGAAATTGGTTTCAGATCAGCATTAACCAAAGTTTGTAATCGCTACATGCAGAAATACAATTTGGTTAAAAAAGAAGATGAGTCGCTTTCAAGCGATGATGTGCGCGAAGGGCTTGTATGCGTCATAAGCATCAAAGTACCAGAGCCGCAGTTTGAAGGGCAAACTAAAGGTAAGCTTGGTAATAGTGAAGTCAAAGGGCTAGTCGATTCATGGGTATATGCATTCCTAGATACCTATTTTGAAGAAAAGCCTGTTGTTGCAAAAAAGATTCTACAAAAAGCGATCCTTGCTCAGCAAGCGCGTACAGCTGCAAAAAAAGCTCGCGAATTAACGCGCCGTAAGAGTGTACTCGAAAACTCAGTGTTGCCGGGTAAGTTGGCTGACTGTACCGAAACTGATCCAGCAAAATGCGAATTATATATAGTTGAGGGAGATTCTGCAGGCGGTTCAGCAAAGCAGGGTCGTAACCGCTTTGTACAGGCAATTTTGCCTTTACGAGGTAAGCTTTTAAATGTTGAAAAGACGCGTTTAACTAAGGTGTTAACCAATAATGAAATAAGAGATCTTATTACTGCCATCGGTGCTGGTGTTGGTAACGAAGAGTTTTCATTTGAGAAAGCGCGCTACAACAAAATTATCATAATGACCGACGCGGACGTTGATGGTTCGCACATACGCATCTTGTTGCTGACTTTTTTCTTCCGCTACATGAAGCCGCTTATTGAAAAAGGTTATCTCTATATTGCTCAGCCGCCGCTTTATAAAGCTAAGGCTGGTCGTAATGAGCGTTATCTTAAAGATGATTCAGAGCTTAAGCAGTTTCTTTTTGACTGGGCAGAAGCTAATGCAGAGCTGACTGTGAGTGGTAAGCGTTATGAACGTGAATCATGGAAGAATCTATTGGCATCAATTTTTGCTTATGAAAAAGAGCTGTATCGCATTTGCCATATGAATGAGATTTCTGTGCAGCATATGCATGAGTTAGGCGTATTTTTGAAGAGTATTAATTGGGTTCCTCATCAATTGACTTTCAAAGAACTAGAGCAAAAGTTGCAGGAACATTTTAAAAAATATGTGATTACCGATCATTCTCCTCAAGAGGCGGATGTTCTTAATGAAGCAATAGATATTGCACCCAAGAACTATCTCTCGTTTAAAGAGGGTAAGAAGGTCTGGGAAATACCTCATGCACTCTTCAAGTCAGATGAACTTGTAAAATTATTGCAAATGTTTGAACCCGTTGCATTTCTTGAAAATGCCGAATGGTTGCTCAATCTTTCATCAAGAGCGTCTGAGCAAACAGGAACCGGCGCGCTTGGTCTTGGTCTAGCACTTGGACAGGCAGGCAAGGCGGTGTTAACGATTCAACGCTATAAAGGTCTTGGTGAAATGAATCCAGAACAGCTCTGGGAAACAACCATGGACCCAGAAAAGCGTACGTTCTTGCAAGTATCAATTGAAGATGCAATTAAGGCAGATGAATGGTTCTGTGCATTGATGGGTGATGATGTGGAAGAGCGTCGTACCTACATAGAAAAACATGCGCACTTCGTGAGAAATCTGGACGTCTAGAGAGTTTTGGTACACTAAAAGGAGGTGAGGCCCTCACCTCCTTTTAGCTTAGTTTATTTGCTAAGAATTTAAACCTTATGTATCTTGCGCAAGTCTGTGCAAAATATTTTTATAAAAAATTATTGGGATGATTTGTAATGCCCCATATGAGAAGTACGTTTAGAAATATATTATTGGCAACGTTGTTTTTTGCTGGCAATGTCTTGACATCAAGCCTGTCTGTAGAAGCTTCTGGTGTTGAGATGAGCGACGATGTGCGAGCTCGTCTTGAAGCTGAATTAGATAAAAAAACGCCAAATCTCTTGAAGACGTTGCGTGAATTTAAACTACATATGCATAGGGGAAGGCGCGACGATCCTTTTGTTAGCTATACAGAGATTATTCGGTTGCTTCTTCATCCTCAGACTCAATGTTTTGAAGCAAAGCCAGAGCGAGGGTCAGATGGATCCATCCATTTCATGCTCGTTAATAATGAGTTGAAAGTTTATGCTTTGTTTGGAGCTATGCAACCTCGACAAGAGATAAACTACCGGGATCTCCTTACTGGGTGTAAGGGTTTTAGCAGGGAGTTTGATCGTCGGAGAGGAACTAGTTATAAAGAGACCCGTTTTGAGGTAAGTATTGAGTCTTTAGATGGTGGGGCTGAAGGACATATAACATTAAGACGGGCAAAGAAAAAAAGAGCGCGCGTTATTAGAACTCGAACGGATGAAAAACAATTTCTTGATACTGGTACGCAGACTTTATTGCCTCCATCATATCATAATCCACTACATAATAGTTCCTCGGCCATAGCGCCATCGGCTCTTAGTGCTGAGGCTACGCCGTTTCGGCCAAAACCTCCATTACCACCCAAATATGATGAGGCGCTTTTTGCTCGTGAACGCATCAAGTATATTTTGCACAAGTCAATAGATCTTGAAGGGACTGATCTAGGACAAGATTTATCTGTTTCTGTCGGTGCTCTTTCGTATTCAACGCAGGTATTTGATCATGCTTGCTCTGAACTTAAGCTTGATAGAAATGGTGTGCACGCCTTGGTGGTAGATCTTTTGACTTCAGAGCAACCGCGAGAAGCTTTTTTGATCGGTGATAATTATCTAGAGCTTAAAATTGGTGAGATAAGTATTTGTTTTGATAATGCTGATCGAGTTTTCAATCTCTATAATGGAAGCAAGTCCACCTC
>JAHFBQ010000082.1 GCA_023249935.1 bacterium
TTGGGGAGTGCGTCCAAGATCCCATCGGTTATTTATAACCAATCCAGGTTAAACGGCGTCACTCCCTTGTTTATGGCGTATTCTACCACCCTCAAAGAGGGCATCAAGATACAATCCAGAAGTATTAAGCTGTAAAAAAAATAGGTCTAACCCAGAAATTATTTACAGCGATCCATTCCTATGTCAACCCCGCGAGTTGTCCCCACCAACCGAGCCATCAGCTCTCGATACACTTCATGAGGAATTTAAAAGTCAGAACCAAGAAAGCTTAGCAAGCGAACATTTGTTCAGATCTCTGGTAGAGCCGTATGATGTACAATTTAAGGAATATCTTGTTGGTAAGGCGTATGAAGCTCTATGCAATTCTAGTACGCCTTTGCAATCGCCTGTAATTGACGAACGGGAACATCTTGTTGATTCACTGGAGCAACTACAAAAATTTACTCAGTATCGCAATCCAGAAGAAGCACGTCGTTATGGCCAGCTTGCATCAGCGCTTAGTGCAAAAATGGGTGATGAGTATTGTGTTCGAATCTACAAGGTAGATGCATCAAAATTGCCATCCCGTGAAATACTTTTCTCAGATATTCAATCCGATGTTGATACGGCAAAAATTATCGCAAAAGACTCAAAGCGTATTATCAAGCGCACAACTCAGTTGCTTGCAGAGCGTGGTGCAAAAATTGCCAAAGATCCAGGTGCAACTGCGGCAACAATTGCTGCGGGGGTGCTCATAAATCCTTATGTTCTTGGAGGCATGATTGGATGGCAACTTATCTCTAACCACAAAGAGCTTTGGCATCATAGCAAAGACTTTGCTCGACTATTAAGAGATGATACTCCGGAAGGCATAGCGCATCTTATAACGTTTTGTATTGAAGCGGCAGTGCTACATAAAGCTTCATCAAGCGCCGTTGGTGTCGGAGTGCCACAACTCAAAAAGATCAAGTCGATGCTAAGTGAATGTGTATCCAAAGCAACCCAAGAGCAATCTCTCGCATTGGCAGCACAAGCAAGTGGTGTGATCATTGAAACTCCGAATGTCGACATGCTTAGGGGTATGCGCGATGCTGCAAAGCTGGCTTCAAGCGAGCAAGTGGCTGTGGCCTCGAATGTTGTAAAGTCTACAGAAAGCATAGCTAGTGAAGGTTTTTGGAGTATGCCAAAGGGAGGCGTTGTAATAAATGGCAGAAAGTATACTGAGCATGCATTAGAGAGAATGGCTCCAAATACAGACGCTGTGTGTGAGGAATTGTCAAAGCGGGCGCTTGCAAAAGGACTTGTGCCTGGGACAGATAAATTTAGAGATTATGTTAGACCTCGTGACATACCTCCAATGGTTGTAGAAGAAACAATAAACTCTGTTAAACCTGTTCCTCATGCTGATCCAAACAAAGTTTATTACTATGGTGATGATATTACTGTAATAGCAAACTTAAATGGTGATGTAATTACGGCATATCCAAAGAAAAATTAATTGTTTTAATTATGGATGAAATATGAATAGCAAACTTGCATTAACAATGCTGTTTAGAAGCGCACCTAGAATTCTTGATGAAGAAGTAGGTATTTATGATTTTAAAGTTACTGATGATCATCATTTTGAATTGAACCTCTATTTTATAACCTCGGAAGGATTTATATCGATACGTCTAATGTACAAAGGCATAACAATATATGAGGCTAGTACAGAATACGATGCGGAAATAAAAATAGAACAAGACAATTTCAAAGTTTTTAGAGAAAAAGAAACAACTCCTGTAGTTCAAGTTATGGTTATTCCTAATGTTGTGCCTTTCTCGACACAATTCAACCTGCTAACTCAATCAAAACAAAAAATATTGAAATCAAAAAAAGATAAATTTCTTCTAAAATATAATGATTTTGATTTAACTGTGCTGTTTTGCAATTATCCCAAGGTTCTCGATAAGGATGCTCAAATTTTTGAATACAGCATTGATGATGGACGAGGCTTTGGGTTGAGCCTCTATTTGGCTGTATGCGATCGATATGCGAGATTGCAGTTAACATTTGAAGATAAATTAGTCTACCAAGTTGAACTTGACCAGATTGTGCGGATACACGCAGAAAAAGACTATTTAAAAATATTCAGAGAGTTCGATGATGGCGATTCAGCAATCAAGGTCATGGTTGTTCCAAATTTTACACCTGACTCATCACTATTTACTCTGGCTGTTGGTTTGTAGAAGGGCTGGTTACTCCACCATTTTCAACCGCAATGCGTATAAAAATTAGTGAAAACACTTTAGGGGAGGGTAATAAAGTATTTTTTAGTTAATCCATGGGAACACTAGTAAATCCTTATGTTCTTGGAGGCATGATTGGCTGGCAACTTATCTCTAACCACAAAGAGATTTGGCAACATAGCAAAGACTTTGCTATGAGATGATACACCGGAAGGCATAGCGCATCTTATAACGTTTTGTATTGAAGCGGCAGTGCTACATAAAGCTTCATCAAGCGCCGTTGGTATCGAAGTGCCACAACTCAAAAAAATCAAGTCGATGCTGAGCGAGTGTGCATCCAAGGCAACCCAAGAACAATCACTGGCATTGGCGGCACAAGCAAGCGGTGTGATCATTGAAACACCGAACGTTGATATGCTTAGAGGTGTGCGCGATGCTGCAAAGTTGGCAAAAGAAGGGAATGCTAGGACAGCTGTTGGGGCGGCCTCAAATGCAACTGGGAAAGATTCTGCATTAATTGCTCAGGCTGAAAGTAAAGTTGTTAAGGCGGCGGAAAAGACAGCTTTTGAGACAGCAAAACAGGGTGGCAAACATTCAGGTTTTTATGATCAATACATTAGAAAATCCAATGATGAAATTCATAAAGGTATTCAATCAATTGGAAAGCAAATAGCTGAGCATCAAAGCAAGATCAGAAATCCTGAACAGAGTATCCCTAATTTTAAGGATTTAGATTATCGACAACAAGACGCATTGATAAACAAAAAATGGCCATCTGATATTAAAAGACAAATTGAACAAAAAGAAATTCTTGAAGAGATTTTAAGGGATAGGAATGGATAAGCAATTAGAAAATTTTTTGAGTGATTTAATTATAGTTATTCAAGAAAAATATAATGATACATTGGATATTTCCATCAGTGAAAAAATTGAAGATAAAGCCTATCGATTGGGTTCTAATTTTGCGTATTTTGATGTTTTATCATTAATTGAATCGCAACTAATAGCAAATCAATTGGACTTGGGGCCAATGAAAAAGATTTCTCCACTATTGGGCAAAAAGATTTAACCTCATTATTGGTAGTGCCACAACTCAAAAAGATCAAGTCAATGCTGAGTGAATGCGCATCAAAAGCAACTCATAAACAATCTCTTGCATTGGCAGCACAAGCAAGCGGTGTGATCATTGAAACACCGAACGTTGATATGCTTAGGGGGGTGCGCGATGCCGCAAAGATTATGAGTGAGAAGGGAAAGAGCGGGACAGTGCTTAGACGGGCGGAGGAATTTGCAACAGATTTAGGTCTTTTAAAAACCGAGCATCAACTGAATACAGCGGCAGTAAAAGTTGCTGAACCTATCGATACATTTTCTGGATGGTACATGCCAAAAGGTGGCACTGTTATAAACGGTAGAAAGTATACAGAACATGCTCTAGAGCGGATGGCGCCCAAAACAGATGCTGTACGTGATGAATTATCAAAGCGAGCATTCGCAAAAGGTTTAGTACCTGGAACTGGAGATTTTAAACGATATGTTAATCCACGAGAAACTTCTTCAGAAGTCGTGGACAAGATTATAAAATCAACACAACCAGTTCCTGGGAAGTATCCTGATATAAAAGTGAGGGTATTTTAATATCTACAAATCTTAATGGTGATGTAATTACAATAATACCGAAGAAATAGAGAGACAGTTAATGTCAATAGGATTTAATAAAATTGCTCTTTTAGAATTATTTAGCTCTTCGCCAAAAATTATGTCA
>JAHFBQ010000052.1 GCA_023249935.1 bacterium
CAAAGATGGCTTTGGCTGTTTCGTCACTCGCTAAAGTTATGCCAACGGCAGCAAAACCAACAATGTCCCTTTTTTAGATTAAATGAAGAATTTTTATTGACATTAAAGACGGTAGATCCCGGCCTCCGCCGGGACGACGTAAGAAAAGCAGTACAGCAACATCAAACATAAACAACATCGCAAGCTGAATAATCAGATTTGAGAAGTACCACTTCCAGTAATATCATTAACACCCGCTCAACATTTTCATTTCATGGTGCAAACCACCCCAAGCACGATTGCAAATCACGCGTGATTTGTTACGATGCTGCGACTGAATACTGAATAATGAAAATTATTAAGCCATAGTTATAAAGGTACCACTCATGAACAAACTCATTACCTTATTCGCCATGCTCATTGGCATCACAGCTGTCTCTCACATAGAAGCTGCTGGCAAGGATAAGCCCGCTAAAGTAGTAGCTAAAGACGACAAAGCCGCTGACGCCCCCGCAACTGATGAAGCTGAAGCCCCTAGGAAAAGTACCAGAGAATGGATTGAGGCTCACCCTTATAAAACGGCAATGATTGCCATCCCTATCGTTACTGCAACGGGACTGGGAATCGATTATCTGATACGCCGTAAAAAATCATGGATCTATGTAAAAGGTCGTGAATTACTCGATAAAAACGCTGCTTACTATCAACTAGACAAAATGATTGCTGTTAAGAAAGCCGCTGCTGACGCGCAAGCACTGGCAGCTCAGGGATAATAAGATATAGTAACTATGAGAAAAGGCCTCTGGAGTAATTGAAATCTCCAGAGGCCTTTTCTCATAAGTATCACCCACCTGTTCTCATGAATTTTAAAAAGATTGCAAATTGTAAAGGTGTGCATCTTTCAACGACTCCCTGCAACACAACCACCGTCCTACAAATACTTTTTATTACCAAAAGAAACTATAATGCCGACCTAGTCGAACCCCCTTGCAAATCGTTTTTGATTTGCTACGATGTTGCAACTTAATAAGTTCACATCTAGGTGGAACGCCCTTAGGAATACCAAGCGGAAAGCAAGCGCGCAGTCTTGAAGCTGGGTTTTTGGGGAGGGCAAAGTAGTTACATAATGTCCGTCATATTTTTAAGGGTATTTACCATGAACAAACTTATCGCATTATTCGCAATGATCGTTGCTGGATTTGCTGTTACGGTTAACGTTGAAGCTGCTGGCAAAAGAAAAGCTGGCAAAGCTAAGACCACTAAAGTAGCTGCTAAAGACGCTAAAGACGACAAAGCTGAAGACGAAGAAGAAGCAGAAGAAGTAGCTGACGCTGAAGAAGTTGAAGCAGCTGAAGGCCTTATGATGCCTAGCGGCGTATTCGTTCCAAAATCGTACTTCATGAACGCTAAAGCTAAAGAACTAGAAGAAAAAGCTGCTAAGAAAGACGCTTCAGACAAGGACAAAAAAGCCGCTGAAGAAGCTAAAGCTGCTGTTGTCGCTCAGCAAGAAAAAGAAGCTGCTCGTCAAGCTAAAGTAGATGCTAAAGAGGCTCAAGATCTTGATGCATCTGCTAAAAAGCTAGAAGCTAAAGCAGCTAAGAAAAACGCAACAGACGCTGACAAAACAACTGCTAAAGAAGCTAGAGAAAAAGCTGATGCAGCCGCTGCTAAAATTACCACCAAGAGCCAAGAAGAAGGTTTCTTTACAAAAGCAAAAAACGCTGTTGTAAACAATCCTAAAATCGTTATCGGTGTTACAGCTGGTGTAGTTATTACAACTGCAGTTGTTGTTGACCTTTGCCGTGGCAACAAGTCATACATCCGCCGCTTATTCAGCAAAAACAGCACCAGCAAATTAGTTGCTGACAAAGTTGCTGCTAAGCAAGCTGCTCAAGCGTAATTAATTTAATAAAGCACTACACACTACATCTGGTTAACACATGATTAAAGGCCTTTGAATGTTCCCACGTTCAAAGGCCTTTCTTAAAAAATTCGTCGACGTTCTATGTTTAATTTTATTTCCTTAAGGATTAATTATGAACAAACTTTTATCATTGGTAGCAGTACTCAGCTTCGCTGTAGTTGCAAACGTTAACGCAATCGAAACACGCGCACAAAGAGCTGAAAGAATCGAAGCTGACGCAAGAAAAGCGCTTGGCAAAAAAGCAACCGACAAAGAACTTGCAGCTAAAATCGCTGAACTTACAAAGGCAGCCGATGAAAATCTTCCTATGCTTGATGGCAAAAAAGTCGTTACACAAGGCAATGAACGCAAAGCAATCGATCCTAAGACAATGAAGCCTGTTGACACAACACGCTCAGCGCAAGACAACAAAGTTGTTGCTTGGGTCAAAGAACACAAAGCCGCAACAGCAGCTATCGCAACCGGTTCTGCAGTTGTTATTGGCTTGGGTGTTGACGCTGCAGTACGTGGCAAGAACTCATTTCTTGGCAAACTATTCAGCAAAAAGCATGCTGTAGTTGTTGCTGCTAATTAGTATCACTTAGAAGACTACACACTACACCAGGTTAACACATGGTTAAAAAAGGCCTTTGAGCGTGGAAACGCTCAAAGGCTTTTGTTTTATATACTAGAGGTTTCGAGATTAAGGATTATGATGAACAAACGTATATTAATCGCAGTACTCAGTTTTGCTATCATTGCAAACGTTAACGCTGACCCAACTCGCGCACAAGAAGCAGAAAAAGTTCGCAAACATGTCAAATTCGCTGTGCTTGGCAAACGTACTACGCAAGCAGGCAAACAAAACGATAGAAAAGACGGCAGAAAGAACAACGCCCAGGAAGACACCAAAGCTGTTGCTTGGATTAAAGACAATAAAGGTCTAACTATCGGCCTCACCGCTGGCGCCATTGTTGCAACTGCGGCTATTTATGACCTTTACCAAGGGAAAAATTCACGCATCCGCCAACTCTTCGGCAATAAACAACCAACTGTAATCCTTGCTGCTCAGTAACAAACACTTTCTCAAAAAATCTTACCACAGATTTGTCATCCAGCCTCCGCTCTGGTAGCTCTTTTTAGAGGTAGCAATAGCTCAAAAACACAGATCCCGGCATGGAGGCAAATTAAATTATAAAAACCAAGGCGACCGTTGCAGACTGCAACGGTCGCCTTGCCCGCTTGCGGTTACCACATAAAGTTGTTACCATTATCAACAGATCCTCAGCCGAAGCCGAGGAGGGTATAATACTGGATTCTACAAAGGAATTTGCGATGAACAAATTTTTATTTACCTCCGTACTCGCTGTTGGCTTAATCGCCGGCACACAGATAACCGCTGCTGGCAAAAAAATAACTAAATTAGAGCAACAAAATCGTGACTTACAAGCACAATTGGCCCAACAAGATGCAGAGCTACGCCGCTTGCGAGCACAGCAGGCTCCTCAGGTTCAAGTTCTGGCACAAGCCCTTGAACACCCGCAAGCACAGGCACTTTTTGGTCAAGCAGTAGAACAACTACCAGAACTTTTTGCTGATGATCGGAACACTGGAAAAAAGCGAAATCGCGTAGAAATAAAAGCTCCTGCTCCTAAACCAGTAGTTAAAAGAGCCCAAATTGTTGCACCTGCTGTCGACGATGACAGCGACATGCAAGAAGAAGATGAACTAGCAGCAGCAAAAAATATTGAAACTATGGCCTCTAAGCTGTCCGAGCTTATTGAAGCACGACTTATGAGCGATCGTGAACAAGAAGGCAATAATCTTCGCTCTATTCTTCACCGACTTGGTGAGGTATTAGGCGTTAGCAAACTGGGACTTGTACCATTAGAGGCACATGAACTTTTTCAGGTAAGAGAAAATGCAACATGGAAACTGATTCAAGACCTTGAAGGATTGGTAGAGGCTGCGAAAACAGTCGAAAAAGTCTTTGGTAGGAATGATGATGAATATGAAACGATGCTTGGGATAGAAGACAGCCTTATTGAGGTCTTTCTTGCTATACATCCTGCACCGCGAGTACGAGCAGCAGTGCCACTTGACGTACGCTTTGCTGCGCGAGCGCATAGCGATGACGATGAAGAAGACGCACCAATGCCCCAACGTCAAGAGCTAGACGAGGTTCAAAAACGTCAGGTTGCTGAATTAAGAGCTCGTATGGCTGCTGCACAAAAGCCGGCACCTAAAGGTAAGCCTGCTGCAAAAAGAGTCCCTAAGAAAGCTGCCAAGGAAAGCTCTTCTGAGGATGAAGAAGAAGCACCAAAAAGCAAAAGAGGGGCTGCTAAAAAGCACAATAGATAATCACCAACTTATTTAGAATTTTGACGGGCTGCAAGAATATTCTTGCAGCCCGTTTTTGCATTATGTGAATGTAAATACGGCTTTAATCTTACATTGAATTATTCTTGCCAGCACGTCGTCCCGGCCTTCGCCGGGACGACGTATAGTAATGGTCTTATCTCTCTTTATCTAGTTCAACAGCTAGTTCACCGAACGCATTTAAATAACATCATTCAATTGCACTTGCCTGGTAAAGCTGCTAGCATTACCAGCAGTTTTTTGATATCAAAACAACCGAACAAAGAAAGACGGTTATGAACAAAAATTTATTGTTTTTTGTTTTTACCATTGGCTGCGCAACCAGCACGCAGGTAAATGCTACTCGTTTGCCGGCTAAGCCAACTGCACTCCAAAAGCATATGCAAGCCTTTGATCGCGATTCAGCCGCACAAGCAGAGATCGAAGCACTTCTTAATCGCATAGATGCCCGAGAAGCCACACTCATCAAAGTACAAAAATCTTGTGCGACGCTGACTGCACAGCTCCTTCAACTGGAACTTGCCAACTTCATCGAACTGCGATTTAGTACAGGCCGTAATGTAGACGCATCCAGATTGATGCGCCTAAAAATAGCGCTTGATACCGTACTAAAATCACTTGAAGCAGAGGCATTAGCACAAGATGCAATTGAGGAGCTGCTTGCAACCGCAAGAAATAAAATCGATGCAACTGAAGTTTTATTCAGTCAAGGTAAAGAAAATGAACCCGGGTACGCCACAGCTCACGTAGAAGAAAAATGTACTACAGATAAACTCATTGCCCTCTTGAATGAGCTACTCAGTATCTCTGATGCTATGCCTGGGATACCACTACAAGTTACAACACCTGTCAGAAGAAGACTCCCACTCAAATGTCCTCCCGCGCCAAGAAAAAAGAGCAGACACACCGAATCAATCGAATCATAAGAAAAAAGCCTACGAAAAACTTCGTAGGCTTTTTTCTTATCGCGAATGTTTTACTCCGATACGCTTACAGCCAAGTGCTCGCAGCGGGCAGTTGCTACATTTCGGACTAATAGGCCCACATACATTCTGCCCCCACATCACAAGCAGATAGTTGTAGTCTATCCACGTTGCTTGCGGCAGAATTTTTTTGAGTTCCTGTTCCGTTTCTTCCACCGTCTTGGTTGCAATAAGCCCCAAGCGATTTGAGATGCGATGCACATGCGTATCAACACAGATACCAGGCACTCCAAACCCCAATCCCAACACCAAGTTTGCCGTTTTTGGGCCAATCCATTTTATTGATATAATCGATTCATACGTAGACGGCACACTACCACCAAAGCGATGTATAATCTCAGACGACACTTCACGCAATACCTTTGCTTTGGTTTTGTAATAACCGGTACGGTAGACGATCTTTTCAAGTTTATCTAATGGCAATGCAAGCACCTGATCTGGTGTTTTTACAATACCAAACAGCTCTCTGCACACGTGGATGGTCATTACATCACGAGCGCGCAGACTAAGCAGGCAAGCAACCAGGATCAAATACGGGTCGTGTCCAAATTCTTGCATAATCTGATTGATTAACGGAACCTGGAAACCATGTACATGACGGCGCAGGGTTGTAAGCAACGTCGGGATACGCATAAGGGGCACTCTTTTGATCAACTTTTTATATCTAAATTCAGCAATTTTTTCTACACTTACCGGTCATCATCAAAAGGAGATACTACCTTGAATCTTGGGCTGTTTAAAGAAAAAATTACCGAATTTCTACTTTTCCTCAATGTTGAGAAACACGCATCGGAGCATACGCAGCGCGCATACCAGGCAGACCTTGAACAGGTCGTAACATTCTGGAGCGGGTTAGAGAAAAAACAACCGCTGCCAATTCCTATTGATGCAGTGCTTAAACGATACATTGTTGCCTTGTTTTATAAAAAAATTACGAAGAGTTCGCTTGCACGCAAATGTTCAAGCATCCGCTCATTTCAAAACTTTTTGCAGCAACAAGGCATCAATCTTGCGCTTGATATCAAATCACCGAAGCTTGATAAGAAGCTACCAGCAACACTTACCGTCGATGAGATTTTTTATCTACTCGACACCATCAAGCCAGAAGAGTTGCCAACTAAATATCCTGAGCGTGACCAAGCGGTATTTGAACTTATGTATGCCACCGGCGTCCGCTGCTCAGAGCTGATCAACATCAAACTCAACGATATTGATGTGAGTGCTCGTAAGATCCGCGTGCTTGGCAAAGGAAAAAAAGAACGCTTTGTTCTTTTTGGTAGCAAGGCTGCAGAACGCCTTAAAAAATATATTCAAGCCGAACGTCATGCACTCGTAGGCAGCCAATATGACGATGGACACCTATTTCTCAATAGAAACGGCACACAGATTACCACACGCTCAATCCAACGGATTTTTGAAATGTTTCGCAAGTTTTTGCAAATCGAACGCAAACTTACACCACATAAAATTCGCCACTCATTTGCTACGCACCTGCTCCAGCAGGGCGTTAACTTGCGCATCATTCAAGAGCTTCTTGGCCATAAAACCATAAACTCCACTGAAATTTATACACACGTTTCCAACCAGCAGCTTGCCAAGATGTGCGATGAGAAACATCCGTTATCGCGACTTGACCATGTTTCTGTGGCTAGAGAGAAGAAATAGAAATAGGCCCCTTCCGAAACAGAAGTCCTATTTTCTACTGGGAACTTGGTTTACAATGAAACCTCCCCTGTCATCCCAGCGCCTAGGCTGGGATGACAAGAGAAAGACTCTTATCATCATAATTTCATTGCCAGAAACTTAAGAAAAATTACTTACGGAAGAAGTCAAATGACCATTCAGACATTAACACCAACGCCAGCACATCACACCTATCAGCTTCTCGATAGCGGCAACGGCCAGCGCCTTGAACAGTTTGGCAACCGCCGCATCATCCGCCCCGATACGACCTGTCTCTGGCGACCGCGTAACACAACGCACTGGAACAGCGTCGATCTGCGCTGTGTTAAGACTCAGCAAGGCGGCTCCTTTGCCTGGCAGGAACAGCGAGCAGGAGCACAGGCATGGACCTATACCTACCACCATCCCAAACTACAAAAGCTTGATTTTGCATTGCGCAGCAGTGAGCATTCAAAAAATATTGGCATCTTTCCAGAGCAAGCGGCGCACTGGGACTGGCTCACTACAAAATTGGTTGGTGCTACACAGGCACCATCGATTCTCAATCTTTTCGCGTACACGGGCGGCGCCACACTCGTTGCAGCAGCAGCTGGTGCACAGGTCTGCCATGTTGATGCATCAAAAAGCACCGTGGCTTGGGCACGAGAAAACGCCGTGGCAAACGGTCTTGCAGATGCACCAATTCGCTGGATTGTAGAAGATTGTGTAACATTCATTGAACGCGAGATTAAGCGCGGTAAAAAGTATGATGGCATCATCATGGATCCACCCGCGTTTGGGCGTGATCCCCGCGGCAAGCCGTTCAGCTTTGAAGATTCGTTTCATCAGTTGATGGCTGGAGCACAAGCATTACTGGCACCAGAAGGCTTTTTGCTCCTCAACGTGTACAGCGTACCATTGTATGCCACACACATTGCCAACGTCGTTGGCGACTATTTTCCACATCATACGCTCGAAGCAGGAGAGCTACACCTCGTAGCCAAAGATGGACGTACAGTCCCATGCAACCTGTTCGTGAGAGCAACCTACTAAAAGTAATCGATCTTCATAGCTTGTCTTACACGGGCCATGGTTGCAATTGCGCGTTCCCGCGTTTTTGCCGTACCTTCGCGTATCAGGTGCATGACAGCAGCCGGATCTTGTGCAAATTGTTTACGTCGATCACGAATCGGTGTGAGCAGCGCCTGCAGCTCATCGTTGAGATAGCGCTTGATTTTAACGTCACCTAGACCACCACGACGATAATGTTCTTTCATTTCCTCGACCGCCGCTTTATCGCGACCAAAAATATCAAGGTACATAAACACCGCATTATCTTCCACCTGCCCCGGATCTTCAACACGTAGATGGTTTGGATCAGTGAACATGCTCATCACCTTTTTAGTCAGCTCATCTGCTTCGTCTTTGAGAAAGATCGCATTACCAGCTGATTTAGCCATCTTTGCTTTGCCGTCAAGGCCCGGTAGCCGTCCGGTCAATGCTGGTGGTACTAGTGCTTGCGGCTCAGTAAGTACATCGCCATACAAACGATTAAATTTACGTACAATCTCTACCGTCTGTTCGATCATTGGCAATTGATCGTTTCCTACCGGCACAAGATCGGTGTTGAGAAATGTTATATCTGCCGCCTGGTTGACTGGGTACATAAAAAAACCTGCGGGAATTGTTTCTTCAAAACCACGCAATTTAATTTCTTCTTTGACCGTTGGATTACGGTGAAGTCGTGCCACCGTAACAAGATTGAGATAAAAAATAGTCAACTCGGCAATCTCTGGAATCATTGACTGAATAAAGATCGTCGACTTGGTTGGGTCAATACCCACGGCCAGATAATCAAGCGCAACTTCAGTCACACTTGCACGCACTTTTTCTGGGGTTTCAAAATTATCGGTAAGCGCCTGCACATCGGCAATCATGACAAACTGTTCATGCGTCTCTTGTAATGCGATACGATTTACTAACGACCCAACATAGTGCCCCAAGTGCAATGGCCCGGTTGGCCGATCACCTGTTAAAACAATTTTACGTTTCATACCTAAGCTCTAAACCTCTTAAACGTAGTTAGTAAATTTGTGTACCAAGAACTTTTTGGTATCGTCGCTTCAACCAGTTGCTTTTTTGGTAATAACAATTCAGAATTCGACTTCAAATCCGTTGCAGGTTCTTCAATTTCTTCTTCACTTTCAACATCAGTTGCCTCATCAACAGATTCGTCCGCTTCCGCAGAATTTTCTTCTCCGCTGCTTGGTTCGCTCTCTTCCACAACAGCTTCTTCCTCAGCATCTACAGAATCTTCTACTTCTTCTACAGCTACCCCAACCTCCGCTCCAAAGCTCGCATCATTTTGCGCCACTAAGCCTACACGAGTCTGTTCTATAAGTGAGAATCCAGGAACCGTCGGCTCATCAAGAGCACTAAGCGTTACCAGACCACTCATTACAGCCAAACCAAACATCATCAACAAAAAACGTTGTCTGTTCATGATTTACCTTTCGTGCCCCCGGGCATTGCGTGCAAATTTTTGCCTGCGTGATAGCCTGTGTAATGTTACTCCATTTTTATTACATCGTTAACAAAAAGACGAGAGAATGCTTGCATCGAGGATTTTTTACGTATTGAACCGCATACATCAACTTGGTTTTAAGGGACTGTATGACGTAGCGAAACGACGATCACGCAGCAAACTCTGGTGTTTTTTCATGCGTAACAAAGCGCTCACAGGGACAGCCAGCCACACATGGGCAATTATTATACAAAAAAAACCGGTTTCCTTCGATATTTTTTTCGCAGCAATCAACCGTGACTCATCTATACATACCATGCTACGCGATGAACTATTCATAAAGCACCTGCCAACTCGTGACAAACTTCTCAGCAAAGCGCAGCTTGCCAACGCTCATCTATTTGATGTGCTTGGCTCTGGTCCCACACAGCTACCATCAACGATTGATTGGCACCATGAATTTAAAAAAGATTGTCTACGCCCGCCGTTCACCTCTGTTGACCAGACTTTCTCATACGCAAAGTTTGCGCACACGTTCCACTCCGAGATCCCTGTGCCGCAACATGGCAATAAAACAACCACCTACCATGAAGACATCAAGGTTCTTTGGGATTTAGGACGCATGCACCACCTGAGTGCACTGGGCGCGGCCGCTCATATCCTTCGAGACGCGGCTAAAGCCGCTCCTCAGGATGAGCGGGAGGTAGTACTTTCGAGTTTCGTGAAGAATACCTCCGATGCCACTCATCCCGAGAATACCCCCTTCAATACCGCTCATCCTGAGGAGGCCTGCAAGGCCGTCTCGAAGGACATCCTTGAGCGGGCTTGCAACTACACCACAACATTCATGCACGATGTCACCAGCTTTCATGACCAGGTACAGTACCTGCT
Source organism: bacterium (assembly GCA_023249935.1). Lineage (GTDB taxonomy): Bacteria > Babelota > Babeliae > Babelales > RVW-14 > CAMATL01. The sequence continues at coordinate 10,322 of JAHFBQ010000052.1, forward strand.
CGGCCCACACTGGAAATGCCCAATGGATGTGGCAATTCGTGCCATAAATTTTATTTGGGCACTGCATTTATTTAAAGATGACGCCTCAATTCCTCTCGACTTTTGGCAACGTTACATCTGCATGCTGTATAATCACATGATCTATTTGGCATGGAACTTTGAAGAATCTGATAAACCGAACAACCACCTGCTCGCTGACCATGTTGGGTACCTTTATTTGGCCGCCTTATTTCGCAATCTACCAGGCGGCGCACAACGTTTGGCATGGATTAAAAAAACAGTGCACGCAGCATTTGTAAAACAAATTTTACCTGACGGCACAGCATACGAAGGCTCTACGGCGTATCACCGCCTTGATTGCGAGCTATTGCTTCATGCAACAAGTTTACTACGAGCACTCGAAACACCTGATCACGAATTAGAAACACTGCTCAATAAAATGCTCGTGTTTCTCAACACGGTGACTGATCACAGCGGAAATTTGATAACCATTGGTGATGATGACAGTGGAAACATTGTCTTTGGAATACATCCCCCCCCTGCCCTTATTTCTCCTCATCCCACCCGCTACCCACACTT
>JAHFBQ010000053.1:0-6892 GCA_023249935.1 bacterium
AAGAATTGGGTGCAGATTTACAGTTAGTTGGCGATGATGTTTTTGTGACCAATGCTGATCGTATTCAGGTTGGTATTGAGAAAGGTATAGCCAATACTGTTTTGGTAAAACCAAACCAAATTGGTACAGTTACCGAGACATTGGCGGCAATCGCTATAGCCAAGGAGCATGAATACGGGGTTGTGGTTTCTCATAGATCTGGTGAAACGAATGACGATTTTATCGTTGATCTTGCTGTTGGCTCAAACGCTGGACAGCTTAAAGCCGGCGCGCCAGTGCGTGGCGAGCGGGTAGCGAAGTATAATCGTATGCTTGCTATTGAGCGGGAGTGTTTGCTTTAGCTTCCATGTTCCAGAGTAAAAGAGAACTAATTATTGTTACCGTAATACTGAGCATAAAAATATACTCATGAGCGCTGTATTCCCAGATAAAACCACACAATGCTCCACCGATAATTTGTGCAAGCCCCATGCTTGCATAGACCATGCCTATAGATGATCCCTGGCGTCGTTTTGGGGCTAGCTCAAGCGCAAAAGCTCGCTGACCAGTATCGGCGAGAGCAAGAGATACTCCATAGGCTACGAAAAGAATCCAAAGCTGCACAGGTGTTTTTGCAAACCAGAAACCAGTCATGGTTAGCCCATAAAAAAGATAACCAGCAAGGACGCACATTTTTTTGTTGGTCATATCGATAATTGCTCCAGCAGGTGCAGCGCAAAGGGCATGAATGAGATTAAAGGTGACATACATAAGTAGTGCATTTTGGACGGGAGAAAAAATAGTAGAAAAATCATGAACTCGCAGCATGAGAAACATGTAGCTGATTGAGCCAAGGTGAAAAATGCTGTTAATAATCGAAAATTTTTTAGCAGTACTTGGCAATGGGCCCCAAGCCATAGATTCATCAGTATGAATTTTGGCTGGTTCTTGAACAAATATAAGGGGGATAAGGGCAGTAAGTCCGATGACGGTGGCTAGCCCAACTATGATTTTTAGATCGAATTTGTAAAGCCACATGAGTAAAAAAACCAGTAATGAGCCTATGGTGGCACCAATATTGTCAAATGAGCGGACAATGCCAAGACTTTTTGCAACTGACGAGGGCGTGGATTGTGCAATGATGACATCGCGGGGCGAGGTGCGGATACCTTTGCCGATACGTTCTAGGCCTATGAATAAAAGAATGTGCTGCCAGGATTGTGCCAAAATCAAGGCACCCTTAAAAATTGCTGAAGTGAAGTAACCAAGAAAAACAAAAGGTTTTCGTCGATTAACATGGTCAGAAAATGCACCAAAAACAAACTTGAGCAGGTGAGTGAGGCCGTCGCGTACGCCACCGATGATGCCTATTGAAATACCGCTTCCCCCAAGGTTTTTTATAAGTATTGGCAGGATTGGTGCAATGATCTCGCTGCTTATGTCGTTAAGTAGGCTAACAAGACCGAGAAGCCAAATATTTTTTGGTAATTTTTTTGGTGGCATGTTCATTATTTCTCCTGAGTAATGCAGGGTACGCAATCGGTTCAAGAGTAAAATGAATGTTTGTATGGCCGCTATGGATTTAGAAAAAGTGGGGGTTAGTTAGCTTGAGTGCGAAATAAAGCATCATAGCAAGAAGTATCTTGCTATGATGCTTTATAAAATTAAATGTTAAATTCTATCGAGACGGTCATCCAGCCATCTTTATGTTCGATATGGGCATCTTTAAGGGAAGTTGATTTCAATATTTGACCAAAGCTATCCGCTATATGGCCTTCTAGTACACCAATAAGATGGTGATGCGAGACTTCATGAATTACAAATGTATGATAATGAGCCTTGTGTAAATTGGTCCATTTGATTGTATTTGATAGCAGCTCGGTAAGAAGGTGTCCCATGTCTTTGCCCTTGAGGTCCAGGTTGACTATGGGAGCCACCGAATTACTGCGTATCGGTTTTATGAAATCAAAAAGAGCATGAACACTTTCTTCAAAAAGGCCTGGTTCAGATTTCGCTTTGACAGTAAGTATTGCCTTGGAAGCGTGTGTGCGCCATTGGTGTGAATTCATGGGTATCTCCTTTCATTCCGGGTTCATTGACTGCCAGATTTTTTTTTGATTAGGATTGGTTAGTGTATCGATGAAATCTATACTCTGGCAAATAATTGATGAGAATTTGTTTGCGGGGAATATGAAAGGAGACTGTAATGCGTTATGTAAGTCTGTGCAAGCTGCCACTATTCATGGCAATGGCGATGCTGACATTCTGCTGTCAAGGTAATCTTAATGCGGAAAAGGATTCCGAAGACCTTGAAGAGGCGCTTATGATGAAGCTCTTAGAGAAGCGTGCAAAGAAGCGAACCGATGATGATAAGCCATCGCGCTTTGATAAGTCAGATTTGAAATCGCTCAAAGATGATAAATCAGAAATTTCTATCACGGTGGTGAATGATATCAAAGGGATGATGAAAGAGCCTGTGCTTGAGTTGTTGGCTACTAGCGAATTGAGCTCTTGGTCAGATCTTGCTGATAGAGTAAGTAAGGCAAAAAAATCGATAGAAATTTTTGAAGTTAAATATCGTAGTGAATTAGCCTCTGGTGGGAAAGCTGCTACACCCGCCGCACCTATGGCGATGCCTGGTGCAACTGTAATGCCTGGGGCGGTTACAATGCCTGGCGCAATGCCCGCAGTCAAGCCTGTTGGTATGCCTGGAGCGGTTACAATGCCGGGCGCAATGCCGGGTGCTAAGCCTGCGGGAATGCCTGGAGTAATGCCTACTGTTAAACCTGTTGGTATGCCAGGTGTTAAGCCTGCTGTTAAAGCGGCCGCAGCAGATGATGATGACGATGATGATGAAGATGAAACACCGGCTAAGCCAGTAATGAAGCCAGCTATGAAGCCGGCGGGAATGCCAGGTCTTGGTGGTATGCCAGGTGCAATGCCTATGGCTCAGCCAGCGGGTATGCCTGGAGTTGCTCCTGCCGCAGTAGTGGGCGGTATGCCCATGGCGAGATAACAAGGACTAATTTGAGGATTGTAGTATGAAGACAACGATGAAGAACGTCATAAGCGGTCTGATACTGGCATTTGCTGTTATTAGTGTTTGTCAGTCTAAAAACAATCTTGCGCGGTTGCGTGAGACTCGCTCACTGTATCCCTATCTAAGAATAAGAAACTGGGGGACGTTTGCTGATGGGGCAAGCGATCGGCTGAGAGCGTTGGCATGGCATCCAACTGAGCAATGCTTTGCTATTGCTGGAGGGCCTCGATCTACGTTAGCTCAATTAAGGCTGTATTCGGTTGTTGGAGATTCAACAGGGGCTCGTATGGAGCCTGTTACAAGTGTAGATGTTGAGAGTTCTGGGCATGATACGTCATATCAAGCAAATGCTTTGGCATGGAATGCAGCGGGCACCTATCTGGGTGTTGGTTCTAATGGAACAGCTACTAAGCAATTTCGAGTGTATTCGTATGCCAATAACACACTGACTGAATCTATCTCTGTGAATTGGAATACTACCACGGCTGGTGTAGTAAATACTGTCTCATGGCATCCTGGTGGCAAATATGTGGCAATTGGAGGTACTGGGCAGGCAAGCAGTTATCAAGTAATTGTTTATGCGGTTGATGCCATAACGCCGCAGCTTACGGCGGTTGTTGGTCTAAAGCTTGGTACGAGTTCGACCGTTTATTCTGTCGCATGGGATGCAACGGGTAACTATTTAGCTGTTGGTTGTGGTCAGGAATCAACGGGGAAGGCCGCATTGCAGATGTATCAATTTACCGATGGTGGGTTGTTTGGGAGCTATGCGTTAACGCAAAAAAGTACCTATGATTTTGGTGGGTCTTCAGCGTATGTTAAAGATGTTGCTTGGTCGCCAAATGGGACCTATCTTGCGGTTGGCGGATATGTTGGCACTGGAACGTATGAGTTGATGCTATTTAAAGCTCAGAGTGGTGCTTTAGCAATGGTAAGTGGTTCAGAGGTAGATTTTGGAGCGCCGAATGAATTTGGCTATGGTACTGTGTTTGTGAATACGCTTGCATGGGATCCAGAGGGAACTTATTTACTTGTTGGTGGACGTGGGCAAACATCGCAGCAGCAGGCGATCATGTATCAATTAGAGAACGATACATTAACACCCCGCAGAGGATCGCAAATTAAGTTTGGTACTGCAGATGCTACAAGTGTTGCGGCCCTTGCTTGGCAACCATCAAGGCAATTTGTGTTAATCGGCGGTTACTCGGCAAGTAATAGCAAAGAACTGTGGCTTGCAGAGTTTTTGACAGCAAAGCCGAGCTAGTATTTAGTTAATCAGATTCAAAGCTTCTACCTAGTCATAAGCCCCGCTCAATCCGGCGGGGCTTTTTCATTGAATCTGTGTATACTTTTCCTATCGTTAATAAGAATTAAGGGAAGAGATGGCAAAGATTGAGTTGATTCAAGTAAAAGGTAGCAGCTTTTTCTGTAGCGGCAGACTTTCGGTTGGTGTGTACAAGCAAGGTGATACCGTCATTCTCGTGGATAGTGGTATCGATAGTGATACGGCAAAAAATATTGATGCAGCAATAAAAGCAGCTGGCTGTAGTGTTGCTGCAATTATTAATACGCATCATCATCCTGATCACTGTGGCGGCAATAATTATTTCCAGAAGAAGTACCCTGATCTTAGGATTTTTGCTTCTCAGTTTGAAAGTGTTTTTATAAACAACCCATTCACCCATGTACTCTGTTTTTGTAACGCGGCTGCACCGTCTACTGGCCTACGCAATAAATATTTAGAAGCTTCCATTTCAGTTGTTACAAACGTTATCACGCCTTATGAAGATCAGGTGATTGAGATCAATGGCGAGCAATTTCGCATTGTTACCCTGCCGGGGCATACGTTTGGTTCTATTGGTATCATTACACCGGACAACGTTTTTTATTGCGGTGATGCGATATTTGGCGAGGACACATTCAATAAGCATGGGGTGCTTTTTTACACAGAGATCCAAAGCTCTTTGGCCTCTTTTGAAAAAATTACTTGGTTGCAAATTGATGCTACAGTTTTTTATCACGGCGGTATGCTAGCAACTATCAGTGCCACAGCGTCAAAACATGCTCGCAGGATGCTCGAAACAAAAGATGTGATTGCTCAAATAATCAATGTTGAAGGCACTGGTCTGCCAATTGATCTCGTGACGCAGAAGATTATGAATATCTATAGAATTCCTCAGAGTGAAATGAGTTTTGCGCTCACAAGAACGTGTGTAACCGCTTTTATCACGCAGTTAGAACTTGAAAAGAAGATAGAGTTGATTATGCGTGATGGCCTCTTGTGTGTGATTGAGAAGAAATAATGGAGGCTATTGTGTACTGTTCTTATTATCAAGCACGTTTTGTCAAAGAAACCACATGGTTTGTTGTGGGTTGTCTTAAAGCAGAGAGTAATATGGTTTTTGAGCGTGCTACTGACGAAGATCAACAGGTATTTGAATTTTTTGTGTCCCCGTCATTCGAAAAAGAGTTTTTAAGCTTTATGACCTGTATGGAAGGGTGGGGCTATGTTTCGGAACTTGTAGCACTTCCCAATCGCTTACAGCTATAGATCCTGGATCAGGTCCGGGATGACAAAAATGCCTAATTAATCAATCAGGGATCTGAGAAGCTTAAGCTCGCGCTTGTAAAGTTCCATGTCAGGATCAGTTGGTGTCTCAAGAACTTTAGGTACAACGGCAAAGCGTTGATCATTCATGAGGCGTTTGAAAAATGTCATAGGGATGTTGCCTTTGCCAAGTTCTTCATGGCGATCTTTATGAGAGTTAAATTCTGTTTTTGAATCATTGAGATGAAACGCCTTGAGATGTTTCAAGCCAATAATCTTATCGAATTGTTTAAAGACTTCATCGTAGCCATCGTCTGTGCTGATATCATAGCCAGCGGAAAAAATGTGGCAGGTATCGAAACAAACACCCAATAAATGATTGTTTTTTGTTAGCTCAAGAATCTGTTTGATTTCTTCAAAAGTTGAACCAACATTGGTACCTTGTCCGGCCATTGTTTCAATTAAAATCATGGTGTTACCAGAAGCTTTTTTGAGCACGATATCGAGGTTGTGAGCAATTTTTTTCAAGCAGCTTTCTGTACCGGCACCGGTGTGTGAACCGGGGTGGAGTACGAGAAAAGGGATATCTAATGCCTCAGCTCGTTCAAGCTCAAGCGTCAAAGATTTTACGGAATTTTTTTCAGTTGATTCTTCTTTGGCGCCGATATTGATCAGGTATGATGAATGTACCATGATGCCGCGCAGATCTGCGGCCTTGACCGCTTTTTTAAATACAGAGACTTCTTCCAAATCAAGTGGCTTGTCAAACCAGCTGCGGTTGCTTTTGGTAAAAATTTGCATAGTGGTGGCGCCAATACTGAGTGCTCGTTCAACAGCGAGGTGTAGATGCCCCGAGATGGAAACATGTGCGCCGATAAGCGGTTTGTGCATGAGTAATTAAACTCCTAAATCGCCATCTTGCAGTGGATCGGTGAAATAATGATGAAATGCCTCTGGTAGTGCTAGATAGCCGAGTTCATTAAGATCACCGGTACAGAAGGTGTTCCAGAATAATACTGTTTTATCTTTGTTTGTTTGTGCATAGTCAATAACAGCTCCTAACGCTTTACCCGCATAAGTGCCATCAAGCTTAAGATCCTCGGTGTCGTGCATAAGTTTTAGTGCTGCAGCTGTCTTCGGTGTGAGGTGGGCATAGCCATCGCCGAAATAAGAAGCGTCATAGATCGGGTAGCGTAATTCTTTTGTCATTTCGATTTTAAGTAGATCAAGTATGTCTCTATACAGTTCTTTGCAATCAGCTAAAAATGCTTCCGGTGTCATGGGAGTGGTACAAATGGCTCTAATCTCGCTTTTGAGTCCAGCAA
>JAHFBQ010000053.1:6902-10346 GCA_023249935.1 bacterium
TATTGCAACCGAGGCCAAGTCCGGCTGCGGTGCCGTTGCTGCCAGCACCAACAAAAATAACGTCTGGTTCTGGGATTTCACCGGAATCAATTTGTTTTTTTAGTTCAAGAGCTGCATTGACAAAACCCAAAGAGCCACGTGCTGTTGAGCCGCCGCCAGGAATATAAAAAACTTTTTTACCGCAGGTTGCAGCTCGATCAAGAATAGCCTTTTGTCTTGTTTCCATAGTAGGGTGTAGGCTGAGTGTGCCGCCAAAAAGTTTGCTGAGTAAAAGATTACGCTGTGTGTAGGTGGTTGGTCGCTGCTCGTTTAGAAAGCTTTCACAGGGGATGCCAACGAGTTTTGAGCAGGCAATTGTTGCTGTACTATGGTTTGAGCCCGCGCCGCCGCACGTGAGGACTAGTTCTGCTTTGTTGAAGAGTGCCCAGCCGAGAAGGAAGCAAAGTTTGCGAATTTTATTGCCGCCAAATACAAGGCCACTGCCCGCATCATTTTTTAGAAAGAGATTGTTGTGATTAATGGCTTTCCCAAGTCCTACAAGTTTTGATACTGGGGTTGGTAGTGTGCTTAGTGGAATATAAGGGATATCAGCTGCTAGACCAGGATATAAGTTAAGCAGGGGGACTTCGCTTGCTGAGGTAAATAATCTGTCATCATCACTTCGATCTGTGTTGGTTTCCATCCAAATATTAAGGTCATGGCATTGCTGTCCTAGTGATTTGCTAGCAGCAAAAATAGAGCCGAAAGTGCTGAGGGTAAAGGCGATGGAGAGTGTGAATATCCTAGTTCTGCTTAACACAATGTTCCTATTATTCTTAGTTCTGTTCTTTTTTTTCTCCTGGAGAATCACAATCAAAAGTGTAGGTAAAAAGACCAGGTCGGATTTTTGGTTCAAAACAAGTGGTTTTTGGTGGCATGAGTGTGCCTTCATTTACCAACGTACTGAAAGTTTCTGATCGAACGGGAAAAAAAGCAATAGCCAGCGGCCAATTATTTTTTTTGCAGTCCCTTTCTAGGCATTCCAATCCCCACATGCCAGCTACAAATTCGGTTCGGTCATCAGGATGATAAATATCAATATTGAGAAAGGGTTTGAGGACCAGGTTGCTTAGTACTGCTATATCCAACATAGGCACAGCTTTTTGGCAGGATCGAACAATCCCTTCCTTAAGCGTTGCCTTATACCAAGCGCCTTGACAGTAGATACCAAATTCATGAGGTTCTTGGGGAATGGCGTTTTGTGTGGTGGAGACTTTGGTCATATCAAAATATTGAGACATTTCGCGTAGAAATTCTTCCTCAGAGTGATTATTTAAATCTTTAAAAATTCTATTGAAAGAGCTGATGGTGACTTGGTCAAAAGGGAAAATTCCTGCCATGTAATAATTATGAGCATCGCTCTCATTCTCGTGGGCTTCATTTTTCATGGCGGCCGCAGCGGCAGTACGATGATGGCCGTCGGCTATGTACAGGGTGTTGATTGATTTGAATAGGTCGCAAATGCGGCGAATGGTCTTTTTTTCTTTGATTACCCAGACAACATGAGCGGCATGATCAACGTAGAATGACTGATGTGGTGTTTGATGAATAATAGTCTCAACAATGCTAGACAACTCAGTGTTTTTTTCATGCAGTAATAGGACAGGATCAACCTGAGCGCGTTGCAGTTCTGTGTACAACCTGAGCTTGCGCTCTTTGGTAGGTAAAACCTCTTCGTGTCGTTTAATGTTCCCTTTCTTGTATTCATTGATATCAACGAGTGCGATAATGCCTACTTGTAAACGGTTATTTTTGATACGTCCATAGAGATAGAGTGAATCTTCTTTATCATGGCAGAGAAGATTGTCCCTGAGAAATTCCTGCAAATTTTCATGTCCCTTGATACCAGCGGCCACGTCGTAGGGCTTGGTGTCTTCGCTGCAGTCAACTTCTGGGCGGGCGACATGAACAAAACTGAGGGGGTTGGTTTGAGCAACCTTGCGCGCCTGTTCTAGGGTAAGCATGTTGCAATCTTGACAGGCGATAAGGCCGATAAGTCCATCATTAGCGCGACAAGCACGAAAGGGCTTGATGGTGATGGCAGCGTTTGCCACCCCAATTCCCAAGAAAATGAGTAATGTGGTGTGTAGTAATGCCTTTAGTACTATCTTGGCTATCATGTTCGATCCCCCTATGAATCAAAACTTAATTAAATTTTTATAAAATTTTCATATTGATAAATTTAACAATCAGTATAGGAAACGGGCTATTTTTTAGCTATAAAATCGAAAATAAGGCTCTTATGAACCGAGGATTCAATCAATCTATAAAGCTTCTCTTGGGGGGTGTTTTTATTCTATTTAAGTGTTATCAAAAAATCTTAGTCAGTTGATGTAACTTTGTGGTTGCATTTTTATTTTTTATTCCTATAATCAAGGTCAGTAAAAGTGGCGACTACTCAGTGAAATCGCCTTGTAGTCTACAAAGTAATGTTGGAGGATGTTATGTCCGAAAAATTTCAAGGGGCAATCCGCCCTCTTTATGACCGAGTATTGGTCAAACGTCTAGAAAATGAACAAATGTCTGCTGGTGGCATCATTATTCCGGATACTGCGCAAGAAAAAACGCAGTACGGTACAGTGGTTGCAGCTGGTGAAGGTAAATTACTCAACGATGGTACCGTGCGTGCCCTTAGGGTTAATCAGGGTGATCGTGTAATCTTCGGCAAATTTTCAGGTACTGAAGTGAAATTGGCTGGTGATGAGTTTTTGATCCTTCGTGAAGAAGAAATTCTTGGCAAACTTGAACTGTAAGAGGATTTAACGTTATGGCAAAAAGAATTATTTTTGGCGAAGACGCTCGCGCCAAGATCTTAAAGGGCGTCAATACCCTTGCTGATGCGGTCAAAGTGACACTTGGACCCAAAGGCCGCAATGTCGCACTTGAAAAATCGTTTGGTTCTCCATCAATCACCAAAGACGGTGTTAGTGTGGCCAAGGAGATTGAATTAAAGGATAAACTTGAGAATATGGGCGCACAAATGGTGCGTGAAGTTGCTTCCAAGACAGCTGATGTTGCTGGTGATGGAACAACAACAGCAACGGTTCTTGCTCAAGCGATCTATCGCGAAGGCGTGAAAAACGTTGCTGCTGGCGCCAATCCAATGGATGTTAAGCGCGGCATCGATAAAGCAGTTGAAGCGGTTGTGAAAGAACTTGGCGCTATGTCGAAAAACATAGAAAGCCATGAAGAGATCTCGCAGGTTGCTATGATCTCTGCAAACTCCGACAAGTACATTGGTGATTTGATCGCTAACGCAATGACCAAAGTTGGTAAGCATGGCGTTATCACGGTTGAAGAAGCTAAGGGTATGGAGAGTGAACTGGTTGTTGTTGAGGGTATGCAATTTGATCGTGGTTACGTATCACCGTACTTCATCACCGATACAGAAAAAATGGAAGCTGT
>JAHFBQ010000053.1:10356-10899 GCA_023249935.1 bacterium
AAAAGATCTCAAGCATGAAAGACCTGTTGCCTGTGCTTGAGCAAATTGCTAAGCAAGGTCGTCAGTTGTTGATCATTGCTGAAGATGTTGAAGGTGAAGCACTTGCTACCCTGGTAGTTAACAAGATGCGTGGTACCTTGGTTGTGGCAGCTGTTAAAGCTCCTGGCTTTGGTGATCGTCGTAAAGCAATGTTGCAAGATATTGCTGCATTGACCGGCGGTAAAGTTGTTTCCGATGAGCTAGGTATCAAGCTTGATGGCTTAAGCATTGCGGATCTTGGTATCGCACGCAGCGTACGCGTCAGCAAAGACAATTGCACCATCGTTGATGGCAAGGGCAAAGAAGCTGATATCAAAGCGCGCATTGGTCAAATTAAGGCTGAAATCGAGTTGTCGACATCTGACTATGACAAAGAAAAGTTACAAGAGCGCTTGGCTAAGTTAGCTGGCGGCGTAGCAGTGATCAAAGTTGGTGCTGCAACTGAAACTGAAATGAAAGAAAAGAAAGACCGTGTTGACGATGCATTGCATGCAACACGTGCTG
>JAHFBQ010000054.1 GCA_023249935.1 bacterium
CCAAAAATTATGTCAGATGAGCAATTTTTTGAATATCAAACAAAGGATTTTTTTGATTGCACATTAAAACTACATTTTGCCACTTTTGATGAATATGCAGTTGTAACATTAAAGAATAAGGAACAAACCATTTATAACATTGGCGTAGACAATGTTGCAGAAATTGTAGCAGAAAAAGGGTTGCTTAAAATTTTTACGGATGGTGATGAACAAGCTCCGGCGATACAAGTTAGGTGGGTTTTGAACATCATTCCTTTTTCATCTGAGTTCATGCTGAAAAACAATCCAACACAAACACAACAAGCAGTACCACCTGCATCGCATTGTACATCTTTTATTAAATTTGATGATTTCTCGTTGATGGCGTTATTTTGTAATGAACCTCAAACGGTGGACCAAGAAGCTAAAATTTTTGAGTATAGGATTAACGATAATCATGGTTTTGAATTGAGTCTTTATTTTGCAGTACATGATGGATATGCGATAGTTCAATTGGCATTTGAAGATCAACTTGTATACAAAATCACTATGGACTCAATAACAGAAATCAAAGCCGAAAAAGACTGCTTCAAAATTTTTGTTAAAGAAAATGACGAAGAGCGTATTATTCAGGTTATGGTTATTCCAAATTTTAGTGACGGTACATCGTTGTTTACGCTCAAGGAATTTTATGAACAGTAGTCCTTGCTGAGAACTACTCGGCCTCAAGCGACCAAGCTCCAAACAATCTTGATATGAAGCTTTATGTAATCCTTATGCCTCTTGGAGGCATGATTGGCTGGCAACTTATCTCTAACCACAAAGAGCTCTGGCAACATAGCAAAGACTTTGCTCGACTATTAAGAGATAGTACCTCGGAAGGCATAGCGTATCTTAGCCAACAGGTGAAACAATCTTAGGAAAAATGGATCAATATGGCCGGCGATATTCAGTAGACGTTCCAATAACAGGCATAAATGGTAATTGTGCGACGGTAAGGACTGGCTGGATCTTACGAGAAGGTTCTGATATTCCCGAATTAACTACGTTATATGTAAAGTAATACACATATGAAATTTGTAGAATTTGATACAGTTATTTTACTAAAAGATTTCCCATGTGATGGTTTAAGAAAGGGTGATATAGGAGTAGTTATAGCAGTTTATGCCATTCCGACTGTTGCTCAAAAGACCTTTTTCTCTAATGAACTAGAGTTGGACCTTAAAAGGGAGAGGAAAGTTTTACGTTAAGAATGAATTATCAACAAAAAAAGGCTCGTTGTTTTGAACGAGCCTTTTTTATTTTAAAATCGTGTTCAAGTGAATTAATGAACGAGATCTTTCTTGTTAGGTTTCCAAGTTTTTAGAATATCGTTGAATAATTCTTTTTTAACTGTTTTCCCTGATCCCTTTTTCTCAGCTGGTGCATCTGTTTGCTCACCAGCAAGTTCTTTTGTTAAAAGCTGTCTTGCTCGTTGCAAACGAATTTTGAGTTCGTTGGCGTCAGGCTGTTGTTTCTGGTCACTGTGATGTTGAGCATCGCGATGCGTAGCGTCATGACGCGTGGCATCATGATGTGTAGCATCGTGCGTGGCGTCAAGATTCTTGGCTAGAGATCGTTCAAGAAACGCTAAGAAATCCAGAATAATTGACTGGAGTTCTTGCGACGCATCCCCCTGTGCGTCTATTTGAACTTTCTCTAAATCATGTGCAAGCCCGTTTTTGAGCGCATGCTTAATAAGTGAATTAAGCATGCCTTTCTCGTGCTTGAGCAGCCATCCCATGAGGTAGATCAATTCAAAGGAAAGTGACAAATGCTTGTCCATAAGATCTCCTTTCGCGTGTTGAATTGGCAATCGCAGGACGAGAGTACTGTTAATCTAATCTTAGGCTTGAGTGTTTGCAAACACACTAACATCTCTCATTATAAATCTTTTTTTGCCGATTTTGAATGAAATTAATTCAAAAAAGGGGTTTATTCGGGTTTATCCACTTATTTACAAGCAGTCAAGAACTCTTATGACTTCTGCTCAAAATACCGCGTAATACCTCGAGAGATCCCATCCACAACTACTTCTTGGCCTTCTTGCGTCGCAAGTTGTGCAGCTTCCTTGCGATTTGTAATGAAACCTATTTCAACTAGGGCGGTTGGCACGTTGTTTCGCAACAGTAACCGCAAGTGTGCTGACTTCACGCCCCGGTCTTTGGCGGTGACATTATTTCCATGCAACGTTCTAATGAGCTGATTTTGTACGCACGTTGCAAGCAGTTTTGAGGACTCTATCTTGTTGCGTGTATGTTTATTGAGCTTGTCGATGAGCGTTTGGTCATGTTCAGTATTAACGAAATAATACCCACCAACATGTGTAGGAGGTAGTACGCCATCTTTAGCTAAAAAGTAGGTCTCAACACCGGTTGCGTTGCTGCCAATCTTGCCAGATGAGTTAAGATGAATGGAAATAAATGCATCAGCTTTGAGTTGGTTTGCAAGTGTACTGCGTGTTACCAATGAAACATTTCGGTCATCATTTCGAGTCAGGTGCACTTTGTAGCCAACAGCCTTTAGTTTTTTTGCCAAGAGCTTTGATACTTGCAGTGCTATATCTTTTTCACAGACGTTGCCACATCCTGTGGCGCCTATGTCTGTGCCGCCGTGACCAGCGTCAATGACGATGCGTCGCTCTGTTGCTTGATTAGATGTTGTAAGGCCGGTCATTGGTGAAAAATCGTTCTGGACTACATCGTTAGTTGCGAGCGTAACAATTGTTTGTCCTTGTTTGCTCACATCTTCTAAGGCTTGTTTTGAGATTGCATCGATAACGAGTCGCGTGCCATTGATTTCTACCGTATACCACTTGATAAGGAGTTGGTTTTCATGTTTTGAATTGTCTTTAGCTGTGATTGTTTTTGGAAAATATAGACGTACGGTGCTTCCACGTGTTGCCTTATTTGGGTCTTCAAGCTCAATGCTTGTTAATAAGCCAGATTCATGAAGTTTCTCCAGCTTTCCCCATTGGCTATTTGCTTGTAGATCTCGCGGGCTTATATCTGCAAAAAAGATGCTTAGTGCCAGAGCATCCTCATTGTAGGTTGGCTTGATTTGTGTATTTTGGACGAAATCAAAGAGTAAATGGATGCCAAGGTTGCTATGTGCTACCTCAAGTCTCTTTAATTGAACAGATTTTGCGGTCTTGGCCGCAGGTTTTGTTGGTTCTGAATGTAGTGTGGCTGCCGTGCACACGAAAATAAGCAGCGCAAAAATATTGCTACGTGTGAGTAATTTCATAATATCCCCCAATACATACTCAGTGCAATGTTGTATTCTCTTTACGATTCTGATATTAACAAATTGAAAATTATATATTCAATAATTTTATAAACTGAAAATATTTAACTGGATTGTTGGTGTTTTTATTTCAAATATGTATTTAGAATTGTGTGTTAAAGTGAAATAAGGGCTGTTTTTAACGTATGTACAGAGAAAAAGAATCGTGGTAATGTTGGTGAACCAAAAATTTTTCACATAGGAAATGGCATGCTTATTCAAAAAAATGTCAGTTTGAAGGATAAAAATTGGTTCAAAACCGGTGGAGAAGCTCGCTTTTATGCAGAGCCAACTAACCTTGATGAGGTAGTAACTGCCGTCACATTTGCTCAAAGCGAGCGGCTGGTAACCTTTATTTTGGGGGAAGGGGCCAATATCCTGATTAGTGATGAAGGTTTCGATGGTCTCGTTTTAAGACCAAAAAACGACAAAATAAAGATTGATAGAGAACAAGGGTTGATTACCGCCGGCGCGGGGGTGGCGGTGCCTGTGCTTATTGAAATGGCTCTGGAGCATAACCTGCTTGGGCTTGAAGAATTCAGTGGCATTCCTGGAACCGTTGGCGGCTCTGTGTTTATTAACATTCACTATTGTGAGTTTTTATTGAGCCACTTTCTGGTAAGCGCTACGGTTGTGAACTTGAAAACAGGGAAAGTAAAAGAGGTGGGCAACGATTGGTTTGGGTTTGGCTACAATCAATCTACTTTACAGAATGAGCAGTGGTATTTATTTGATGCTACCTTCCAACTAAAAAAGGCTACTGATGTTGAAGTGGCCTATGCCCGTGGTCGTCGTCACGAGATTATCAGGCATCGTAACCGTCGTTACCCACTTGAGCGTACCTGCGGCAGTTTTTTTAGAAATTTCTTACCAGAAGAGCTACCGTTTACGATTGCTGGTAAAAAAGTGCCTTTTGTGGCCTACTATCTAGAAAAGGTTGGCGTGAAAGGTGAATTAGCGATTGGTGGAGCTATGGTATATCATCTCCACGCAAACATGTTGGTAACAAAAGAGGGTGCAACTTCGGCAGATGTTATCGCTGTAGCACGAACCATGCAGGAGCGCGTTCGAGATCAGTTTGGGATTATTCCAGAAGCGGAATGTCAGTTGATTGGGTTTTCGCAATATCCACTTCTGCGTTAAAACAAAGGATTACAATGATGAATTTAAGACAATTAATATTTGCACTTGGTTTGATGGTAGCATCAACTGCATCGGGTCTGCTTACGCAAGCGACTCCAAAGATGCGCATAGTTGAGATTGCAAACAATACGAGCTATGAATTTTCTTGCACAGATCGACTTGCTCAAGTAGCTAATCCTGTGATTTTGAAACCAGGAGTAACAACCCAGGTGGATATAGCTGTAGATTTAGGAAACTATCTTCAGGCCTGGCATTTACTCTGTATGTCGAGTGATGGAAAACTGATTCTTCATGGAAGTGAGGCTAGGGGTAAGGAACAACATGCTCAATTTTATCTTCAAGAGGTTGGAAAGTCTTTTTGGCAGAGCCGCATAGAGATGTATTTGAACTTTGAGGTAGGTTTTTTTGCCAATATCAAAGAACAAACCGTTGGATACAAAGACGAGCTGATAACAGATTGGTCTGCGGTCTTGAAATCACCACTATGGCCATCTGTTTCTAGCGATGTTGTAACAACCTCGGATATTTCAAGCGCTGATTTATGTTCTGGTGAAGGTCTGTCGTATAGAATGGTTATTTCTAATTCGCAGATTGAGCTTATAAAAAAGTAGTAGTGTCTTAAGAACAACATTTATTTTTGATCAAAAAAGAAAGGGCCGATTTAAGCGGCCCTTATTAAATTTCGTCGCGTAAAATTGCTTCTCGATACCTGCGCATCATATCCATCATGAAATGGACATTGTGAATGGTAGCAAGCGTAAGAATTACCGGTTCATGTGCTTTGAAGAGATGGTTAAGATATGCCATCGTATAATTTTTGCAGGTATAGCAGGTGCAATCAGCTTCGATTGGCTCAAATCTGGTACTGTTGCCATGCTTGGCCAATCGTAGTGGTCCTTGTTTTGTAAAAAGCAGACCGTGGCGTGCTGCCTTGGTTGGATGTGAGCTGTCGAAAGTATCAATACCAAGTGGTACAAGATGAGGTACCGATTCTAAGTCGCCGATGCCAAGCAGATGATTTGGTTTATCTACGGGGAGCTCTGGCATGACGTAACCGAGCATCTCATACATCTCTTCACGATTTTTTCCTACAGAGCCGCCGATTGCAAAGCCGTCAAATGGCAAATCACGCAGGATGGCGCAGCTTGTTTGGCGAAGTTTTTTATCGATGCCGCCATGGATGACTGCATAGAGTGCCTGGTCGCTTGGGTGCAACAAGTGAGTATCAAGTGAACGTTTTTCCCAACGATGCGTACGCTCAAATGAGCGGCGTAATTTATCTGGCGATATGTGGTATGGTGGCAGCTCATCAAAACTGATCATGATATCTGCACCGATTTTTTTTTGTGCACGAATAGACGTTTCAGGCGTCAGCAAAATGCGGTCACCATCCTTATACGATCTAAAGAGCACACCCTCTTCGGTGATTTTTATAACAGAGGAGGCATTCGTTTTAGTGCCTTTGCTTTTTATTTCGTTGGCGACGCCACCGTACGCGAGGCTGAATACTTGAAAGCCGCCAGAGTCGGTAATGATCGGGCGCTTGCGATTAATAAAATTATGAATACCTCCAGCTTGTTGTACAACCTCACTACCTGGTTGAATCATAAGATGATAAGTGTTGCAGAACATTAGCTGCAGATCGATCTCATTAAGGAGAACGTTATCGAGGGCTTTGAGTGAACCATTGGTGCCGACGCCGACAAAGTTTGGTGTTTCGATCACGCCATGTGGTGTGTGAATACGGCCAACCCGTGCGCGTGACTTACTAGATTTATAGATGATCTCAAACTTAAAAGTTTTTTGGGTCATAAGGCTCGCCTTGTTGTGGTACTAATCGTTTAATGAAGGCTATGAGAGGCATAAAGCAGACAATAGAAATAAGTTTTACAAAATAACTAAAGATAATGATGTCACCTATGCTGCTGACAGAGCCGTATAAGCCGAGAAATGAGAAGAGGACTGTATCAAGTAGTTCAGATGTACATAAAGAAGCGAGGTTACGCCAGGCGAAAAAGCGGCCGCTTGTGAGCGTAGCCAGCCAGCGGTACAAGCTGCTATCGACCAGTTGAACAATGAGATAACTGGTTAATGATGCGATGGCAAGCCTAGGCATGAGCGTGAAGATGGCGTGGTAGTGTTCATGCATCACATCATTGGGAGCTGGGATGTGCCACAGGTGTATTTGGGTTAACGCTAGATATGAGATGAGCATGGCAAAATTTGCAATGATGGCGATTTTCACTGCTCTCCTGCCAAACCACTCCTGTATCAAATTGAGTCCGAGAATGAGGCCGACGGCCAAACTATCACTTGCGGTTACGGTGAAACCAAACAGGACAACTTCTTTGCATACCAAAAGATTAGAGAGAATGCCTAGCAGGCCAACGTATGTCGTGAGTGCTGCACACCCAAGCCGAAGCATGACAAGGTTGCCGAGGGCAACGCAAAAAATTTGTAAAAAGAAAATTATTTCGTTCGGGATGATCATGATTTACAATTTCAATTTTTTTTCTATACTTGCATCTCATCGTATGTAACGAGGTCGGGGAAGTATACTCTATTCTCTCGTTTTTACAAGGGTTCTTAGGGGTACCCTTTCCCGTAAAAGTTGAGCTGTGGCTTCTTGCATTTACAAAGGGTTTTATGGTAATCGATTTTGTGCACAGGCGGACAATCATTCTGGGAGCAGTAGTTTTACTTGCCGGCTTGTTTGCGACTATTTATTACAAAAAAGCCAATAGTTCAGCTGAATCTGCGGCCATGTATGACTCCCATGGTTTAAAGAATGAGCAAGCGATGTTTTCTATTCAAAGTGACAAGATCACTACACTTTATGGGACGTTTCCTGTCAAGGAGCGTGTAATTTTAGATGTAATTCAAAGCGCTGCGTTTCAGCGTATTCGTCATATTCATCAATATGGTGTGATGCGATGGATCAGAAACGTGCCCGAATATAGTCGTTATTCTCACTGTCTTGGCGTGTGGGCGATATTGCGCCGCTTTAATGCGCCACTAAATGAGCAGATTGCTGGATTACTTCATGATGTTTCTCATACAGTATTTTCCCACCTTGGTGATCATATCTTTAATCATAATTCCCAGAAAAATTCTTATCAGGATGATATTCATGAGTGGTTTTTGAGAAAGTATTCAATAGATAAAGTTTTAGCTGTTTACGGTATTGAACTGCGTGATGTGCTTCACAAGAGCGAAAGCTACAGAATGCTTGAGCAGGATCTGCCTGACCTTTGTGCTGATCGTATCGAGTACAATCTGCGTGGTGGGCTGATGGTTGGCTTGCTGACCGAAAAGGATATTGAAGAGATTTTATCGGCGATGCGTTTTCAAGATGGGCGTTGGTTTTTTGTTGAGCAGGCCGCGGCAGTAAAATTCGCCAAAGTCCCACTCTTTCTCACGGTAAATGAGTGGGGTTCTCCTGCAAATTATGTGGTGTACTCCTTGGTGGCAAAAGCGATCCGTAGAGCACTTGAGTTGCAAGTGGTGACGTTTGATGAGGTACATTTCTCAACTGACGATCTGATTTGGGAGCGGTTGACCAATGCTACCGACCCAGCGATCAGAAACTTTATGGATAAGGCGTGGCGCTATAAAGAACTCTATACTCTAGTAGAAGATGCTAAAAAAGCTGATAAAGTGTTGCCTACGAAATTTCGCGGTGTGAATCCGTGGGTGTATTTGGCTGGTGAACATAAGCGGCTGACAGAGATTGATTCTGTGTTTGCTGTTGAATATGAAAAAGTGCGTGAGCAAGTGAGTAAGGGCTGGGCGGTTAAATTTGCTTCTGGCTTCGAAGTGATCATCTAACCTGCTTTTTAGCCTGGCTTTTTTTACATTGAGTAATAATGTAGTATACTGCCTGCGCAGGAAGGACCAAGTTGGTGGTTTGAGAAAAGTGAAACTAGTATGCTACAAAAAAAAAGCTTGAATAAGATATTTACCGTATCAAATGTGTTAACGGGGTCACGCATTGTGTTGACCCCGTTAATTGTTTTCTCCCTGTTGCGGCATGCATGGGGGAGTGCCCTGGTACTATTCTGCCTTGCAGGGATTTCTGATTTGCTCGATGGTTTTATGGCCAGGCTGCTTAATGAACCAACATGGTTGGGAGCTGTGCTTGATCCAATAGCTGATAAATTTCTTGTTGTTTGTTCGTTGGGAGCCTTCTTTATAAGTAGTCCAGACGTTCTTCTCCCTAGCTGGTTTGTCATGACTATTGCAATGCGGGAGGCGATTTTAATGTTTGGTGGGATCCTTCTCTATATAAGAAGACCTCGGTTGCAAATCGAGCCGAGCTGGTTTGGTAAGATAACAACCTGTCTGGTATTGCTGCTTGTAATCTTAGTTCTCACTGGAGCGACATTTAATCTTCAGCTGTGCGGTTGGGTATCATTACTCATGAGCATGGTTTTGATTTGTGGCGCTATATCTTTTATGCAATATCTTCTGCGTGGCGTACAGTATTTGCGCTCAAATTAAACAGTGCATCGAGTTATTCAATCAAAGTTTTCAATTTGTCAAAAACAATCAAAAAACTAAAATAGTTTTTTGTGATGAGGCATAAAGATGTGTGTTGATTTTTGTTTATAATGCGGTATAACTATACGACCAATGAAACGTTTCTCATGGTGTTGCTTACTTCTTTGGTGAGGTAAGTAGGGTAGTTAGATGTTAGGTGTTTTTTAAGGAGTATCCTATGTTCAAAAAAATGTGGCTAGTATTAGCCGCTTCCGCCGCTGTCGTAGCTGGTCAAGTTTCTGCCGATGTTGTAACAACAACTGAAGTTGAAAATACCGTTGTTGAAGCACAAAAGCTTGCTGCAACAATGACCGATGCAGAATTCACTGCAGCTCTTGCTTTGGCTCAAGAAGTAGAGAATGGTACAGTTTCTCTTAATGACTTGTCTGCAATTGAACAATTGCAAGCAAACCGTAACCAACGTAACAAAGTTATCAGAATGGCTTTGATCATCACAGCTGTTGCTGTTGTTACTGGTGTTACAGTTTACTTCGTTGGTAAGCACTTCGGCTGGTTCGGTAAAGAAGAACCTAAAGATGACGCAACCAAGGGTGACAAGAAGGCTGATGTTAAAGGTCTAGAAAAAGAAGTTAAAGAAGCAACAGCTAAAGCTGAAAAAGCTGACAAAGCAAACGAAGCTGCTAAAAAAGACAAGAAAATGTCTAAAGAAGATAAAGATAAAGCTGCTAAAGAGGCCAAAGAAGCTAAAGAAGCTAAAGAAGCTGCTGTAGCGAAGTTGGAAAAAGCTAAAGCTGACGCTGAAAAAGCTAAGAAAGACGCTGCAAAAGCTGCTGAAAAAACTAAAAAAGACGAAGCTAAAGGCGACGACAAAAAAGAAGAAGCTAAAAGCAAAAAAGCAACCCCAGCTAAAGGTAAAGAAGTAGTTAAGGGTAAGGCTCCTGCTAAAGGCAAAAAAGCTGCTAAAGAAGAAGAAAAAGCTGAATCAGAAGCTTCAGAAGAATCTGAAGAGTCTGAAGAAGATGGTTCAGAAGAATCCGAAGAGTCTGAAGAGTCTGAAGAAGATGGTTCAGAAGAATCAGAAGAAGCTAAGCCAGCTAAAAAAGCTCCGGCTAAAAAAGCTCCGGCAAAAGCAGCAGCTAAAAAAGCTCCTGCTAAGAAGTAAATAAATCGACTGATTCAACGCAAGTTGGTTCAATCGAACAAGATTCGGTTCCGCCGTGAGGCGTGATGAGACTTGTACAGGGCGCTGCTCACGAGCAGCGCCCTGTTTTTTTGTAGAGAAATGGATTAAGGAGGAAGTGTGAGATGATTATGTTTACCCGTTTATCATTGTGTGGTGTATTTTTATTTGTTGGTCTTGTTGCTGCGGCATGTGCTGGTCAGGCTGATCTAGCAGATCAGCAGGAAGCCGATAGCGCGGTGCGTTATGGCAGTCTATCAAGTCAGGAACTGGCAATTTTTGCGGCGGGGCAAGAGCTAGAGCAAGATATTATCGATATGCTGCAAGAGCATATTCGTCTAGGGGTTGAAGCCGGTAAGTTGCGGGGTGCTGTTCTCTGTGAAATACGAGATGTGTTTAAGCGCATTACCTATCAAAATTTTTCAACCACAGAGATGGTAGCTCTTATTGGTGGTGGTATTGCGGTAAGTCTGGCAAGTTTCTTTTTAGCAAAGTATGTGGGTGACGCGCCTTCTTGCGAATCAATCCAGCAGCAAGCTGAAGATGACACGGGGAGCGATTGTGATGATCAAGAGTCTGACACTTTTAGCGAAGAAGAATTAGATCTACAATAAATGAGAGGGTGAGGTGTGATGGTTGAGTTTCG
>JAHFBQ010000055.1 GCA_023249935.1 bacterium
TTCTAAACATTTAAAAGTATTGATCGAGAGATCTTTTGGCAGTTTTCTGAGAAATTCAAGCTGCTGAACTTCTGTAAGCCGCTCAAGAAGCATTGCAACGTCTGCGGGATGCTGCTGAACAAGAATCTGCCATAGATCGCTACCAAGCACACTGTCTTGGGCAATAACAGCCCCAACATTGTTTTCAATTTGTAATAATATTTTCTTTATTTCTAGCATGCCATTCCCCGCTTTCGGCATCCGTGAAACCGTTATCTGACTTATTTTACTTTACTGGACTAAATCTTATAATCGACTGACTTTTTGTATCATCCGCAAGGGCTTTTAAAGCTTAACACTCTTTTTTGAAAAGTCGTAGGGCTTCGTTACGTTATGTCTAAAAAAAATGATCGCATCACAATCACATGCCAGCAAGCAGACCACGTTGGTACCCGTTTGGATAAGTTCCTTTTCAGCAACTTTCCAGACTATTCGCGTTCTTATTTTCAGCAATTGATCGACCTGCAGAAGATTTTCATCAACAGAAAAGTCTCTACAAAAGCAAGCTATGCAATGCGTCTTAACGATGTTGTTGATGTTAATTTTGTGCATACCCAAGAATTTGATCTTACGCCACGCAAAATCGATTTTGAAATAATCGACGAACAAGAAGACTTTCTCATCATTAATAAGCCCGCTGGCCTCGTTGTCCATAATTCAACCAATAACAAAGATGAAGATTCTTTGGTACATGGATTACTGTATGAATTCCAAGATTTTAACCAATTTGAAGAGACGGAGCGCCCTGGAATTGTTCACCGGCTTGATCGCGATACCTCTGGCCTGCTTATCATCGCTAAGAATCAACCAGCTCAGATAGCTTTTTCAAAGATGTTTAAGCAGCGCGAGGTCCATAAAACCTATTTGGCGGTAGTTCACGGCCACACCGAAGAAAAAGGTGGTATCGACTATGCAATCGGGCGGCATCCAACCAAGGGACACAAAATGTCTCACATGGGTATGAACAGTAAACCGGCACAAACTTTTTATAACGTGCTGGCTTACTACAAAAATAGCTCCTTGGTCGCTGTCAACATTATTACCGGTCGCACACACCAAATCAGAGTCCACTTTTCTGCTATTGGACACGGACTACTTGGCGATGACTTATACGGCCGCACAAGCAAATTAATTTCTCGCCAAGCGCTGCATGCATGGAAACTCTCGTTCACATTCAAAGACAAACTGTTTTCGTATATTTGCAAACCGCCACAAGATTTCACAAACTTAATTCACAATTTGCACAGTGAAACAGAAAAACACGACTAGAAAAGTCTTTTCAAGCATTGATAATAATGCGATTTTTATTTGACAATTATTTTACCCACCATATACTATCAACACTTAATAACGAAATCATCGCGGGGTAGAGCAGCCTGGTAGCTCGTTGGGCTCATAACCCAAAGGTCGCTGGTTCAAATCCGGCCCCCGCAACCAAGTTTCCTAGCAAAATTTAAGCGCTACTTGTTTATGCAAGTAGCGCTCTTGCTTTTTCAACATCAATTAATGCTTTTTCGACGCACTGCCTGTTTTTGAGCGATTCAAGCTCATGAGCACTGCCCACCAAGAACGGACCTATAAACGTGCGACATAGCTCCTCTGTGGTTGCCCTCAGACCAACTTTTTGAGCAAGGTCATCGGCTAAAGAACGAATATACGCCCCCTTTGAAACCTCGCATGAAAATGAGAGCCGCGGCCTCTCGATACTATCAATAAGCAATTTATAGATAATCACCCATCGAGCTTTTGATTCTGCTAAGTCTTGCAACGCTCCTTCATCAAGCAACTGCTCACGCGCAAGATGGTACAATGGCGCGCCCTCATGCTTCAGCGCAGAAAAAACCGGAGGTATTTGTTTGTACTGCCCACCCAAAAGTTTTATTGCTTCTTTAACAAGTTCATCAAAAGACTGAGGCACTAATTGCTCACTCAACAACCTACCGGTTTTATCCAACGTATCAGTAAGCTGCCCGAATCGGGCTACAACCCCATATCCCTTTGAAACATCCATTAAAAGCGGCACTAATTTGGTCCCCCGCCCCAAACACACAATCAATAACCCAGTCGCAAACGGGTCCAATGTCCCTGCATGCCCCATCTTTGTATTCCAACCAAGCACCCATTTTAGTTGACGCAAAACATCAACCGAGCTGAGCCCTGCCGGCTTATTAATCAATAAAAGTCCATGTAGTTGTGGTGGTACAGCCATTATACTCCTGCGTAATAACAAATAGTCCGGGAGTTGTAACAAGATTACGCAGGCTTGGCAAGCAACTATGCCTTTAAAAGCTCCTGAAACCTCACTAATTCCTGTTTAAAGAAAGCAAGTTCTTCCAAAAATTCTTGTGAAGCCCCAGCCCCGAGTATCTGCGCTGCCACCACTGTATGACTTGCTACTTCCGGCACGTGCTGTCCAGTTTCAGCTGCAACTGGCGCAACTACTACTGGAGCCGCTGGCGCAGCTGCCAACTCAATAACAGGAGCCTGTGCAACCACAGCCTCAGCTGCACACTGCATAGAATCGTCACATACTTGAGTTGGCGCCGCTTCAATACACACAGCTTCTTCGACCGCTGCCGACGCTTCTTCTTGCATCATTGCTGCGTGATATTCCGTCTCGCAAACACTTGCCCCCGTAACCGACTGAGGTTCTGCTTCAACAGAACTTTCAACCTTCGCAGCACCAATAACGTCACGCACATGCGCAATCGATTTGTGCTCAATCAAGACAAGCTGCTTAATTTTTTTGAAAAGTTCGATAGCTTCAGCACCGTACAAGCCCCCCTGCGGAGCAAGTCCCAGCTCTTTCTCCCAAGCCCGAACCACAAATTTTTTAACCTGTAGATGCTCAGCAATATCACCAAGCTTTAACCGGCGCTTAGAACTCGCCTGTTGTTTGACATGCTCCATAGACTTCTCCCGCTCGTTTGAAACTAATAAGCTTTTGATTTTGTTTTACCAAATCGCCTACGCTTATGAAAACAGTTTTGATAACCGCATCGCGAGATGCGTAGATCACGTTTTCCATTTTCATAGATTCAATGACGAGAAGGGGAGCTGCGATTTTTACAAAATCGCTATTTTTGACAAAAATTTGCACTATGCGACCACTCAACGGACTCACAAGATCTTGTTGCCGATCAGAGGTATTTGATTCAGGACTAAAAATCCCCTGCCCACCACGCTGTAGTGCATGAATTTTTTTACAAAGAACCGATACGTGAGTCTTGCAACATTGCACGCTGATGTTCTGCTGCTCAGTCTTAACCACCATGTTAGATACGCGGCCGCCTATATCAAACGCTAAAAATCCAGTAGCTACATCATACAGCAAAATTTTTGCTCGGATTGTTTGAAGCTTTTGCTCTCCTTCGTAGAGAGACAGAGCAATTTCGTTAGGATTTAGAAAAACAAATGTGTAACTATAGATTTTATTGCCGATCTGAAGATACTTTATTTCCATTGAGACCGTCTCCAAGCACTGCGTTGACCAGGCGTCTCACGAGCAGCGGTTTGCGCATGTGCACGCAACTCTAACGCCTGCTGCAAAATCGCAGCAACTACTACCTCTTCTTCAAGTTCAATAGCACTAGACCCATGATCCACTTGATTGACACACAGAGCTTGAAGCACATCGCCGTTCGCTAACCAATCGGTAGAAATCCGGCCGAGAACAAAATCTTTATTTACCAGGATTGAACTCAACAAAATTCTGTTTGTTATACACCCAGATAATACAAAATCACTCAAGGCTGCCCGCATATTGGCTAAAGCAGTGTTCCTATCAAGGCCCCAAACTGAAATTTTAGCAATCATAGCGTCAAAAAACGGTGTGATTTCCCTACCAGCACAAAGATCATGATCTACCCTAACGAATGGGCCACGAGGGACTTTGAGAAAATCAATGACACCAACGCTTGGTAGAAAATTTTTTGATGGGTCTTCAGCATACACCCGACATTCAATCGCATGACCAGTTCGAGTAATATTTCTTTGAGAAAGAGGCAATCGATCTGTTGTTGCAATAGCAATTTGCAAAGCAACCAAATCCACCCCTGTTGTTAGTTCAGTCACAGAATGCTCAACTTGTAATCGCGCGTTAACCTCAAGAAAATAGAAGCGTCCGGTGTCTGTTACAAGAAATTCTACGGTTCCAATACCACGATAACGCACGGCGCGAGCTATAGACACTGCAGCATCATACATACTATTCAAAACATCTTGCGCAACAAAACGGCAAGGAGCCTCTTCAATAATTTTTTGATGCCGGCGCTGCACAGAACATTCGCGTTCATAGAGATGAATAAAGCGCTCACCATCTCCCGCAATTTGCACCTCAACGTGTCGAGCATCGACCAAATATTTTTCAACAATAATATTGCCTGAAAACCCCAGCCGCTTGCCCTCAGATAACACAGCATGCCAGGCTGCACCAAAGTCAACATCACGCTCGACGCGACGCATGGCTTTACCACCACCACCAAGAGAATCTTTAATAATGATTGGATAACCTAGCTCTTGCGCACATTCTTTTGCCCGGTCAAGATCAAATGCAACCGGTTTAAACTCACGCCCCAGATTAATTGGTACCTTAATCTTGTTCATTAAGGCACGAGCCTGCGCTTTATCTCCCGTCAATAACATCGTATCAGCTGTTGGCCCAATCCACAAAATCCCTGCTTCTTCTACTTTTTGCGCGAAAGAGAAAGACTCTGACAAAAAACCATACCCGGGATGAATTGCATCAGCTCTAGCTTGGCAAGCAATGGCCAGAACTTCTTCTTGGTTAAGATAAGCCTGAAAGCCCTGTAAAGACAGCGCATAGGCCTCATCGGCTTGATAAACATAGGATGCCTGAGCATCTTCAGGTGCATAAATCGCTACCGTTTTTATACCAAGACTTTTACAAGTTTGTTGGATTCTTAGGGCAATCTCAGAGCGATTAGCTATAAGAATTTTCTTACAATGATACTCAAACATAGCTCTAAGACCCTATTACGTTACTCCGAAGCGCTAACCACAGAAGACTCATCATCATGTGTTGAATTCACATTACCATCATGATTTATTTCAAAATTAAACTCGATATCGCAGCCAGGAATTTTTGAATAAGAATTATAACGACTCATAAGACGAGCTATCTCCGCACAATCGGCAATTTCGGAGATAAGTGCCGCCAACATATTAAGATCGGCGCCCCCACGAGAACTCACATGATCTGCCGCCTTAAATGAAGCTACACAGGCTAAAATTCGCAATATAAATTCAATCGTCAATGCAGCAGCTTGATCCAATTTTAATTTTCTTAAATCCTCGCCCTTACCCTGGCGCTGGGCAACCATATGCTCTGGATTTAAAACATTAAGCACGTCATAGGTAGCTGCCCCGGAATAAGCAACAAATTTTGGCACATCCCACAGCATAATCTTAAAAAAACGATCATCGCATTGCTCAAAAAACTTAAACCCAAGCTTACAATCAGTCGGCAGCATAGCTAGCAACCCGGCAAGCCGCACAGCTTGAGAGTTTTTGCTATCAAGCGTCAAAATATAAGGAATATGCATCAAGGTCCCGCATGCTTTAACCACTTGGATATGTTTTTTAGCAGTACTCATAGCGGTGCTTATGGTACTTTTGATACCAGCTTCTTTATCCGAAGCAACCACAATAACAGTACACCCTAAAACGAAAATAAGCGTTAATCCCTTAATCATTTTGATCATCGATATTTCCTAAATAGAGTTATCTTCATCTATTCCAGCACCTTTTTCAACTAAAACCGGTAAATCTACAGGAGCCATAAAATTTTTATAAAACGCTGCTAAAGAGTCACTGGTAAAGAAGGTTTCACACACATACTTATAAAGCTCTTTTTGCTTGTATTGATTCATGACGTGCGGATTACTCGTAACTACAGCCGCTTTATATTGAACAGGAAGTGAATACCAGATTTCTTCAAATTCATTTCTGTAAACAGTCAAATCATTTTTACCATAGAAAAACAGAACAGGAGTCTCTTTAATTTGAGATAAATAGTCGCAAAGATGTATGTCTTGTTCAATATCCAGATCCCAAACATTATTCGCAAGCCACAAGATCATGTCCTGAAACCATACTTGCTGCGATAACCAGTACTCTTTAAATCCCCCAGTTTGCGGCTTACAAAGCAACCTTAAATCATACCGATATTTATCAATCATTTTCTGAAAACTATTCCAGCAGCCATCCACAACAATTCGATCAAAAAGACCTGGATGCAGCGCCTGGGCCTTAAGCATAAGAACTGAGCCAAAACATACAGATACACCATAGACATGTTCATACTTTTTAAGAGCTTTAAAGCCCTTGACCACCGCCGCTATATCACGCTCCTCTACGGCACCTAAGCGAGAATATCGAGAATCTATACCAAAAGTATTCATTGCCAAGTCACAAGTAACCCAACTAGAAGGAGCAGTAAGATACGTGGGTTCATAGCCATGACCACGATAGTCGAAAATTACAACATCATAATTTTCAAACATCTTGACGAATGGAGCCATGATTTCACGTTCATTCGTAAAACCAGCCGCAGTGACAACAAGATTCTTACTTCCACGATCGAAGTAGGTACATTTAATTTCAAGACCATCATCAGTCATTAATGAAACTAATTGACCGCGATCGGGGTTACTTGGATCAATATGATGAGCGCGAACCGCTGCAACATCACGTACAAATGAAGTTTTAAAGCACTGAGAATCGTTCAAATACCCAAATTCACGCTTAGCAAAATCTTCAACAACCTTAGGAAGCCCAAAACCTTTTTCAGCCCCCAAAACAATCTCTGTTTTATATTCATAGCTAAATTGCTTCAACTCAGCAGATACAAATTTCAGTTGGCACAGAGCAAAAGTAGTCACAATGATGAAAGTATACAATCTGTTCATATCAGTCCTTTTTAAATCTCAATTTGACCAAGCACAACGATCTTTCACAATATTGTTAGACAAGACTCTTTGTTAGACCTAAACTTGGATCGAACGCCAAAGATAGATCATCACCACAAAAAATCAAGCGCACCCCCTGGTGTAGCACACCACATCATTTTTATGGATAACAGAACACTGAGCACACATTTCCCCATTTTTGCAGCTGCGGGTACAATCAGCCAGCCACTTATCTACCTTGACAATGCCGCAACTACACAAAAGCCAAAGTCCGTCATTGATTCAATAAGCAATTTTTATTCAACCGCCAATGCCAACGTACATCGCGGCCTCTACCCCCTCGCCGAAAAAGCAACAACCCTCTACGAAGATGTTCGCAATACCGTAGCGCAATTTATTAATGCCTACGAAATTACCGAGATCGTCTTCACCAAGGGCACCACTGAAGCAATTAATTTGATAGCACATAGCTGGGGTTCACAACACCTTGCCAACAGCGATGTCATCCTACTCTCACAAGTTGAACACCACGCAAACCTTCTGCCTTGGCTTGAGCTTGCTAGAAAAAATAAGCTCGTGATTCGCTACATACCGTATGATGCCAAAACTAAGAAGCTTTCACTCGTGAACATTGATCTAACAGGCGTTAAATTACTAGCGGTACAACACACCTCAAATGTACTGGGCAATGTCTGGGATGATAATTTTGCAAACTTATACTCATTAATCACCGAAGTTAAAAAAGGTGGAGGCGCCGTACTGCTTGATGCAGCCCAATCAATCGCCCACCTACCGATCGATGTTCAGTCATTACAAACAGATTTTTTTGTCTTCTCCGGCCACAAAGTATATGGTCCTACTGGTATTGGTGTTTTATACATACACAAACGCTGGCACAATGATCTACAGCCCTATCAAGTTGGTGGTTCAATGATCCTTAGCGTTTCATATGAAAATGCCACTTGGGGATCAATGCCCCACCTCTTGGAGGCGGGAACACCGCCTATAGCTAGTGCCATTGGCTTGCAAACAGCACTCAATTTTATGGCTCACTACGCACCATTCTCTGAGCTTACCAAGCACGAAACAATGCTCTGTATGAAACTTGCTCATGCCTTGGGAAAAATACCCGGAATTCATATTGCTACCGCTCATGAAAACGTCACCAATCAGCATATGGTAAGCTTTTACCATGACACTGTACACGCCCACGACCTAGCAAGTTTCTTAGGTGAAAAAAACATTGCAGTAAGAGCCGGCAACCATTGCGCGCAACCGCTTATCGATCTGCTCAATATACCCGCACTTGTACGCGTCAGCATTGGTATGTACAATACACAACAGGATGTTGATGCTATATTGCAAGCACTGACAGCTACCATTAACCATTTAACTGTATAAATTATCATGAGTTCACTCTATCATGACGAATTAATCGAACATTATAAATCATCACCTTACCGTAAAGCCATTCCTTCACCTACAATTGCACATGGTGATATCAATGTTTCATGTGGTGATAAAATCGATATTATGATCTCGGCACAGAACAATCACATTACTGACATTGGGTTTCAGGGTAGCGGCTGCGTCATCAGCCAAGCAGCAACGTCTATGCTCTGTGAAAAAATTGAGAACATGGATCTCGACGAAGTCTTAGAGCTTGATGACAAGGACATCTTAACCCTTATTAATATCGAACTTGGACCGGTCCGCATGAAATGTGCCACACTTGGCCTACTCATCATCAAAGATGGTATTCAAATCTGGAAAAAAACTTTATCAACAGACTCTCAGCCGTAAAAGGGGGATGTATGCTTACCATGCAATTAGCCGACCAAGATTTTTGGGGCAATAATACAGAAGGCTTTGTCTTCTTCTTAGGTGAAAATCTCGATGGTTTTGTAAATCATGCACACCTTGAACACATCGAGCAGCAGTATTACCCTCACCTACGAACTGTGCTCAAACGACACAAATTTGAAGGCAAAAAAGGGCAACTCTACACACTAACTGCCCCAAACAATGACCAGATCAAACAGTTTATTTTTATCGGCCTTGGCAAGCAGTCTAAAAAATCTTACATCGATCTTGAAACACTACGCCGCGCACTTGGCACCATGGTCCTCACACTGAAAAAGCTTTCAATTGAAACTGCAATTTTTTCTTTACCAAATGAAGAAATATATAAAATCAGCGCTGAAGAACTTCTTAAACAGACTGCCATTGCCGCCCTCATGGCCTCTTATGATTTTACTGAATTGAAAAGTAACAAAGATAGTCACCCTGAATGGAACGGCAACCTCTTCATTAAAATTGCTGATGACAAAAAAGGAAACTTTGCTTCAGCCCTACAACAAGCAACCATCATTGGTGATGCCATGAACCAAGTACGCCGTTGGTGCGATCTTCCAGGCAACTTTGCAACCCCAACCTATCTCAGCCAAGAAGTCGAAAAAATTGCAGCTGAACACCATCTTGCATGCACCGTTTTTGGTCATGAAAAGGCAGCAGAGTTGGGAATGGGCGGCTTTCTGGCTGTCGATGCAGGCTCTCATCAAGATGGCAAATTTGTCGTACTTGAGTACAAAACAAAAGAAAAAAATGCTCCAACTATCGCACTCGTAGGCAAGGGAATTACCTTTGATACAGGCGGGATCAGTCTTAAGCCATCGGAGAGTATGCACGGCATGAAATACGACATGTCCGGCGCCGCTGCAGCTATCGCTGTTATGAAAATAATCGCTCAGCTCAAACCAGAAGTCAATGTAGTCAGCGTCACCCCATTCGTTGAAAATATGCCTGATGGCAGCGCTCAACGCCAAGATGACGTCATACGCTTTATGAATGGCAAAACAGCTGAGATCAAAAGCACCGATGCCGAGGGCCGATTAATACTTGCTGACGGCTTGTGTTATGCAGAAAAATTTTATACTCCTGAGACTATTATCGATATTGCAACACTGACTGGAGCTTGCCTTATCGCTCTTGGTTATTATTACACCGGCCTTATGACGCAAGACGATACCTTACTTGAAGTATTACCAAAGATTGGTTTCGCCACCGGTGATCGCACCTGGCCTTTACCGCTTGATGACGATTTTAAAGCGGCTAATAACTCCCCTATAGCCGACCTACGAAATACTGGATCTGGTGAATATAAAGCAGGCACCATCACTGCAGGCTGTTTCTTGCAGGAATTTGTTAAAAATGCTCGCTGGGCACACCTTGATATCGCAGGAACAGCTGACGGCGTTCCAGGTATCAGCTATCTAGGACGTGGTTCAGCAGGTGCAAGTATTCGCCTCCTGGTTGAATTTGTCATGAATTATCGCACCTACATGGGAACCACTCAGATCCCAGAACATGAGGCTTAATCATTGACTAGATCATAATTTGTGACACGCAGTTCTACTTAAATTAAGCATGACCACGTGTCACAAATTGATTTTGACTTCAGCCCCTTTTTACTCTATTATTTCTGTCACTGATCGCGTAAGTTGATCATGACATTATATTGGTTATGGGCGAATAGCTCAGTTGGTTAGAGCATCTGCCTTACAAGCAGGGGGTCACAGGTTCGAGTCCTGTCTCGCCCACCATAATC
>JAHFBQ010000006.1:0-11877 GCA_023249935.1 bacterium
TTTTTTCTATTATGAATATAACTAAGAAAAGTACTTAGTAAAAAGAAGTATAACTGTAATGAACTTAACCGAAAGGATCCCATTATGATGAAGCTAAACGTATTGGCTTTACTTGGTATCGTTGCTGCCTTGGGTATGTCAGGTTGCGGCAAAAAGAAAGCAGATAGAGCCCGCCGTGATGACCGTGGTGTGCATATGAAAAAAGATCATAGAAACAAAAAACCAAGAAAAGATCGTAAGCAAAAACGTGAAATGCGTCGCGATGAACGCAACATGTTCGCTAAGTAATTAGCGAGATTACGATTAAAAAGGAGATCGAATGAGCAAAAAACTTATGGCTCTCGTGGGTCTTTTAGCGGTATGCGGTTTTATGACCGGCTGCTGCAAAAAGAAATGCGAACCAAAAGGTGCAGCCCGCCAGTATAAAACCAATAAAAAAGCAGACAAAAAAGGCGTTGCTCACAAGAACAAAAAAGATGTGAAGCGCGGCTACTAGTAGCTCGTCTTTCAAGATCGCGGGCCGGGAGAAGAAATTCTCCCGGCCCTTTTTTATCACTCAAGAATGAATATTTGGTTTATTGATTATCAATATACCTCAACAGCCTGGCGCGTATCTTCCAAGTCTCTCGGCTGCTCATCTGCCCCAAGATCTGCTTCCGATGCAGCCTCTTCACCACCAATATCCTCTGGATCCATCACCATGGCATCAAGATTAGCCACTTCAACATCAACGCCAGCCTTAGCCTTCGCCACCACAGCCTGAATCTTTTTCATAACGCCGTCGTATCCATTGACCGCCGCAAAAGTTTTTATGAACGCATCAACACCATCGTCGTCAGCTCTAAGATAAATATCAGTCAGTTCTTTGGCCAGCACAGG
Organism: bacterium; assembly: GCA_023249935.1. Classification (GTDB taxonomy): domain Bacteria; phylum Babelota; class Babeliae; order Babelales; family RVW-14; genus CAMATL01. The sequence continues at coordinate 880 of JAHFBQ010000006.1, forward strand.
AACATCAGGCTTACCAAGTGCGCGAACGGTCAACGCAACAAGCGCTTCTTTTGCACCATCAACGTCATAGGCAAAACTAAAATTATGACCCTGTCGATGCAAAACATTGGTACGAATATACGGATCTACTACCGCCGTAAAATAAGCAAGCCCTGAACCAATACCCTCAGCAACAGCCTTGAAATCATCATCAGAAATTTTAAGAGGAATTAACGATGGCGCTTCATCGCCACCAGCAGTACGCGGTTTATCACCTATGCCATCCAAGAAGCTCTGTACTTGTTGTATGCTTTCACCATCACAACCAGCTGCAGCCATTGCTGAGATGACGTCGGGTAATATTGTTGCTAATTTCTCAAGCCGCTGATTGATCACCTGTGTAATAAAATCTTCAGCATCTTCTTTAATAAAACCATCGTTATATTCTTGCAAATGCGTCAACAATGCATACACAAAGAGTGCTTTCTCTAGAGGATTACGCTCAGCCGTCAGTTGCGGCACAATCGAGGTGAACAGAGCGGTACGAGCTTTATGACCAGCAGTACCACGTAGTACATTGAGCGACTGTATAAACTCCGTCGAACCACCTGGCATATCAGCGACAACGCGTGCATACAACACATTAAGTGGGAACTGCACCAGATCTAGAAGCGGTTGATATATATCGCGCACTGCGTCAAATGCCGCCTGAGAGCTTTTTGCATACTTACTACCCCCCGTTTTCTCGAGGCGGTTGAGCAACATAGTAACATTAGCCAAAATAAAATCATCTCCATCAAACGCGAGTGGGTCTGAGCCATCATTCGATGGAACTTTGTTTGCGCTGTTAAGCATAAGAATGAGTTTGAGAACAAACACCTCTTCAGGCGCCAACGTCAACATCGGCGTAAGCTCATCAATAACAGCCTGATCAGTTAATTCTTCTCCCAGAGCAACAATTACTTCATCAAACGGTGTAGCCGCATCACCAAAGCCAGCGTACCCAAGCGGTATCGTCGCAGAAACAGCAGTACCATCTTCTAGAGAAAAATTAACAGTCAATGTATCCACATCAAAATCTGCTGCGCCAAGTGCCTCTTGTAATCCAGCGATAAATGCCGCTCGATTAGGCGTCTGTTCAATTGATGCTGGTACTTTTGCCGATACTTTTGAAGCGAGACCAGCAGCCTTTTGGCCCAAAGAGCTGCCCGTTACCTTGCCCATGGCCTGACTTGCTAACCCAGCAACTTTGGCGCCATGACTTGTCATAAGCGCGGTCCCAACAGACTGGCCGCTCGCTTTTGCGGCCCCTGCGGACCTAGCTGCACCGCCAACAAAGTCCCCGACGTCGTCGCGGCCTGTCACTGTAGAAGCAAGTTTACCAGCAAGTCCTGCCCCATGCTTCATGGCAGAACCAGCCAGCGCACTCTTGACATCTCTTCCTTCTGCATGTGCTGTTGAGGCGGTCACCGCAGTATCGGTAACCATCTCGGCAATATCATCTCTACCAGTAATTTGTTTTGCAACCTTACCAGCCATCTGTGCAGCCATTGCTGCAAACATTGGATTTTGCGCTAACGTGCTCAGAGCGCCCTTCGCAGCGCTTCCAGCGCTTGATAAGGCGCCTTTTGCTTTCTGTTTTAATTCTTCTTTTTTAGCATCCGCCGCAGCTTTCGCATCAGCAACTTTTTTGTCTGCAGCAGTTTTCGCTGTAGCAGCTTCTTTTTTGGCGGCAGTTGCCGCTTTACCAGCTTCCGCTTTTTTTAAATTTTCTGCAGAAACCGGTACTCCTTTTTTACTCACCGGCACTGCAGATGCTGTAGCTGTTTTCGCTGGTGGGGTTGCAGCTTTCGGCGGCGTAGAGGGTTTAGACGAAGTAGATGTAGGTGTTTTCGCTGGCGTTGAAGGTTTAGACGGCGCAGGTTTCGGCGGCGTTGATGGCTTGGCCGCAGGTTTTGGTGCAGCCTTTGGTGGTACAGGTTTTGGCGCAGCCTTAGGCGGTTTTGGTGCAGCAGCCAATAAAAGGGGCTGTTCTACATAAAGGTTTTGCTCAGCATCAACATCCACCATTCCCCCACCAATAAAAATCATCCCTACAAGCAAAGCTTTAAGACTTAAGCTACCTTTTCTTATCACATTCATAACCCACTCTCCCACTCATACAGCGCATTAGATCAACTAGTGATACATTTTGAGGGTAGCACAGACGCACTTGAAAGCTCCATGTCGGGAAAAAATGCCTAAAGAACTCCTAGCTGCATAAGAAAACCCCCGCAAGGCTTGTAAGCTTTGCGGGGGGTTAAAAAACTTAAGTTCAGGAATGATTATTGGCCCATGTCACCATCGCCAGCATCACGACCCTGACCCTCTTCGTCGCTGTCTTCAGGCCGCTGACGAGGGTTTCCTTGTTGATCGCCGTCAGCTTGTGGATTCCTATTTCTTTTACTACCAGATTGATGAGCGCCTGGATTTCTAGGAGGTACACCACCAAGCCTAGGCCTACGCATATAGCAATAAGTTCTACGCGCAGCCTCACAACCGATAAGCGCACATCCCACTAGTATCTGAATTTCGAGCGAAGCTGCTGCGGTAAAGTGTAAAACTTGCTCAGCAAAAGGCAGTGCTACATTTGCAGCTGCTGCGAAGCCTGTGGTTGTTACCACACCCATTGTCGCCGCACCCAAAGTAGCTGTAGTACGACCACCACCAGTAGATTGAGCCTGAGTTCTACCTGCTAAAGTAATAGCAGCTACAAGCGCCGCAGCTTCAGCCCTGTATTGCGTTTCTTCATCTTCTCTCGCCTGGAGATAGTCATTATATTGTTTTGTAAGCAATGCAGATTTACCCTTAAGAATCTCTTTATCGCCTCGCATAAGCTTCAATGTTGCAATAAATGTCGATAATGCTTTTTGGCGACGCTCTAGCACTTTTAGCAACTGTTTCATTGCATCTACAGGACCCGTTGCTTTGAGAAAACCGGGTGTTGCATCGTAATTACCTGACAAAGCTACCCTACCCTTAGAGAAGACCACTACAGATCGCAATCCTGTATATTCTTCAGTTGTATCTGAAAAAAATTTCTCAGGTCTTGCAAAGATCGGACGCTGAGTTTGCGTACAGATTGACTTAAAGAAATCTGGCAACACAGCAGACACAGAAGCCGTTGATAGCGCAAAGCCAACAACAAGCATCAATGCTAAGAATTTTTTGAAACGGTTCATAATAACCTCCACGTCATTAAATCGTTTTTTACAAATAGAACATTATGATTAATGTACCAGCTCTTACCGACTTTGCAAAACGAGTAAAAAGTGGTAAATTTTGGCCTAAATGTTTCTAAGTGAAATAATACAGAGGGTTTTAAGTAAATGAAAAACCGGCGATTTTTTGATTAAATCGCCGGTTTTAGGTGAATTGATTGATTTTTACGTAAAATCAGGCTTTTTTCGCTGCAAGTCGTACAATCATCTGTTCTACCTGGGCCAACTGGATAGTATCACCCATCAACACTCCTTCACTAGCCGTACACATTAACCCCCCTTTAAAGAAGAGCACAACGGGCAATGGGAATGACTGCAACCCTACCGTCTTCATACAACCCAAAGCAATCTGATAATTCTGGTTATCTTGCTCACCTTCGCTGTGCTGAAAAATATCTATAGCAACAAAACGCTGCGCGTTTCCCGCTTTTTGGGCTAGTGGCAGCAACTGCTCCAATAATTTTTGTGATGCAGGATTGCGCGAAGCGAAAAAGAGTACCACGACCGTATACGCCTGTGATGCTTTGATTACTACCTGATCAAAAGCATCAAACCCATTAATGCAGGCAAATCCGTCACGCTCTTCTATCTTGACTGGTACAAAATGTTGGTCGGGCTGTACAGCTTGCGACACAGCAACCTTCTCCGTCGACTGGCTAGATTGTTGCTGAGAAAATTTGATTACATCCAATACAAGAGGCTGACGAGGCACATAAGCGATAAGGCCGCCAACACACCCTACAACCAACAAGGCACACAGGCCCTTTAGATTTTTCATACTCCCCTCCCCCTATAATCGATCATCCCTTACAATGAGAGTAAAGGATTATGTGGTTGTGGGGCAAGGAAAGGGGAAAGAGGGCTACCCCTTCGATGAGAGATGCACTGCAAGCTGCCTTTTAAGTTCAAGGGCTGGTTGATAATCAGGATCAAAAGTAATCAATGTCACAAGAACATCGTGCGCCTGCGTGTACCGCGCAAGCTTATACAAGGTAAGTGCCCGGAAAAAATAGGCATCACTGTATTCACCACCAACCTCAATTGCGCGGGCAAAAAGCGTTAATGCTTTTTCATATTCCTTCTTATATAACCAATACTGCCCTTGGTTACAGTAAACCGCTTCGGGGGTTTGATACGACGGAATTGCCAATGCGTCTTGCCACAGGGCAAATGCTTTAGCTTCTTGTCCTAGTTCTGCCAACGCACAGGCATAATTATTGAGCACTTCAGCACGCAATGCAGGCACCGTTGAGCAGCGAAGTGCCTGTTCAAATGCTTCTACACTAAGAGCTGGCATCCCTAGTTTGAGTAACAATGAGCCCTTGAGCACCCAGTACCGCTCCCGCTTACTATCGATCGCAAGCGCCTGATCAACGGAACCCAACGCTTTACGCCAAGCAACCTCGCCCGACTGCTCAAGTCGCAACTCTTGTAAACTTTTTTTGTACCAAAATTCGGCATCCTTTTTCGCCTGAGGTTTTTTTGTACAAGCACACAAAAAAAGCAGCCCCAAGCCAGTAAAAAAAATTACATTATTTTTCATATCCACGCGAAGTTTTAAAATTGGTATACTGACCCTTTGTAGTACCTGCTCTATTTTTATGCTTTCTGTGAATGTAGTTAAAAAGCCATACCATTGCAACAAGCAACATCGTTTGGCTCTTGAGGATCATGTGGTAGTCATCTGGGACGAATTTCTAAAAATCTTAAAAGAAGAAGCCGGCAGCCAGCTTGTTGAGACCTGGTTTAAGTCGGTTCGTCTCGATACATGGAACAGTAGCACCCAGCACATTGTGTTGCGGGCACCCAACCAATTTGTTCGATCCTGGATTCAAGACCACTACACAGAATTGATAAAAAAACACTTAGGACGGCTGCTCAATGCAACACAGCTTAAGGTTCATGTACTGTGCAAAGAGGACGCCAACGATACAAAATCGATCATCCCCGCTTCCGTTACCGCACAAGATGATTTGACTTCCTCATTTTTAGCTCAAAGTAGCACTCGCAAACAGACAACCTCATCAAGCCAAGCGCTCGTTACTCGAGACACCAAAACAGCTCTTGTCAGTAAAGACCGAAAAACCAAAAAACGTGACGGCGCTCACATTAATCCAGCCTACACGTTTGATTCATTTGTTGTCGGCCCAACCAATTCACTTGCTCATGCAGCAGCCTATGCGATAGGCGAAAATTTGGGCAAAATTTATAACCCACTCTACATTTACGGCAGCACCGGACTTGGGAAAACCCATCTGCTGCACGCCATAGCCAACGAAGTAAAGAAACAAAACCCTTCGTTGGCCATTGCATACGAAACCTCAGATAATTTTATTAATGAGTTTATTAATTCAATCCGCTTTGATCGTTCTGACCAATTTCGTAAACGTTATGAAACTATCGATCTGTTCCTGCTTGATGACATCCAGTTTTTTTCCAACAAAGAGCAAACGCAAGAAATTTTTTTCCATATCTTCAACTCGCTGTACGAACGGCAAAAACAGATCATCCTTTCAAGCGATACTTTTCCTCAAGAAATTAAAGGTCTGCAAAACCGCTTAAAATCACGCATGGAATGGGGACTGGTTGCGGACATTCAAATGCCTGACCTAGAAACTAAAATCGCCATTCTCAAAAAAAAGGCCGCCCTCAATAACATGCAACTTGCTGACGAGGTTGCCGATTTTATCGCCTCTCGCGTACTCTCCAATATCCGGGAACTGGAGGGAGCACTCATTCGCGTTGGCGCATTCGCTTCGTTGACCAATACCCCCATTTCTCTGGAAATGGCCCGCAAAGTATTGCTCAACCTGGGACATACACAGGAGAGGAAGCGTGAGAATATCGCGCTGGAAAATATTATTCGCATTGTCTCTCGCTACTACGATGTGAGCCCCGTAGACATCAAAAGCAAAAGCAGGCACAAAGATATCGCTGCTGTACGCCAAGTGACCTTTTATCTGATGAAAAAATTAACCTACAATTCTTTGCAGGCAATTGGTACTGTAGTTGGCGGCCGCGATCACTCAACAGTTATCCATGCCGTACAAAAGGTTGAAGCAATGGTCGCGGTTGACAAACAATTCGAAGCAAAAATTAAACAGCTGGAACACGAAATCGTGACTGGCTAAGCTGGTACTTGCAGAGGTTCTTTTGAAGAACCTTCCTACTGGTGCGGATTAAGGAGCGTAGTAGCATGATGAAGTATTCTCTTCTCAAAATCTGTTTTTTGGTTATTTCTGCTTTAGTATTGCACAGCTGTGCCTACAAAAAAGCCACCCCACCACCAGCTCAAAAACCGCTGGTACAAGCACAAACACCCCAAGTAGCACCACAACCAACACCTCCCGTAACGGCCACGCCAGCGCAACCATCGGCAGATACCTCTGACATAACAACCAAGCCTGGTTTTTTGGGTAAATCTACGAACCCTGAGAAGGAAGCCAAGGCGGTTGTTGAATCAATGGCTAGACAAGGAGATACAGAAAGTCGACGTAGAAACCTAACATTTTACATACAGAATGTCAGCGGTATCACCTTGTATGCAACCTGTTTTTCCTACGTCAAATTACATCGATCTCAGAATTGGCGCTGGCGTAAATCTGAAGTCATAGAAATTCCGCCAAAGAGCAAAGCTCCATGCACAATACAATTTCGCGATGATTTCATTGATAGTCGTCACACTTTTGCTGCACTGGCTGTCTTTCCCGATCACGCTCAAGCTGATGATGTTACGTATGAAATTTTACGAGATGAAAACAAACTCGATCTCGATCAAGTGATAGAAATAGAAAATAAAACAGTCCAGGTTGGTATCGAACGCTATGGCTTTAGGGAAGCATTTTACGATTATAACTTTGTAGACGATAAAGAAAAACCAATAAATTTGCACGCTGAACTAGATTTTTTTGTTCAAAATAAAATGGGCAAACCGATATTTGTTACCGGCTTTATTTATGCCAAGAAAGCCAAAGGTCGCTGGATTTCCGCAGAAGATGCAAAAGACGATATGAGCGTATGGAGATTCTATAAAACCAAGGTTTTACGCCTTGAAAGCGATCAAACCGGCCTCATTGACGTGGATAGCATTGTTCCACAACGAGATCGCTCCTATGTACGAGGCTATCTTGGCGTTTTTGATGAAGAAAACGAACAAGATGCCCATCTTAAAACCTACGAATTGCTTTCTGATCAAGAAAGAATTAGTATTGGGACACTTTCCAAGCGCCAGGGACGGACCATTGTACTCGAAGTCGAGAAATATGGGGTATCCAATGATATTATCGAGTTTACGGTAAAACCGATCCGCTGGATTGATTTCACTAAAATTGTGCGCTAGAAAAAGGGACTATGAAGCCAGAAACAACACCACAGGCAGCGATATACCACAAGAGTGTATTACCACGCGAGGTCATAGAACAGCTCAATCTTAAGCCCGGCGGCGTCTATGTCGACGTCACTTTTGGCGGCGGGGGCCACACACAAAGCATCCTCCAGGCAGAGCCTACCTGTAAGGTTATTGCCTTCGACTGGGACAAAATTGCACTCAAAGTTAATGGTGAGCCGCTGCAAGCCACCTTTGGACCGCGCCTTGAGCTGGTCTGGGGCAATTTTGCACATTTTGATCGATGCATGAAAAAAATACACGTCACCGGCGTCGATGGTATTCTTGCTGACTTTGGCACCTCTCAAAACCAAATCCATGAACGTGAAGGCTTTTCTTTTCGCAAAGATACTGACTTGGACATGCGCATGTCACCCGGCCATCAAAAAGTGTGGGCGCGTGATTTGCTCAACAAATGTTCGGCTAATGAACTCGCTAAGATTATTTTTGAGTATGGCGAAGATTATAATGCTACAAAGATTGCTCGAGCCATTGTTACTGCTCGCGGCAAGAAACGGATTATGACCACTTTCGATTTGGTAGAAATTGTCGAATCGGTCATCCCATTCTCGAGAACTAAGAAAATCCATCCAGCAACAAAAACGTTTCAAGCTTTGCGTATCGCCGTAAATCATGAACTTGATAATATCGTAAGTTTTCTTAAGGCAAGCGTGAACTATCTTAACCCCTGCGGCAGGATTGCTTGTATCAGTTTTCACTCACTCGAAGACCGGATTGTTAAGACATTCTTTAAAGAACAGCAGAAAGTCCTTACGAACCTCACAAAAAAACCTATTACAGCAAGCGAGGAAGAAATCGCTGCCAACGCTTCTTCTCGTTCAGCAAAGCTGCGCGTGGCTGAGAAAAGTTTACAGGTATGTAATAAGTAGTTGACAACTATATGCCCAAGAATTACATTTATGAACGTGTTTAGGTCGTTGAGATTGTTCAATCGCAGGTGCGCATGGGCTAACCAACGCGTTGGCTAACCGACGCGCTCAACCTAGTTGAAGACAAGGAAGCTACACATGGAAATCACAGAAGTGAAAGTTTATCCAGCAAACGAAGGCAAACTAAAAGCCTATGCAACTATGGTCTTTGACAACTGCTTTATCGTACGCGACATGAAGATTATTAAGAGCGACAAAGGGTTGTTCGTCTCTATGCCTTCACGCCGCAAAAAAGATGGTTCTTTTAAAGATATTGTGCACCCGCTTAATTCTGAAACAAGAAAAATGATTGAAGAGCGTGTGATTTTAGAGTATAATAACACAACTGGTGAAAACGCGGTTCTTGCTGAATCGATCTAGTTAAACCAGCCTCAGATCTTTGGGGCGTCGCCAAGTGGTAAGGCAGCGGGTTTTGGTCCCGCCACTCGGAGGTTCGAATCCTTCCGCCCCAACCAAAAAAAAGAGTAGTAAATGAAAAATTTGAAGGCTTCTTTCGAAGAAGCCTTTTTCAATTCAGATGATACTTTCGTACACCCTACCGCTATCGTCGGGCCACATGTTGTTCTTGATAGCGGCGCCAAGATCGGCCCATATGCCGTTGTTGTTGGCAAGGTACATATCGGCGAGAATTCTCGCATTTACCCACATGTCTCAATCGGCTTTCCTGCTGAAGACGTTAATACCCGCACTCCTCTAGGAACCGTTCGGATAGGCAAGAATTGCCAAATTCGCGAGTTTGCATCGATAGGAGCATCAAAATATCCCACGGGCACAACAAGCATTGGCGACAACTGCTATGTAATGCATTACTGCCACATTGCTCATGATGTAACACTAGAACACAACGTCGTCATGATTAACAATGTCCAACTGGGTGGCCACACCTACATAGAACACCACGCATTTTTAATGGCCAACAGCGCCACGCATCAAAATACGCGCATTGGCCAGTACACAGCGCTTGCACCGTTTAGTGGCGCAAGACAAGATCTGCCCCCTTTTTGCATCATGGATGAAAAACCTGCCGGCTTTGCAGGACTCAACATCGTGGGATTACGAAGAGCCGGCTTTAGCAGCGGTAGCTTGCAAGCAATCAAAAAGGTGGCCACGATGTTTTATCAGCAAAAATTACCGCTTGATACCATCATGAGCGTAGTAGAAGCTGATGCATCACTTATGCAAGAAAATACCGTACATACTTTTTTGGATTTCATAAAAAAAAGTCAGCGCGGTGTTTCCCGTCGGTCCACTATCAATACCACGGTCTCATTTGAAACAGGAGCATAGTTTATGATCAAGCTTGGCGTCATTGGCTTAGGACACATGGGCACCTACCACGCCTCTGTAAGCGCAGCACTCCCGTCAGCACAGTTGGTTGGCGTCGCCGATGCAAAACAGGAAAATTTTCAGAAAATTAAAGTTCCAAACGTATTTTGTACCACCGACTATCAAGAACTCCTACCACGTGTTGATGCGGTCATCATCGCACTACCAACCGACATGCACTATGCGGTTGCCAAAGCAGCGTTACTCGCCGGCGTGCATGTTCTCATTGAAAAGCCACTCACGCGCACCGTTGCCCAAGCTGAAGAGCTTTTTAACATCGCCGCTCAAAAAGGACTCACGTTGCATGTTGGCCACGTAGAGCGCTTTAACGGTGCTTTGCAGGAGCTGAAAAAAATTATTCAAACCCCCTACCTTATCGAAATGCAACGCGTTGGCCCATTTGTCCCGCGCGTCGCTCATGATAGCGTTATTCTCGATCTCATGATTCACGACCTGGACATCATCTTAAATTTGGTACCAGCACCGCTTGACCATTTCAATGTCATAGGCAAGAAAATCAGCTCTACCAATTGCGATATTGCAAGCGTACAGCTGGTGTTTGCAGACGACACGCTGGCAACTATTTTCTCTAGTCGAGCATCGCAAATAAAAAGCCGTAGCATGTCGGTACATCAGGAACGAGAATTTATTCATCTCAATTTTGCCACTCAAGATCTTTCTATTCATCGCGGCGCCGCGAGCAGCATACAAGTCGGACAGGATCAGCTACGCTATCGCCAGGAAGCGCTCATAGAACATATCTTTGTGTATAAAGACAATCCGCTTAAATTAGAAATTGAACATTTTATCAATGCCGTCAAATCAGGCGCTGCAAGTAACCGTGCGGTCGAAGACACAGCAGCACTACGCCTTACGTTTGATATCGAAGAACGCTTAGGATTACGATGGTCGTCGGCATCATTGCCGGCACAGGCACCCTGCCTGTAGCTGCGTGCCAGGCGTTACGAAACCAACAAAAAAGTTTCTGCGTCATCAATCTCTTTCCCCAAGATAATGGGGTGGCACTGCATCATGCCGCTGGCGATGCACCAGTCATCAACCAAGAATTTTATCACATCAGCACCATTCTTGATGTCCT
>JAHFBQ010000006.1:11887-34868 GCA_023249935.1 bacterium
TACTCATGTGCTCATGATTGGCAAAGTTGATAAGCAGTATTTTTTTAAGAATATAAAACTCGACTGGCTCGCGCTAAAACTGCTTGCAACCGTTGCTTACAAAAATGATCAACAAATTTTACAACGCATCGTCGATGAGTTTGCAACGTATAACATCACCGTCTTGCGCCAACATGAAGTGTTACCAGCACTACTAACTAAGCCCGGCATCATTGCAGGAAAAATCGACGCAGCACTGCAACATAACATCACTTTTGGTATGCAGATGGCTAAAGCCGTTTCTAAACTTGATCTTGGCCAAACTGTCATTGTCAAAGACAGCATGGTTCTTGCCGTAGAGGCAATTGAGGGAACCGACGCGTGCATACGGCGCGGCATCGAGCTTGGCCGAGGCGGCGTTATTATTTGCAAGGCAGCACAAAGTGCTCACAACCCACAATTTGATCTACCAACGCTAGGCAGCGCAACACTGCTCGATCTCAAGCATGGCGATGTACGTGCCATCGCATGGCTCGCACAATACACGCTCATCGCTGATTATCAAAAATTTATAGATACAGCAGAAACACTTGGCATAGCTCTGATTGCAGTGTAGAAAAAAGTAGATAAATAAGAGAGTCCCCGGAGATTTTATTTTCCGGGGACTCTCTTATTTTCTTGCCATCCCAGCCGTGGTCTGAGATCCAGTAATTTATGCCTTGGTAACCTTATCATCTGAGGTAAATAATGCCCGTACCTTTGGTGTAAATGGTCCAGCACCTTTCAGCTTAATGCTGCGTTTTTCACCATCTGCGTTTTCACCCAAGAGATGGTAACCAAGCACTTTTCCATCCCATGTGAAGCCTTTGTATGCAACATCGCCCAATTTTTCAGTCAGCCATTCAGTTGCTTTACCAGCACCCATACAGACCAGTTGCTTCTTAAGACTCTTGCCTATGCGACGGCAAATTTCATCAACCTTGACCATCGTTGGCTCACGTTTAAACGAACGAGCATACACCGCAGCATCATAATGCGAAACAAATCCACGGATAGCCAGCTGCGTTAACGTCATATTTACCACTGCTTCCCTGTAGGCGTTTTCATCATGATCAAAATCAAGATAACCACTCTCAAGCAAGAAACCTCGCAAAAATGGCTTCATCGCCTGTTCAAGTTCAGCACTTGGCCAGAGAACAAGTTTCACTGTATCGATCATCATCTCTACAGCATTTAGTGCAGCATGCTTGAATATCCCAACCATTTCATGGCTATCACCCAAACCTAGACCAATCTTATCACCCAATGACAAAAGCCCATTCAATGCGCTACCAGCAGCATCAAAAAGTTCTTCATGAATGTAACCACTCACCCAATACCCAGCCGTATAACCAACACTACGACATGCGTAACGATATAATTCTCTTTCTGCAAAATAGCCTTCAGGACTCATGCCTTTTAGTCGAGGATTCGGCCTCTCGTTACCAGCTTGATCCTTAACAAAAGGAGACAGCAAAGCATAGTGGTCTTCAATTGCTCCAGATGGCAGACCCAATATTGCGCCAAAATCACTGAGCAACATCATAGGAAGAAACGCTTTAGCGACATAACGAATCGCTCCCGGGTTAACAATGCCCAGTGTTGCTGTTTCAATATCTTCCATCAAATCAGGATTCATTTTGTTATAACAGGTAGCTTCCGCTATACGACACATAAACCTTGCCGACTCATCAATGGTGCTCAAAAGCCCCTTTTGAAAAGGACCAAATTCGGCAGGCCACAGAGACCAGCTGCCGGTATCTGATTTGCCATCAGGCTTAAGAAATGCGTTGCGATTGAAAAAATTACTATAAAAAATCTGGTAATAGACCCATGAGGCAGCAAACTTCTCTACTTCTTCTCCCAAGTGCGTTTGTATTCTTCTGCCATACAGCGGCGAGCCATATAACACCGGCGCAGCTGCTGCGATACCTATGTAATCGGCAACAAGCGCTCGCATCTGCGTACGCATATCAGCAATCGCACCCTTCTGAGTAAAGACATCGTAACAAATGTTGTTGCGTGCAATTTTTTGTACATTGAAAAAGTAATTTGCAGCTACTGTTGAGGTAAATGCATAATTAAGCAAGGTAGGAACAAGTCGCTTAGTATCCCATGAACCATAACCACCAACACCCTCCGCCTCTTCGTGATAAATATCAAGACAGTGATGCGAGAAAGTATACGCATGAGCAAAAAGCCTGAAGAGCTGAAAATATTCTTTTCCAATACCTTCTTGCTTGAAACGTTTTTTAATAAACGCATAAGAGGTACAGCTACCCTCGTGACGTTTCAGCGTAGAAAGCCAATAATAATACGGATTTGAGCTATAGAGCGTTTGTCCATCTTCTTGGTTCAACAACGCATCAATTGAGGCTAAGGTCGCTTCAATTTGAGGTTTATTATCTACTACTGCCACTTCGGCAGGAACAGCAGTCTTACCTTTCATTGAGCTCATAAACAGCTCATACAAGGTAACCTGAATATCAAAAAGTTCCTTGGTAACTGATAAGTACATCGGTTCAAGATACATAAATGCGGCTTGAGCCATTGCATGAATATTTTCATTGGCAACCGCTTGAACATAGCGATTGAAATGATCAAACGCCGTACACGTTGGATAACACTTTTTAAAGTCTTCTTGCGCACTTACAAGAGCCTCAGCAAGACAGCGCAGATTATCTATATCATAAAGCTCTTCTTCATCTTCTTCTGATTCATCATTTCTAGCTTTGACACCAGGCATCATAGAACCGCCACCGATCACCGTTCCAGCAAACACATCGCCGAGCATCTCTCTAACATCTGTCTGTTGTTTTTTGGTCATAACATCGAACATCTCTCCCCAGTGCCCACCATACAACCCCTGAATTCCCTCGTGAAGATGTCGTCGTAAATTACTGATTAAAGGAGACTCTCCTTCAACCACGCAATCCCCCAGAAGCTTTTGTAACTCAAGCCCCAAAGTAGTAATAGCGTGGGGTGCATGAATGCGTGCAACAAACTCTTTATGTTGCGCAAAAAAATGTTCTACTTGTACTCGAAGTTCAGACGGCAAAGCGGCAAGCATGCGCTGCTGCGTTTCCATCCCCGCAGTCAAAAGTTTAAGTAATGCACGAATGCCATCGCTTTGTTTTTGGTTACCGGCAACTTCCGCCTCTCTAGCAGTAAGCTTGGCAGTAATATCTGCAGCCTCTTGGGTTACGGGAGAAACTGTTGCGGACTGCGCCTCTTCTTGAGGAACCAACCCAGCATTGCCATCTTGAGCAGAAAGCATAGAGACACTCAAAATAAATCCAAAACCAAGCGCTACAATAAATTGTTTCAGCATTAATGTATCCTTTACTAACGTAGTCACACCCACCAAATTAATATGCTTTTTACAGAGGAAAAAGCTAAACAAGTATGGCAAGTCGATCGAATCAGTCAACTGGTTTACCATCAGCCAGTAAAGGAGTTCTCAGATACCCCACAAACCTAACGACAAACTGAAAACTACTCGTTGTTTTTTGCAAAATTAACCATGAGCCCGACCATGCAGCAGTAGGCAATTAAAGCGGTACCCCCATAACTTACAAAGGGAAGCCCAAGCCCCTTAGTCGGCAATAACCCCAAAGCAACCATGAAGTTTATGACCGCTTGAAGCGTAATAAACACAACAAAGGCAAGCGAGGTAAAAAAGGCAAAGGAATCATGCAGTCGTGTGACAACTCGAAAACCGTAGTAACAAAGAGCTAAGAAAATAGTTACCAGTATGAAAGATCCTAGAAAGCCTACCTCCTCGGCAACGATTGAAAAGATAAAGTCAGTGTGTTGCATGGGTAAGTAAAAGAATTTCTGCTTAGATTGCCCAATTCCTAATCCCCACAAGCCCCCAGACCCTATCGCAATGAGCGACTGAATAATTTGAAATCCCCTGCCTTGCGGGTCAGACCAGGGATCAAGAAATACCAAGATCCGTTGTAGCCGATACGATTTTGCCACAATGAGATACAAAACCCCAGGCAGCGCGAGCATCACCGTCACCAGAAGGTGCCAGAGATTAAACTCGGCTACAAAGAACATAGCAAACGCCGTGCAGAAAATTGTCACCGCAGAACCAAAATCTGGCTGCAGTAATAAAAGAAGCGCAACCCCACCAAGAATCATCAGGCAGGGTAAATAAGTCGCTACAAAAGATTTGAGTCGGTTTTGTTTGCCAGAAAAAATCAATCCAAGATAAATAAATAACGAGAGTTTAAGAAATTCACTTGGTTGCAAAGTCACCCCCATGAACGACAACCACCGGTTTGAGCCATGAACACGCAGCGCAAAAAGAGGAACCAACGTCAACGCAGTCAGCACAACCGCACCGAAAAAAAGATAACTTGCTCGACGCTTCAGCCAATCGAGTGAAATAAGTCGAAAAAAGCAAAAACCTCCTAGCCCTAGCCCCAAATAAAAAAATTGCTTGTTAAGAAAGAATGCTGCATTGCCATATTTCTCGAGTGCAAAGACTGAACTTGAAGAGTAAATGAAGATGAGCCCAATTAAAATGAGTACAGCTGCAATACTGACGAACATGCGAATGTCATGAGTTAGCTCACGTTCTTCTACCACCCTTTTCTCCTTATTTTAATTGCGCAACAATCTCCTTAAACCGATCTCCCCGTTGTGTATAAATAGTAAATAAGTCGTAGCTTGTTCCTCCTGGAGAAAAAAGAACTACATCACCGGGCTGTACATGTTTTAATACCCTATCCAATGCATCTTCAAGTGTAGCAACAGATATTTTAGCTCCAAGTAAATGAGCCTCTTTTCCAAATGCAACAATGCTGACTACCGCAGAAAAAGTCTCAAGCAACCGAGTAAAATCAGTACGATCAACACCTTTACCAAGGCCACCGATCACAACATGCACACGCTTGTAGATTCTCGCCATCTGTTCAACTGCTGCCAGTGTAGATTCTTTAACCGTCGATTTTGAATCATTATAAAAATCTACGCCCCCACATTGCCGTACAAACTCTATTCTATGTTTATGATCATCAGGCTGGTACATAACAGCGGCATGCTGAATATCTTTAGCCAACCAAGCAAGATCAACCCCAGCCAGAGAGAGTGATGCAAAAATTGTTGCCCAATTTTGTATAAAAGTACAAAGCGGCAGCGCTGGCAATGAAATAAGAGGTTGCGTATCAACAATGCGGCCCTGCTTGACCAAAAAATTAGTAAGAAATCCATTCTGCGCGCTAATCATTTCCCATTCAGACCGCGGCACAATGCTAATGAGATCATCAGGTAATATGTCAGCACCAGCAACCACTAGCCTTCCTTGGATAGCAGATAAAAATTGCAATGTAAGCGATCGCAGTGTTTGATCAAAAAGTTGCATACCTAACACTATCGCCTCTGCGTTACAAAATAGGTTTGCTTTGGCCTTGAAATAACTTGGCATATCACCGTGGCGATCTAAATGATTTGGAAATAAATTGGTCCACACACCAATAGAGGGAACAAACTGAGTACTCATCTCAAGTTGAAAACTAGAAAGTTCTAAAACCGCCAGCGTTGGCAACTCATCTGCTCGCAACAAATCAAGCATCCCTACGCCAACATTTCCCCCAAGTGCAACACGTTCTGTACCACCTTGAAGCGAGTAGAACCGCTGTATGATTTTATAGATGAGTTTGGTCACCGTTGTTTTACCAAGACTGCCCGTAATCCCTATGGTCTTACCAATAAAACAGCTCGCAAAAAGATCCAATTCGCAAAATGTTTTTGCACGCTCAACGAAATCTAAAGATGCAAGATTTACACCGGGACTTACTAACGCACGATCAACTTGAACCAAAAATCCAGACAACGAACAAGTGGCGGCATTGATCCATGTAACCTTACATGCTTGCAGCAAAGCCCGATGCTCTTCTGGATAAGTTTTTTTGTCCCAGATAACAAAACAAATTTCTGCGTCCTGAGAAAGCCCAAGAAATGAGCGCAACTCTCTCGGCCGCTCAACAAAAAACTTAAGCCCTGCAAGACCAACTACGCCAAACCCAGCAATACCAACTCTATACATACCGTACTTACCATTAAAGGTTATTATTTTTCGCAAAGTATACCAACCCAGGTATAAAACATACAAACAAAAAAGGCACACAACTTTCGTCGTGTGCCTTTGCTTTAAAAGCTTGTAAGCTTAGAAGCGCTTACGGAAGCCGCCTTGGCTGCCGCTGCTGCTGCCGCCACGGTCGAATGAACGACCAGGACGGTCGCCGCGAGGAGCGCCTTCTTCGCGTGGTTTAGCGAAATCAACTTTAAGACCACGGCCGTCTACATCCTTGTTGTTCAAGGCTTGTACTGCCGCGCTTGCAGCTTCTTTGCTAACCATTTCTACGAAGCCGAAACCTTTTGAACGGCCTGTAAATGTATCAGTTACGATTTTGACTGATACCACTTCACCGTGCTGAGCGAAAATATCGCGCAACGCATCTTCAGTGATGGAGTAAGCCAAATTAGCTACAAACAACTTGTTATTCATGAAAATCTCCGAATCGGGACTGATCTTTGAGGACCAAGTTCTTAAACTCACAATTGCTTAAGAGATACCTGTTTCCAAAAACCAAACGAACATATTAACTGTCTTAAAGTGTACCAGGCTTCCATACTCTTGTAAACGCTCGAGTTTTAATCAGTTAGTTAATAAGGGATGGCTCTTTATACGATTTTAAGAGGCTTTTTGCACAATGAGTCACTTTTTGCTCATTATTTCAAAACGAAGATGGCACCCAGTAAACACTGGATGCCATCTTCGTTAAATTTCTAAGAGGTCTTAGAAACGTTTACGGAAGCCACCATTGCTGCCACCGCGATCACCACCACGGTCACCACCGCGGTCGAATGAACGTCCTGGACGGTCGCCGCGAGGCGCGCCAGCTTCACGAGGCTTAGCTACGTCAACCTTGATACCACGACCTTCAAAATCTTTGTCGTTCAAAGCTTGAATAGCGCTGCTCGCACCTTCATTGGTAGCCATTTCGACGAAACCAAAGCCTTTTGAACGGCCGGTAAAGGTGTCAGTTACAATTTTCACTGAAAGAACTTCGCCATACTGAGCGAAAAGACTGCGCAATGAATCTTCTGTAACTGAGTATGCAAGATTCGCAACGAACAATTTGTTTTCCATTGAAAGATCTCCGATATCGGAGCTGACCTTTGAAGACCAAGTACTTAAACGTACGATTGCTTAAGAAGAACCTGTTCCCAAAAACCAACATAAACGAACATATAACCGGTTTGCAGCTTATCAACGTTTATTTTTCTTGTAAATATATCTCTTTCATGTTGAAATTCCCCGCTCCCGAGCTTTTTGTACAATATTTGAGGTAGATTTACCTTCTACTAAGGGGATAATACAGACTCGCCCTCCGCGAGCAGTCACCGTATTGTACCCAACAATATTTTCTGCCACGTAATCGCCACCCTTCACCAAAACGTCGGGAACCAAAAGATCAATAATCTCCGCCGGCGTATCTTGATCGAATGAAGTCACAAAATCAACTGATTGAAGCCCTGCAATAATTACCGCACGATCTGGCAACGAATTGAGCGGTCGCTCTGGCCCCTTGTTAAGTCGCCGTACCGAAGCATCCGTATTTAAGGCAACAATCAACACATCTCCTTGCTTCTTCGCCTCGAACAAACAACGCACATGTCCAGAGTGCAGTAAATCAAAACACCCATTGGTAAAAACAATTCGACGTCCTTGATTACGCAACAACTCAAGACGCTCTTTCAAGCGCTGCCAATCAAAAATAATCTTTTCTTCTGGATCTGCCGTATCATCAAGTAACTCTTCAAGACGCACCGCATAAGTCTTCATATGTGAGATGGCAACAGCGGCCGCTTTATTTGCCAACACAAGGGCTTGCGACATCGCAACTTCATGAACCAGCGCAAACGCCAAGTATGCAAAAACTGTATCGCCCGCACCAGAAAGATCAAATACTTCTTGTTTGAATGCAGGTGAAAAAATATCTTCAGTTTCACTGATAAAATGGATTCCTCGCTCTCCCAAGGTTACCACAAGACCACGCAAGCAAAGCTCCCGGCAAATTACACGGGCTTGTTCAACAAAGCTCAGCGTTTCAGGAATATCAAAACGTACAACCATTTGTTTAAATTCATGTGCATTCGGCTTGAGGTAATCAACACCCCGATATTTTGCAAAATTTGGTCCCTTGGGGTCAGCGATAACAAGTACACCACAACGCCGCGCAAGCTCCATTACTTTTTTGATCAATGCCGGCGTAACAATTCCTTTGGCATAGTCAGAAAGCAACACAACACAGCCAGGCTTTATGCATTGCTCAAGCTGAACAGCAACAGCCTCAAATTCCTCACTAGTCAATTCAGCGGAGTCTTCATTGTCAATGCGCAAGCAATGATGATTTTGTGCAATCACCCTGGTTTTTGTTGTCGTTTTTCTACTAGAAGAATACACCACTGAGTGTGCATCCAAATCTGCATTACTTAATAAGTCGCTTAGAGATTTGCCATACAAATCTTGCGGATTAACAACACCGATAAGACTAACATCGAGACCAAGAGCTCGACAGTTTACAGCAGTATTTGCAGCACAACCAAAGTACATCTCTCGACGCTGCTCACGGACGATAGGAACCGGAGCCTCTGGCGATATACGAGATACACTCCCAAAGACATACTCATCAATCCCTATGTCCCCAACAACAACTACCGATTTACGCGTTGCAAGTCGCAGCTTTTGAATAAGTGATTTCATGCGTTTCCAGAGTAATTAAGGGAAACTATTGAAGTTAGCATTAACACTCTCCTACGTTGTTAAGCAGAAATAGCTTACCCCTTTTTTGCCATAAAAAAAGGCCTGTCCTGAGTTCTCGACTACGCTCGAACCTAAAGGTCCTTCGATATGCTGTCGTCGAGAAGTTTACTCCTGAGCATAGTCGAAGGATCGAAGGGACCTCATATGAAACTGCTGATCAAGTACAATTTCGCCGACATCAACAATGCGCTCGCCATCGCACATGATACAAAAGATGCCGCCGACATCATGGAAATAGGACAGCTTTTACTCCTGCATTACGGCATAAAAGCAGTAGAAACATTCTGTAAAGAATTTCCAGATAAAAAAATTTACGTAGGAACCAAACTCTCTGAGCGGCCTGAAGAATCTATTGAACTGTTTGCAGGCGTTGGGGTCCATTACCTCTCGGTACTAGCAGGCGCCTACCACAGCATTATCAAAAAATCTTGCGAAGCCGCGTCAAAAAAAAATATCCAAATTGTACTCGATTTCATTAATGCAAGCTCGCTAGGCCAGTCGGCTATGGATGCTGAAACACTAGGCGCGTCCGCCATTCTCATTCACCGCGAAAACACGCTCAATGAACAAGCTGACAATCTAGAAAATGATTGGCAACAGGTCCGCGACAACACAAAGTTGCCTATCTTTGTGCAAGGCAAAATAAATCCAGAAAACATTCAAACAATTCTGACACTCCGCCCCCAGGTGGTGATCATCGGCGATGCAATTACACGCAGCAAAAACCCTGCGCAAGAAGCGGCGACTATTAAAAAAATGCTCGATGAGGCAACACCGCCCGGACCTCGCTTATAAAACGGTTATGCTTGTTGCTCCATGCATGAAACTGCAGGTCAAATTTAACTTCGTTGATCTTGAAGAAGCACTCGCTAATGCTCGTGAAACCACAGCATTCGCCGACATTCTTGAAATTTGCCAACGCTTTCTTCTTCGCTACGGCATCAAATCGTTGGCACATCAAAGAATTTACACCCCTTTCAATAGTGTCTTTGCGCTAGAAATCAACGATCTAAAGACCTCTTTAGTTAATTTTGTACAATTTTTATAAAATTTATATAAACTGTACAAAATAGGTTTTAACAACGATCTGATCGATTAATTTTATGGTGTACTATGTTTAAACGCACACTCACCCCTTACCTACAAAAAATAGCCCAACAAATGCCCATTGTTGCCATTCTTGGACCTCGTCAATCCGGCAAAACAACTATTGCCAAAATGACATGGGCAGATTACCACTATGTCTCGCTTGAAGATTTGGACCACCGCGCCCATGCAACACAAGACCCTCGTGGCTTTCTACAGCAATTTCAAGATAAACCAGGCGTCATCATTGATGAGTTTCAAAACGTACCCACCCTCCCTTCATACCTACAAACACACGTTGACACACATCAAAAGAATGGTTTTTTCATCCTAACTGGATCACAGAATTTTTTAGTTAACCAAGCAATCTCACAATCCTTGGCAGGTAGAGTTGCCATCTTAAGCCTCTTTCCTTTATCGCTACCTGAACTCAAAATTAACGATATTGTTCCATCGTCTCTTAAAGCTCTCTTTTTTACTGGCAGCTATCCACGCGTTTACCTTGAAAAACTTTCTCCAACCACGTGGTATAGAGATTACACATTAACCTATCTGGAACGTGACGTTCGCTCACTGGAAAAGGTTGTTGACCTCACGATATTCAAAAAATTTCTACAGCTGTGTGCTGGACGCGTTGGGCAACTTTTAAATATCTCTGCACTTGCAAATGACTGCGGCATTTCTCAAGCAACCGCCAAAGGTTGGCTATCCATTCTCGAAGCAAGTTATCTTATTTTTTTGCTTCAACCCCATTTTAATAATTTCAACAAACGGCTCGTTAAAACACCAAAGCTTTATTTTTACGATACAGGCCTTACATGCTCACTCCTTGGAATTGATTCAGCAGATCAACTCACGCGCCATTTTGCTTTTGGAGCACTCATGGAAAATTGGGTCATTGCTGATCTGCACAAACAACGATGTCACACACACCAAACACCGCATCTTTACTTCTGGCGCGATAATCACGGCGATGAAATTGATTGTATCATGCAAACAGCTCTCGATCTGACCCCCATAGAAATCAAATCAGGCCAAACGATAGCAACTGATTTTTTTAAAGGCCTTAATAAATGGAATACCTTGGCTGACAAAGATCCAGCCAACAGCTTTCTTGTGTACGGTGGCGATCAAAACCAAACCCGTTCAAGTGGTACTGTGCTTGGTTGGCAATCGCTTGATGAGATTTGGACGATGATCGATTCAAGGAATAAGCAAAGATAACTCTAGTAAATTATGCCCATACATCCCCAAATCATCGTTGTCGGCGATGCTATCACACGCAGCAAAAACCCCGCCGCTGAGGCTGAAAGCATCAAAACTATGCTTGAAGAATCTTCGTTACCGGGATCTCTGCAGTAAAATTTTTTAGTATGTTTAATCGCAAAACAACTTTACTCCTTTTTATTTTTCATCGCAATTGCTCGAGCGAGCTCTTCCCTCTTATAACGAACTCTATCAACCTCATTTCTCATCGCCTTCTTAGCAGCGGCTGTTGCTGCCTTGAATGCCGGCTTATAATCTTTATCAACCAACACCTTAAAGAGCTCTAACCCCGCAAAACGGATATCAACGCTAACAGCTACCACCGCCTTCTCAGCAGCTACTGTCGCAGCCTCAAATGCTGGCTTATAATCTTTATCAACCAACACCTTAAAGAGCTCTAACCCTCTATTATAATTAGCATCTCCCATCGCGCCAAACGCCTCTTTTACAGCTTTATCAAAAAAAGCTGCATTATCTTGATCATTGGATACACGAGGCACGAGATACCACAAACAATTCAGAAGTAATCTTTGCTGCGTTGGCAGATTCTCAACTCTAATTATCGCTCCAGTAAACGTATCCAGTGGAAAGGACAAGCTAGCTGGATCGAATGTCCCATCAATCATTGAACTCAGAATTGTTGAATCTAGCTTTTTTTCAAGATTATCTACCTCAAAGATACACAAAAACCCACCGTCACAGACTGAAAATTCCTTAATAAAACACTTTTTTGCTAATTTACTTAGACAAGCAAACGCAGCAATGTCATACCATCGATTCGGATGATGACCAAACAACTCAAACTTTAAATCAACAGCCTTTGCTTTATTATTATAGCTAATAAAAAACTGACAACTGTGATTCCTTAGTGGCATATTATAATGTGCAACGATACCAGCTTGGTGAATATTAATTCCTATTAATGAAACACTCGTTCTAAAAAAATTCAATTTAGTTACCGCATCTTTCATCATATCTTCTAGCTGATGTACCAGCATGGGAAAATTCAAATCATTACCAATACAAACTCGATTTAATGCTCCACAAACAACGAGCAAGGATTGATGTATTACAGTAAACACATCTTCTAATGCTTGAGGACCAAGATCGTAGGCATTTGCGCCACTACCAATCGTAGCACCAGTTGCAGAATAACCTCGAGTCGCTTCAAGATCACTCGCATAAACTTCAGATTTTTCTGTTACCGCACGCATCAATAGAAGATAATGGTCCACACCAAAATCTCTGCTATAAGATATAGCTCCATCAGGTACCAAATTCACCCAGTTCTCAAGCAGTGCGTAATATTGCCGCAACATTATCTGAAATAACTGAGCATGCAGCTGCCCATCAATAGTTTTTTTATCAATCCCTGTTAACGATTTAATACTGGCATCAAAAACGTCTACAAATTTAGCCATCAAACCACAAGCCGCTGCTCCTGCTAGTTTTTTTGACTCATCAGTGGTTGCCGTCTTCACAATATCGATAAATTTTGGAGCCATGAATCGAGCTGTCAGTTTTTCAAAATCTGCCCACGTAGACTCAAATTTTTTATGATCTGCAAAACGTCCAACATTAAACTGAGCAACCTTATTACTTAGATTCTTAATCAGATCAAATGATTGAGACGATGCTTGAATTTCTTGCGCTGATTGTTTTACAAACTCGATGCACCGCTTAACAGATGGTTGCGTACCAAGAGCCTCAATCTTATGAACCATCGTTGAATGCAGCCACAGAGGAAGAATGTCAAATGATTGGAGTGTTGCAATAACGCTGCCAAGCGTTTGAATATGTTGTACATTACCTTCTATTAACGTATCAATCAATCGGTTCCATGCAGCTAAAGTATTCTCATCAAAAATAATACCTGCTACTTTTTTAAGCTGCATATGATAGTCTGCAGCCTCTTTAAGAGGTAATGACAATGCTTGACGGACTTTCTTATAAAAGTTCCATACAAGCGAGTACGCCCTGCCCTGCAAGGACTGCTTGATCGGCATGACTGGTGTCACTGCACGCTCCTGCTTAAGCGCTTTGCTCAAGTTTGCCAATGACAAATAGCGTAGTTCCTTCCCGCCAAATTGCTGTTGATGAACAAGCGCGTCCAGGTAATTTACTGGTAATAACCGTTCAAGCGGTGGGGCTTTAAGCACACAAAGCGCAACAATCCGATCCCCCAATACCTTTGCAGCTCTAATAATAAGCTTTGATTGTTCACTTAGATCTTGATCCACTTTTACAAACTTCATTTTCCTAAAAATTGATTCCGCTATAACGCCTGATATTTGCAGCGCTCCTTGCATTGCCGTATCAATATTTTCACTACATACCTGTTGGAGAAGTCCAGAAAGATCTATTGCTCCTACAACTCGCTGCGGCATTACAAAATTTTTTTCACCAAAAAACAATATTGGATCAACAGAAAGCGATCTTGGCAGAGGATACGCACACCAACCATCTTTAATTTCAGGTTTATACATAGGATCAAGTACTGCTACACAATGCTGCTGCGGCGAGAAAATTAATTTTTTCCCATCAACAAAAGTATTTTGTAAACCAGAAATATCTTCTACATACAAAACCGGCTTACCTTCGCTACGAAATGTGGTCGCTTCATGCGACGTTGCTGGTGCATCGGTCCCACTAAAGATACATTTCACACGGCGATCACTTTTCAGATAGAGATCTAATGCAGTACCTATTCGCTCACTTATAATACAATCTTCTTTGTTAACTACCTCAACAATGCCCCCTCCAAATGCGCCAATTGTACGACCTTTGAATAATGTTTCTTGAGGCAGAGCCTTCACATCAGCAAAATATCCAGGACGGCACAACTTACGTTCTTCTTTGTGCACAATCGGCCTTGCTTGCACAATCCAAATAACACCTTCTCGTACTACAAACTCAACATCCATCGGGTATTTGTAGTAATTCTCTAACGCATTAGCAAATTTTTTCAATGTGATTAAGATTTGTTCATTCAATGCTGGTGCCGTTATCAAGTTTGCTGGGTTTTTGGTCATTACTAATTTACCAGCACTCGGCTTCAACCGTTCCCGCTTTGCACGAATCACCGGGTAAAAAACATGCTCATCATCAATTTTCTGCGCAACAAACGAATCAACTACTCCCAAGCTATTTACTACCAATTGAGTATGTCCAGGCGCTGCTTGTATCAACGTGATTCCCGTAGTTTTTATACGGCCATCAACATCTTTCTCATCTTTATAGCTAATACCACCTTCTGCTTCTTCGGTAAACATTACCCCGCCTACAGGAATCTCACCGCCCACATGCTCACCAATCATGCGCTGTACAAGCACAGGACAAAATACTGTTTTATCAAACAAGGTTTTGTCGCCAAGTCCTAATCGTTATTCGAGGGATTTTTCACTAAAGTACGATATAACCACCTCTTTTGCTGCTTGTGCTACCGCCGCCATCGTTGGCGCAACATTGGCAATACTCTCATTCCCCCCTGCATTTGCCATCTCTCGCGTATCTTCTTTTCCGGTACTGCGCACCATCAACCCATCTGCTGCTGACAGCGCGAGGAATCTAGAGATTTTTCCTAACATTTCTTCATCACGCCCAAATAAATCTTCCGCTTTTAATCTATCAAACGCAACACTAAGAGCTCCAATAAAATTTTTCTGCTCTATCCAAAAATTTTGAGGCATTTGTTTTGATTTGAATATTAACTGTCTATCTTTTGCTTTAATTGTACTTAATACTTGCACCCATCTCGCAGCAACATCAAAAGCTACTGATTGCAACGCAGCAACAACTTGACCACTCGAAACACCAAAAAATTCTGGTATCTCGATTTTTATTCCAGATCCAGGCGTGTTATTGAACTTTGATGTCAGCTTTTGAAGTTCAACCAAATTTGCATACTTGTACCCATAACCCTGCACTTCTGCAACATTCTTTAACGCAACTTCACTAAAAACAGCTCCCTCTTCTCTATGGCTTTTGCTAACCTGCAGGCGATGCTCATCAGTACCATCAACATCCTCTTCACGCGCTCTCACAACACGAGTCCTAGATGCTCCTCTCTTTCTAACAGATGAACCTGATTCGTTTATTTTTACTCGTTCCCGCAAATCAGGCGTGCCTTCTTTCCTACCACCCTTGCTATAAAAAGCATTTTCATCACCTTCTCTCTGCCTCACAACACGAGCCCTAGAAGCCGGATACAGCCCCTCACCAAAAAATCCACTCATAAGCAATAAAATCAAAATCACATGTAACTTTTTCACAAGAAACCCTCACTGCTTTTAAAAAAGAATTGAGTACATGTTTTTTGATTTTATAAAAACTGACTAGACAAAATCGAGAAAATCAGAAAGAACTGCCAAAACACCCACAACCCACAATCGCTATAAGGCTGCCGCACGCAGCAAAAATCCCACTTACCTTCACTCTTAATGCAATCTCGCTTGGCCTGTCGGTTATGGATGCTGAAACACTAGGCGCGTCCGCCATTCTCATTCACCGCGAAAACACGCTCAATGAACAAGCTGACAATCTAGAAAATGATTGGCAACAGGTCCGCGACAACACAAAGTTGCCTATCTTTGTGCAAGGCAAAATAAATCCAGAAAACATTCAAACAATTCTGACACTCCGCCCCCAGGTGGTGATCATCGGCGATGCAATTACACGCAGCAAAAACCCTGCGCAAGAAGCGGCGACTATTAAAAAAATGCTCGATGAGGCAACACCGCCAGGCCAACGATTATAGAATCGAGTAGGAAGGAACGCCTAGCCCCCCTCCCACACCACCGTACGTACCGTTTACCATCACCTGGCGCATTTTCAGCAAAAATTATGCCTTTCGTTCTTGAATGTAAGAAAAATTGAAGCCGGTTGTGGCAGCTTGATATCCAGGCAAAAATGGGCGGTAATTTCTACCGCCCATTCTACCCGATCTAACGAGCTGAAATTGTTATTCTACCTGGTATGAATAATGGCTCTTATGGCACAGAATTATCTTTGAGCTTGTAAAGTTCAATGACCTCCTTAACCACCCAATTACGTTCGCTTTCTTTAATACCTAATAATCTAGCGGCAGCATCATGACCTTGTTTTTTCGCATGCAGTGTTTGAAAGAGTTGCAATCCCGCATCGGGGAGCGACTTCCCAAAGAGGTTGGTGGGGGCGTTTTTTCCGGGTTTGATAGATGTTACTGCGGCGGCTGCGGCTTTAGCAGCTTCGTTAAAGACTTGTTCTTTGTTAACCAGTGCTTTTTCGTTAACCAGTATTTTAAAGAGTTCCAACCCAGTGAAGTGCATATTGAAGTCGGCAGATGTTGCTGCGGCGGCTGCGGCTGTAGCAGCTTCGGAAAAGGCGACTTCAAAAGCTTCGGGAACGTTTTGTGTTTTATCAAACAGTACTTGAAAGAGTTCCAACCCAATGTTGCGTATCGCGCGGTGGAAAAATGTCTCTGATGATTTTACTACGTCGGCTGCGGCTGTAGCAGCTGCGACGACAGCGGCTTTAAAGCCTTCGGGGAATTGTAGTGTTTTCGCTAACAGTACGTTAAAGAATTGCAACCCTCTATCGCGTATGTCCCTGTTGGTATTTTTTACTGCGGCGGCGGCGACTGTAGCAGCTGCAACGACGGCAGCGTTAGAAGCTTCGGGGAATTGTAGTGTTTTCGCTAACAGTGCTTGAAAGAGTTCCAACCCAACATTGTGTATTGTGAAGTCGGCAGATGTTGCTGCGGCGGCTGTAGCAGTTTCGGCTACAACGACGGCTTTAGCAGCTTCGGGAATGTATTTTGTATTATCAAACAGTACTTGAAAGAGTTTCAACCCAGTGTTGCGTATGTCCATGAAGACAGTACTTCCCGAATTGGTATTTTTTACTGCGGCGGCAGCGGCTTTAACAGCTTCGGAAAAGCCTTGTTCTTTGATAAACAGTACTTGAAAGAGTTCCAACCCAGCGATGCGTATGTCACCGACCACATGTGTTACTGCGGCGGCTGCAGCTTTAGCAGCTTCGGAAAAGGCTTGTTTTTTGTCAACCAGTGTGTCTTGATTAACCAGTCTTTTAAAGAGTTCCAACCCAGCGATGTGTATGTCCTTGTTGGCATGAGTTACTTCGACGGCTGAGGCTTCAGCAGCTGCGGCGACGGCGGCTTTAGCAACTTCGTTAAAGACTTGTTCTTTGTTAACCAGTGTGCCTTGGCTAACCAGTATTTGAAAGAGTTCCAACCCAGTAATGCGTATGCCGCGGTCGGCAGATGCTGCTGCGGCGACTGCGGCTTTAGCAGCTTCGGAAAAGGCGACTTCAAAAGCTTCGGGAAAGTTTTGTTTTTGGTTAAACAGTAATTGAAAATGTTGAACCCCAACACGGCGCACGCCCGGATCGACATTTACTACTGCGGCGGTGGCGGTTGCCGTAGCTTCGGGAAAGGCTAATCCATTTTCTACCAGTATGGAAAGCAAAGATAAGTAAACAGTTTGATCAATATCATAATTTTGTGCTACAGCTGCATACACCATGCGACTTATACAGCTGTTAGGCTGGTTTAATAACAACGGTAACATGATTGTTAGTAAACTTTCAGTCATGGGTTTGTTTAATACCCCCATGAGATGATGAGCGGTTAATCCTGGCTGAGTTGATTGCAAGGTGCCCACAAGGTAGGGGAATGAAGATAATTGTTCTGAGAAAATAGTTATTTGTTTTTCATCAGCCTCTTTACTTAAATCACCATGTAGTTGAACATGCATATAAAATAGCAATTTCCCAGAGGGGCTACGAATTACCCCCTTAATTGTGTTGCCTAGTGTATCGCTGACTTTATCGATTTGAGCTATCTCAATGATATTGTTACTTTCATCACTTTCATCTGTGGCTAAACCAAATTTCGCCTTCAAGCCAGCGTTCACAGCAGCAAGCATGCCTCCATGCATGCCTTCCGTCTCAGAACTATTTTTATAGGCATCTAGTGTCGTGATCCCAAGGCCAAATATATGATTAATGACGACTAAGAAGTTATTAAGAGAATTTCTGAGTTCATATTTAACACCACCTTCGTTGTACTTGTAGAAAGCTCCTGGGATCTCGTCTATGAGTAGTGAGGCCCACGAATTATGTGCAGCAGAAGTACTTTGCTTGACAGGATCATTGAACTCCTTAAAAAATTTAGCAGCCCTAGGTGAAAGTTTATCGTGATCAAAAGAGCCATCTTGTTTTAGGATCAATTTTATTACGATATTTCTTACTAATGTTTCAAAACAATCGGGAAAGGTGATTCCTCTTGATAGCTCAACTGATTTATATGTCAAAGGCTCAAAAATGCCTTGCAGGAGAGTGATAAGCTTAAAAGCTTGAAATGCCTTGCCTGAACCTTGTTGTGTTTTTGTAAATTGTGTGGGTAGAGAATCGGGTAAAGAGGAGGGTATTGATATTTGTGCCAAGTTTGGTATATCACCATACATAGTTCTTAGATACTCTAATAGCTTACTGTAAAATTTAAAAATCATTGCTTGATTGCTACCATAACGCTCATAAACTGCACCAATAAAAATGCGTGCGACAAACCATTTTCCAAAGCCATGTGCTTCGGCATAGGCAGCGCAATCTTTAATAAGCCTGTCAAAAGAGAAGCCTTGCGGTTTTGTAAAATTAAATCGTTCTCGACCAGCATGTTGCATCATCTGCGGTAGTCCTGATGGTATTGTTTGAGCTTTGCCTGTGCCACTTAAAATTTGAATAGTATGTGCAATGGTAAATGCCCAATTGTCAGTTGTTTTGTCGTCACCAATAACTTTTTTACCACCAACTTCAATTTTTTCACAGCAAGGTTCTGCTACCTTGAAATTTGCCATTGAGCTTGTTCCCGGCGTCTGGAAAAACAAAATACGTACGAGCATAGCTAATGGGTTTACGTCGGCGTAGGTTAGTGGCGTTTTTGTTACTACTTCTTTATAAAAATGTATTGTAAAAATATCTTTTTTATCGGCCGCTTCAGTTTTCACAACTCTAATGACATCGCCATTTTTATATAACGCCTGTATGGCGCCAGAAGCAAAAAGTTCTGCACCGTAGCATAGGTTTAGATTGCTCAGCGGTAGTGATGATACAGATGTCGCCTCTTTAGCATCCGTGGCTGGAGGAAGTGTTATATCGGTAAATAAATCTGTACCAGCTAGGTTTTCCGGTACGCGCGATTGAACTGAAAAACAAAATAGTGAAAATATTGATCCCAGTAATAATTTCTTAAACATCCCCAAATCCCCTGAAAGACTTGAAAAAAAGATAGACCTTTTATAAACCCTTGTCCCAGACAGTCATTAGACGATCCTCTTGTGTAAAATTTATGCAGCTAGATGTTTCGAGAACGTCAATAGTCAATAACTCAGAGGCTAGCAAAAACGTGCATTAAAAGTCGATACAAAAGATTAAGAGGCCGACTTTTTAGCCGGCCTCTTTTTAGTATTAAAATTCACCAGCAACACTAGCTAGCATATTTTGTCGTCATTTCAGCAAATTCAGCCTTAACAAAATCAGGAATTCTCTGATCCGTAAGAACATATTGCAACGATTGCTTTAAAAATTTCTGGGGGTTCGCGTTGACTAAATCGAGTAAAATTGACGCAGAACTCGTTTGTGTCTGCTCGATCCATCCACAGACATCTTTCATTACCAACCAGTAGCTCTTAAAATTTTCATTCTTCATAAGCTCATATTTGATAATAAAGAAACCCAACACCCACGCAACCGCTATATACGGTTCGCCCCCACGCCAAGCAATCACTGCAGGCCTCATGCCGCTCTTGTCCTGCATCTCAAACAGGTGCAACAAAATTTCTTTTTTTGTCCCCATGAAATCTAAAAAAACCCACAGGTTGGCTGGATTTTTTGTTGCAACAGCTCTATGAAGTAAATTTTCACAACGCTGTTTTCCTGAATAAAGAAGAACGTTATCATCTTTAACAGGTTTTAACCCAGCCAACGCCGCAGTTAATTTTTCGGGCCCTTCGGTCTCAATAATTTGAGCAAGCTGTTCAAATTGTACCTTTGTTTGTTGCGAAGATTCTGTCGATGCAACTCTTTCAGCGCACATGACTCGGCGGCTGCTAACAACCAAGCCAATGGTAAGTACAACCATAACCCTAATAACAGTAACCAAGAACATAACCCTAGTTTTCATAAAATCCTTTGGTGTGAATGTGATTAAAAACTAACAACTATTGAAAAAATAGCGCGCTCAAATACATACTATTAAATAAATAGCGCCAAGTCAAGCGCCTTGCTATTGAAAAAATAGTTACAGGTTAAAACTTCGTTATTAACCTGTAGAAGAGGTTATTTTGAAATGGCTTTTTCCCCGAAAAAATTCATGATTGTGTTAATCGACTGCCAACTTACTAAATCTCTATAACCACTTATGTGTTCCTTATTTCCTGCATAAATCACACAACATGTAAGATGTAAATTCAATTCGCTTGCAAGCTTTTTCCAATGAACTAGCCCATCAAAAAAAACAAATACTCGGCGTTCTTCCAGCTTTTATCTCAATAGCAATCAGTTGTGTACCATATTTGATTATGCAATTAACTTCATGTTGATCCTTATCACGCCAAAAAAATATCCGCGGCTCTTCACCGCGATTATAAAACTGTTTTATAATTTCAGAAATTATTATGGACTCAAAAATATTTCCCCGCTTAGGCGACGTCATAAGCTCACTTTTTTTCAATTGCTGGATAAAGCCCCTGATGCAGAACATCTTCAACCATCTCAGGCAAAAGAGAACTTTGTGCCAACTCATCGATTGATAGTGGTAAAAGTGTATGAATTGAGACACGTAATGTATGAGAGCAAATCAGGCGCATGCTGAAATTCGTCAATGATAAGACCATGATTATTTCGCTGCATAGCCAGAAATGACCTAGGATCATTGAGAGCAGCTTCCCGCATATCCACGTCCTCCAATGTAACGTAGTTATGCATCATGAACATTTTTTTTGCTAAAGTAGTTTTACCTGATTGACGAGGTACTAGTATGGCAACAACTGGAAAATACCGCGCCCCTTCGACAACGTCTCTCCCCAAAAAACGATCTATACACATCAATCCTCGCGAAAACTTGTTGCCCAAAATGGGAATTTTATCCAAGAAATATCGAACTTAGCCATTGGTAATATCGAAAATATCGATAATAAATATCGAATTTAGCCACCACCTTGGCTCGTTGTAGCAAGAGTTAATTATCAATGAAAGAATTTAACTCGATTGAATATTCTTACTTAGCTTCGCTACGCATTTTCTGGTTCTTAAAAAGATCGACAAGCTCTTGTGCTGAAGTTGCGTCGGTTGCTGCTTTATCTGGCCGCTCACCCATAAATCTTGGAAACCGCAACGCTAAACCTCGACCAAGTAAACGATCCGCCGCTTTATGTGCTGGGGAAAACGTAATTTCATCTGCACGAATCATACAGACCTTGTGCGGAGTAATAAGAACATCAGGTACCAGCTCTTTACTACACTCAACGTTATGCGGCCACTGCTTGACCACAAGCTCATCACATGCTGCTCGTAAAGCAACCCATTCAATATCAGTAAGTCCTGTTCCAATTTTAGCAACTGATTGAAACACATCTGCAGCTGGGTCGTAAATACCAACCAGCAACGCTCCAATACCAAACTTTGCACGTTTACCGGCGCCGGCATAGTAACCCAAGATAACACAATCGATGGTGTCATCAAGCGAACCGGTCTCTTGCCGCTTTAGCTTGATCCAATTTGAGTTGCGCTTGCCAGGGGTGTACACCGCATCTGGTCGCTTAACCACCAGCCCCTCTAAGCCTTGTGCAATATTTTTGAAAAAATAATTTTCTAATTCTACTGGCGTCGTCACCGCACGCTCTTCAATAATCTGTAAAAACTCTTGCTGAGCACTTGTCAGTTTTTTAAAAAGCTTTTCCAACATCTCGCGCCGCTCAGCCTCAGTCTGCGTCAACAATGGTTCCCCATTGAGATAGAGTAAATCGAATGCAAAAAGCTTGAGTGGGAACTCTGTCGCCATGTCATCGATGCCATGTTTACGCTTACGCTTCACCGTTTCTTGAAATGGCAAGAACGCCCCCGTGTTCACATCGAACGCGATTGCTTCGCCTTCAAAGATGAGCGACTCTACATCAAGCGCCGCCACAAGATGCCGCAAGTCAGGAAACATTTGGGACATATCCTGCATGTTGCGTGAGAAAAAATGCACATTTGGTTCAGCGCCCTTCCTTTTAATAACATGCACCTGCAAACGAAATCCATCAAGTTTAGGTTGTGCAACACAGGGACCTAATTTTTCGATAATCAATTTTGCATCTGGCAGCCGCTCTGCGGCTGCAGGCCGCATAGGGATCCCCGGCGTCACTGTAATCTTGCGCACCCCATCAACCCCATCACGCTTGAGTACCTCAACGAGCAGACCTTGATCAACGCAGGCGTTGTACGCTTGTTCAAGATCAGCACGCATCGATTTATCACCCGCCGCCATGTAAGAAAATGCATCAAGCAAGGTCATATCAGAAAAACCAAGGCGCAGGTCCCCGACAACAATGCGAAATAAAAATTTGAGACTCAGCCCATCGAGGCTGCATGCCATGCGCGAAAGCAACTGTTCTTTTTTGTCTTGCGATCCACTGCCACTCACCGCTTGCAACATCAATAAAAATTTGTGCACACCTAGTACTGAAGTATCAAACGATTCAATGCCTGCTTGCAATGGCCTATCATGATTAA
>JAHFBQ010000083.1 GCA_023249935.1 bacterium
GGCTTTGGCTGTTTCGTCACTCGCTAAAGTTATGCCAACGGCAGCAAAACCAACAATGTCCCTTTTTTAGATTAAATGAAGGAATTTTTATTGACATTAAAGACGGTAGATCCCGGTCTTCGGGGCTACCTGTGATAAAGGGATAAAATAGCCATAATTCTCAAAAACCCCTCTTTATAAAGCAATTTATTGATAATTTCAATTTGAAATTATTATAATAATCAGAGTTTGAATTGGCCTGATTATTAATATTTGGAGGTTATCATGAAAAAGGTGTTATTGGCTATTGTTCTTGGCTTGGTTGCAGGGCAATCATGCTATGCTTCGACATTTCGTAATGCTACGGGTCTTAGGATAAGTATCTGGGGATTTGATGGCGATGCACATGTGCATAATGGGGCGTTGCAACTTGAAGCCGGTCAGCAAGGGCAACTGAATAATAATTCCAATAGAGCCCGTGCTCATGCTTTGGAGGCGGTAGGTCAACCTTGTTCTCAAAAGGTTGATATAGCGCATGATGGGACGTATGAAGTTACGTACAATGAAGTTGCGAATACGTTGGTCATTACGGCTGTATAAAAAGCAATTTTAATACAAGAAGCTCTGTGGAGTACTCCACAGAGCTTCTTGTATTTTTTGGTATTCAAGTCAAGTCTAAAAACTATTTACTTTGGCTGGCATTGCTAAGCGGGTGGCGTGTGTGCGATCATTGAGTCATCTTTTTCCATAACTGCGAATGAGTGATAGTCCTGAGTTTCCCAAAGTCGGTAACAATAAACTGTCAGGAAGTGCTGATAAGCTGTCAGAGCTCATTTTGGTAAAGCAACGTGCTAATATGGATTGGGCATTTTTTGTATGACCGTTTTTTGCCATACGGAGTAGCAATCCGCTCACCGAATCACCCAACCAAGAAATTATATCTTCCCATTTCTCATGTTGAAGCAACAGGGTAATGGCCCGATCATCGGGATGAGATATTGCTGCTTCCAGTACGGGAAATATCACGTCTTGATCATATCCAAGCCAAGAGCAAGAATGAGGAAGTTGCTCATCAAAAAAAATTGTGGAGGCTTGTTCAAAAAACACAGGATCGTTTTGAGAAAGCGCTGTGATTAGTCCGGGAACGATCTTGCTAGTAAATGCAGCCATCTCGGCCTGAAATTCTGGGTCTCGGTATACTGAAAAATGGGGAAGTCTCTGGGCAGCAGTCAAATTGTGTACATTGGAACCAAAAAAAATCGCAAGCCCGATTAAAAGTTTGAAGTGCTTCATGGCAAACCTCTGTTGATAAAAATTAGAGTCTAGACAACGACGAGAGGAAGAAGTCTAATAAATCGCGTTAAAACGTCAAGCGCTAGCAGCGCTGCGCTGGAGTGAATAATTACCCTTTGCTGTCTTCTTCGATCACCTTGCTGTACCCGCATTCCTTGTTCGGGCAGGCGAGCTTACCGCTACCGTCTTTAGCTTTTTGTACCATCAGATATGGGCTTTTACATTTTGGACACGGTGTTTCTTCTACGGCACCAAAAATAGCAAACTTACACGTTGGGTAGTTGGCACAGCCCCAGAAAGACCCACCACGCCAGCGGCGCTTGGTAACTTTGCCACCGTCCAATGGGCAGGGCATTTTGAGTGCATCTTGGTGGATGTATTTGCAGTCAGGATAGCCAGAACATGAAACGAATGGACCAAAGCGCCCCATGCGCTTGGTAAGCGGTTTGCCACATTGTGGGCAGGCGCCCAGCTCTTCGAGAGAAGGGCCTTCGTCTTGACGGAGCGCAAAGGTACCATCTTCATTTTTGGTAACGTTGCTTGTGAATTTACATTCCGGAAAGCCGGAACAACCAGCAAATTGGCCTGCGCGGCCAAAGCGAATGACAAGTGGTTTTTCACACGTTGGACACTTGAGATCGGTTGACAGCGCCTTCTTGGCAACCTCGTTACCGCCAAACGCGACCAAATCCTTCTTAAATTCAACGTAAAATTCGTTGAGTACTTTATCCCGGTCCGCATCGCCTTGTGCGATCTTGTCCAAATCTTCTTCCATTTTGGCGGTAAAGGTGACGTTGATGATGTCCGGCAGATTTTTGGTAAGCATGCTGTTCACCTCTTTGCCAAGCTCGGTAGGCGAGAAGCGTTTGTTGTCTTTATTGACGTATTGACGCTTCTGGATGGTTGATAGCGTGGCCGCATAGGTGGATGGGCGACCGATACCTTGCTTTTCAAGCTCTTTAACCAGTGTTGCTTCACTGTAACGTGGCGGTGGCTGGGTGAAATGTTGCTTGCCGGCAACGTTGCCAATCTTGAGCGGCATGTTCTCGGCGATATCTTTTGGAATTTTTACTGCTTTTTCAGTTTCTTCATCTTCATCCATGTACACTTTCAAAAAACCATCAAAGATAAGTGTTGAGCCGTTGGCCTTGAAGGTAAACTTGCCGCCTTCAATGAGGACTTGGCGTTGGAAGTATTCAGCTGGGGTCATCTGGCAGGCAACAAAGCGTTTCCAAATCAGATCATACAGCTTAGCTTCATCAGGCTTAAGCAGCTTGCCAATTTTCTGCGGAGTGTACTCAATATTAATAGGCCTGATGGCTTCGTGGGCGTCTTGCGCGCCTTTTTTTGCATATTGGTTTGAGGTTTTAGGCAGATACTCCTTGCCATATTCCTCTTTAACGTAGTCACGAACTGCTTTCATAGCTGTGTCTGAAATACGTAGCGAGTCGGTACGCATGTAGGTGATCAATGCTTCCGGTTCATCTTTTTTCGAGAGCGGCACGCCTTCATAGAGGCGCTGTGCTACCGACATCGTTTTTTCTACAGAGAAACCAAGTTTATTGAATGCGTCTTGTTGAAGCGTGCTGGTCATGAAAGGAGGCAGCGGGCTTTTTGCTCGTTTTTTGTCAGTGATTTGGCCGACTGCGTAGGCTGCTTTGGCTAGTTGGGAGATGACATCGTCAGCATCCTCTTTGGTACCAAGCTTTGCCGCTTTTTTACTGATTTTAAATAACTCAGCGTGGACGGTAGAGCCATCACTCAAGGTGAAGATAGCGTGGACGGTCCATGATTCTTCAGGTTTAAAATTTAAAATTTCTTCTTCGCGGGTACAGACGAGCATGAGGGCAACGGACTGGACGCGGCCAGCAGAAAGGCCTTTTGCGATTTTTTTCCACAAAATTGGCGAGACTTCGTAGCCAACCCAGCGGTCTAAAATGCGGCGTGCTTGCTGAGCATTAACCTTGTCGATATCAACTTTTGTTTTATGCTGCATAGCTTCTTTGATCGCAGGCTCAGTGATTTCGTTGAAGGTGATGCGATAAATTTTATCTGCATCGTGAAAAACTTTTTTGATCTCTTCGCCGATATGCCAGGCGATGATCTCTCCTTCGCGATCCGGATCTGATGCGAGGAATACTTCGCCACACTTAGAAGCTTCTTTGCATATGCTTGCTACGACATCTTTTTTATCCGAGATGGTGACGTACTGCAGTTCAATTGCGTGTGTTTTTTCGTCACGGGTGATGCCTAGCTTGCGCTCAGGTAGGTCTCTGACGTGACCGAATGTGGACATTATCTTAAAATCTTTCCCAAGGAATTTAGAGATGGTCTTAATTTTAGCGGGAGACTCAACGATCAATAACTTGGGTGCTTTATCCATATCAATAGCTATTTTCTTCCTTGTAGTACTTTTCTTGGTAGCAGTCTTAGTGCTTGTCGCAGTCTTTGATGCACTTTTCCTCGTAGTACTCATTGCTTCCCCACCCAATCA
>JAHFBQ010000056.1 GCA_023249935.1 bacterium
GATGCGGGATCAACTCAATTCCTGCTGGACAGTGGGAAGCAGCTTATGTGCTTGGGTATTCTACCAAAAGAACGATCACAGCTATCATTGTACCGCTTATGCTACGCAACGTGTTGCCGGCATTGACTAATGAAGTGGCTGTGTTGCTCAAAGAAACATCGATGCTTTCGATGATTGGTGTGATGGAAATAACCAAGATCGGTATGAATATCAGCGCAAGAACGCTGGATCCAATTGGTGCCTATGGGGCGGTGGCAGTGTTGTATTTGATTATGACCAGCCTTGTTTCATTTGGCGCGAAGCAATTAGAAAAGGTATTAAATCATGATCAAAACTAACAAGGTGTCGCTGCATATCGGCGATAAAACAATTCTTAACAATGCTTCTTGTGAAGTTGCAAAGCAGAGAATTACCGCGTTTATTGGGCATAGTGGGGCTGGTAAGACATCATTGCTCAAGTGCATTGCCAATCTTAATGCCGGTTACAGTGGTACGATTACGTATGAGGGAATGCCAATCATCAACTTATCTGCAGAGCAGCGTGTTCATGCAATTGGCTTTGTTTTTCAGCAATTTAATCTGTTTCCTCATATGACGGTGCTGCAAAATTGTATGCATCCCATGACGGCTGTGTTGGGTTTTGATATGTCAACAGCACAAGCAAAAGCGTTAGCGACACTCAAATCATTGGGAATTGAAATGCTCAAAGACGCATACCCAGCAAAACTTTCCGGTGGGCAGCAGCAGAGAGTGGCGATTGCAAGGGTGCTGTGTCTAGATCCGAAAGTATTGTTGTTTGATGAGCCAACCTCGGCACTTGATCCGAAGAGCACTAAGACGCTGCAATTGCTTCTCAAAGAATTGGTTAAGGTCGGCGTTACCATCGCGCTTAGTAGTCATGATATGGCGTTTGTACAAGGTGTTATGGACAAGGTGTATTTCATGAGCGATGGTCAGATTATTGAGGTATATGATGTGACTACTGGTAGCGAGATACCGCCACAGATCAATGCGTTCCTTAAGAATCAATAACGATAAGGAATGACAATGCTTACGATGAAAAAGACTATGGGGCTACTTCTTGCACCGCTGGTGCTTGCTGGACTTATTTTTGGTATTAAATTTATGACTGTAGATAAAGCGCACCATAAAGTTGATGCTATTGCTGCAATCCTTCTTGAGTATGCATTAACGCATGATATTGATAGGCGCAGTATTGACGGGGCTGTTGTAGAAAATAAACACTGCGAGCTTGAGGGATTTGATGCAATACGTACTAAGATTGCAACTGCCGTAGCGAGCAATAACTCGATAAAATTCAATCTTGTTGGGTTTCCGTACAAGTCGCAAAATATCGAGAAGAAGGTCGCTGTTGCACAGCTGGATGAAGCAGAACAGCATTCTCTTGAATATCTTAATACTATGTTAGAAAAAATTGCTGATATTTATCCACCAGGAGCGTTCTTGACTATCTTTACTGATGGGATGGTCTTTTGTGATCTTGAGGGTGTTAGTGATGAGGTTGTTATCAAGTATGAGAAGCAACTCAAACAACTTGCTACTGGCATGTATTATATTCAGATCAAATCCTTGGCGGATCTGCTACCAGGAAAATCTCCAGCGCAAATACGTTCGACGATTGAGAGCTTTTCTCCTAGTGTCGCTGAGTTTGAAATACTGTTAGCTACCGATCTAAAACTTCAAGAAGAGGTATCGCTTTTAGAAAAACGTATGGCCTTTGAGTTTAATCATGCTGGGAGTTTAGTACAACTCAGTCAGGTTGCTGATATAACAAAAAAATTAATTTATAGAGGTATGCAATATAGCGCTTTTTTGAGTTCATTTAGACCTCTGGAGGCAATTAGATTGTCAGTACATTACCAGCAAAATGTTTCAAAAAAAATGGGCATTAAATTGTCACAAAATTCTTTTATTACCCCTTGGCACGGCGTTCTTGCTGTTGATTCAAAAGGGATTGCTCGTATAGAACATCTTCAAGATGTTGTGAGCCGTCGTCGCGCGTAGCGCGCCAATAATCATTACTCAAAATAATTTTTGTATTTCTAGAAGCTGCTCACATTGTACGTGAGCAGCTAAACATCTGTATTTGAAAAAAGTGCAGCTATGCGCTGCATTGAAGGAATTTTCATGACTGTTTTTTTAAATAAATGTAAATTTGTATTTTTTCTATTATTGGGCGTGTTCTTGATTGGAAAAGTGAATGGTATTGATAGAGTCATAGAGCAGTATAAATCGTCATTGCCGATCATTTCATTAGATAAATCAACAACTCGAGAACATGTTATTGCTCAGTTTTTAATACAGTTCTGTCCTGCAAAGAACAACATCTGTGGATATGAATGTTTGCAGGCGAAGATTGGTAGTTTGATTGCTCAAGAGAAGCCGCTGCTTATGTATTTGCCTGGATTTCCGTTCAAATCAATCAATAGAACAAAGTGTATCAGTGCGTTGATTGATGTTGGTGAATTACTCGCTTTAATCACTCTAGAGCATATTGCCAAGCAAATTGAGCAAGTCTATCCTCTTGTGCAGATAACGATAGTCTCTGATGGGTATGCCTATAAAACACCCGTTGATCCTGATGATGAAGTTATTGCCCACTATCATGCGCTGCTACAAGGTTTGTTAACCAAATTTTCACATCTAAGCTTTCAAGATGGGCTTTCTCTTGGTGGTTATGCGTGTGATGCAGATGTATTACGTGATGCTGTGAAAAGTGAAGTTGTTGGTAGTTGGACGCAGGAAAATCAAGAAACCGCTGATGATATGGCAATTTTTATAAAGCGAGACAGTGCTTTCTTGGGGCTTACGTCGGCGAATATAACGCAGGTCAGTATGACTATGGTTCAATGCTCCATGCAGTATGGGCAATTTCTTAAGCGATATTATTCTGAGAAGGATTTTATCAGGCTGTCTGTGCATCCTCATACAGATGTAAGCAAGAAGCTTGGAATCAACCTGATATTCGGGCATAAAGGTACGCCTTGGCACAATGCTGTTGTGGTTGTTGATGGGCAAATTGTTCTGACTAATCACATTAATTACGACGATTTATCACAGCCAGTTGTTCATAGTGCCTGCCATTGGAATGGGCTTGCTTACCTTAAGCCAGCAAAAATTGTGATGACCAGGGGTGGCTATGATTGGAGGCCTTTTTGAGCCTAAATATGTGGCTGGTGCAAAATAAGTTGTGCTTTGTTGTTAGCGACTGAAAACAAGCCGCCATTTTCGACGTGAATTGTATGGGTGTTGTCAGCGTTTACTTGAAACGTTACAACCCCCTTTTTTTTCAGACTGCTTACGAGTGATGCATGATTTTCTGCCACCGTAAAACTACCAGTAGGCGTTTCGATTTCTACCATAAGAACAAGGTAGGAGACAATCTTGCGTGGTGTAATAATTTCGAGTTCAAAGCTTGCAGGCATGTTATTGTCTGGCATAGGCTATCCAATACTTTGAGCTTTAGTGTATGCCTCTTCTAGGGTGCCTACCATGTAAAATGCCTGCTCTGGAATGCTGTCGCATTCACCTGACACCAGCTTGGCAAAATCATCTACTGTTTTTTCTCGGTGCACAAAGCGTCCTTGCATGCCCGTGAATTGCTCAGCAACGAACAGGGGCTGCGTCAAGAATTTATGGATCTTCTTTGCGCGATACACCAAGATCTTGTCCTCATCAGAAAGTTCATCCATGCCAAGAATGGCGATGATGTCTTGGAGCTCTTTGTATTTTTGCAAAATTTTTTGTACAGCAAGCGCTACTTGATAATGTTTTTTGCCAACAATGCCTGGCTTGAGACTACTTGAGGTTGACTCCAGTGGGTCGATAGCAGGGAAGAGGCCGGCTTGCGCGATTTTACGAGAAAGCACGGTGCTTGAGTCAAGATGTTGAAATGTGGTTGCTGGTGCTGGATCGGTGTAGTCGTCTGCCGGTACGTATACCGCTTGAATTGAGGTGATTGAACCGTACTGCGTGCTTGTTATTCGTTCTTGTAGGGCGCCAAGTTCTGATGCCAGTGTTGGTTGATAGCCTACTGCCGATGGCATGCGGCCCAGCAGCGCAGAAACTTCCGATCCTGCTTGTACAAAACGGAAAATGTTGTCGATGAAGAGCAGGGTATCTTTTTGTTCTTTGTCGCGGAAATATTCAGCCATGGTAAGGCCAGTGAGCCCGACACGCAGGCGTGCGCCAGGCATTTCGCCCATCTGTCCGAACACGAGGGCTGTTTTGTTTAAGACCCCAGAGGCTTTCATTTCAAGCCACAACTCATTGCCTTCACGTGTACGTTCACCGATACCGATAAACACTGAATAGCCGCCATGTTCGATTGCAACGTTACGAACCAGCTCTTGTACAATAATTGTCTTGCCAACGCCAGCGCCGCCGAAAAGGCCAACTTTAGAACCTTTTGCGTAGGGACAGAGCAGGTCGATTGCTTTAATGCCGGTTTCAAGAATATCTGTAGTTAATCGTTGTTCAATGAGGCTTGGTGGTTGACGATGAATTGGCCAGTGCTCGCCACCAACTTTTT
Source organism: bacterium (assembly GCA_023249935.1). GTDB lineage: Bacteria > Babelota > Babeliae > Babelales > RVW-14 > CAMATL01. The sequence continues at coordinate 4,553 of JAHFBQ010000056.1, forward strand.
TGTTGGTTCCATCGATAGTGCGACCAAGTACATCGAACACATGACCAAGTACTTGTGTACCAACAGGCACTGTAATTGGTGCTTCAGTATCAACTACCTCAAGGCCGCGGGTGATGCCTGCAATTGCTTCAAGCGCGATGCAACGAACGATGCCATCACCAAGATGCTGAGATACTTCCAGATTGATAGTTTCTGTTGCCGAAAGTTTTACCACAAGTCTATTGAGGATATCAGGCACCTCATGCTGCGGAAATTGCGCATCTATGACGGTGCTACTGACGCGTAAAACGCGTCCTCGCCTCTTGAAAGAATCTAAATTTTCTTTGTGGTTGGCCTCAGAGGGATTAACGCTACCCATCATACTTGAAACCTTTTGTGGTATTAAAAATGTGCACGCCGCAAATTCATTGAACGATCACCAACGTATTCTAAGACTGTTTTTTTGTAAAGATTTTGCTTGCGCATTATAGATTAATCCTGGCTTCTGTTTTGCCGTGACGGGTCCTTCGTAGATGCTTAGGGTAAACTGCGTTCGTAGAACGAAGCCTGGGGTTGTAGATTTCGTGCCTTTTGCTAGATTGGGAGCGGTCGTCTTTTTGAATCGACGAAAAAGGGCATTTGCGTGATTGTAGAACTACTATTTCTAGTAACTGCGGTATTTTGGACATCGCCGCTCTCTTGCTCCCCACCATCAGGGGCAATGCTGGTAGAAATTCTTTCTGCTGGTAAGCAGCCCTTATGTTTTGATGGTAAAATTACTAGGGAATATGGTGAGTTTTTAGATGGCAAAGGCAAGGGTAAGTCATTGACAACTGTTAAACATCGGCACGTTCTGGCAATTTTTGTTCATGGGACGCTCTTTCCTGTGCCTAGCTTAACAGCGGTGCAAGAATGGGCTGGAGAGCGTCTTAAAAAAGATGGGCATCCATCGGGATATATTGATCTTTTGCGTGACAAAGGGGTACTGCGAAATCAACCGATTGGTCCGATGGGCCTTCATCCAGTTCTGTCTTGTTGGTCAGCAACAGCGAATGGAGCACAACTACTTGGTTGGCTTATTCAAGAAATGTATCGTCTTCTTCCAACGGAAGAGTTTGCCACCGTACACCCATACACATTCGGGTGGGATGGTTCTTTAAGTTTAGAACGCCGTAAGTTACAAGCAAAAGACCTTTTGCTTGCTCTTGAATCGTTGGTTGCAGAGCATCAACGCAAACACATACATGATCAGGTCGAAGTGATGGTGTTGGCTCATAGTCATGGCGGTAATGTTGCCTTGCATATGGCTGATTGGGTTAGTAGTATTCCAAAGATACAGATTGATCATCTTTTCACTTTTGGAACGCCTATTCATGGTGATACGCAGCATCATGCGGTATCTTCGCTATTTAAAAATGTTTATAATGTTCATTCAAGCGGTGACTTTGTTCAAGTTGCTGATATTGTTTCAACAAAAAAATATATGCCGGCACGTGTATTTAGTCATGCTGGGGCGCTTAGTTCTCCTAAGGTAAAGCAAATCCTCGTTGAGATTGGTTCATATAGTCCAAATCACTGTGAGCTCTGGTTCTTTAGGCGGCCAGAGGTACTTTTTTTCCGTGCGGGGTTGCCGATCGCGCCGCTTCCTGTTGCTGCATTTACGCCGCTGATATTGCGAGAAATTAAAAAATCTGCAGGAGTAGAGCATTTTCTTAAGCTGAACATTGCTCCCAATAAAGGGAATCTTCAAGTTTGCTTAGTACCTTTCCAAAATTATTGGAAAGATGAGCTGGTAAAATTTCATCAGTATGAAAGTCGATTCGACTTTTCAAAGCTTTATAACCAATTACCACTTATTCTTAAAGAATAGAATTTCTGTACGATTCAGCTACGAGCGGTATTTGTAGAGTAATCTTTACACAGTGCCCTTCTGGTCGTTATTCTTAAATATTGGTTAAAACATTATTGATATAAAAATTCTCATTGAAAGAGGGATAGGTATTTTTATGATCACGTCGATTCTTGCTAAAATTTTTGGTACAAAAAACGAACGAGATCTTCGCAATCTGCAGCCAATCGTGGAGCATATCAATAGTTTGGAGCCATCAGTTGCAGCATTAAGCGATGAGCAACTTGCCGCTAAAACAGTTGAGTTTCGTCAACGTTTTAGCCAAGGTGCTACGTTAGATGTATTGCTCCCAGAGGTGTTTGCTGTTGTGCGTGAGGTGGGTAAACGTACGATGAATCAGCGGCACTTTGATGTACAGCTGATTGGTGGTACCGTGCTTCATCAAGGTAAAATTTCTGAAATGCGTACAGGTGAAGGTAAAACTTTAACCGCTACTTTAGCTCTTTGCCTGAATGCAATATCTGGTAAGGGTGCGCATTTGATTACCGTTAACGATTATTTGGCTCGTCGTGACGCGGAATGGATGAGTCCAATCTATTCATTTCTTGGTCTTGAGGTTGGGATTATTCAAAATTCAATGAGCGATGCTGAGCGTAAAACTGCATATGCTGCCGATATTACGTATGGCACCAACAACGAGTTTGGTTTTGACTACTTACGTGACAACATGAAATTTGATCTTGCGGATTATGTTCAGCGAGATCTTAATTTTGCCATTGTGGACGAAGTTGACTCGATTCTGATCGATGAAGCTCGTACGCCACTCATCATTTCTGGTCCAAGCGAACGTCACTCAAATTTGTACGAAACAGCGAACAAGGCTGTACTACAACTCATCGCTGGTGAGTTTGAGATAGATGAAAAAGAGCGCGCTGTAACACTGACTGATGCTGGTGTTGATAAAATGGAGCATGTGTTGAAGGTGCAAAATTTGTATGCACCAGAGAATATTCTTGTATTGCACCACGTTACACAAGCATTGCGTGCCCAAAAGTTATTCAAGTTGGATGTTGAATATGTGGTACGTGACAATGAAGTACTTATTGTTGATGAATTTACCGGTCGTATCTTGCCTGGTCGTCGTTATAGTGATGGTTTGCACCAAGCAATTGAGGCTAAAGAGGGCGTTAAGATTGAACGTGAAAATCAGACGCTTGCTTCGATTACGCTGCAGAACTATTTCCGGCTTTACAAAAAACTTGCGGGTATGACGGGAACGGCGGTTACCGAAGCGGCTGAGTTCCATAAGATTTATAAACTCGGTGTAATTGTAGTGCCAACCAACATGCCAATTGCTCGTCGTGACGAGGGCGATATTGTATTTCTGACCAGAGACGATAAGTTTAAAGCGGCCATAGAAGATATTAAAGATTGTCATAAGCGAGGTCAGCCGGTACTTGTTGGTACTATCTCTATTGAGGCATCCGAGTATCTTAGTCATCTCCTTGATAAGGATGGGATTCCTCATAATGTGTTGAATGCTAAGCAACATGCTCGTGAGGCTGAGATCATTAAGGAGGCTGGAGAGAAAGGGCGTGTGACTATTGCGACAAATATGGCAGGTCGTGGTACCGATATTAAAATTAATGACGAAGTGAAGTCGGTCGGTGGATTACGTATTATTGGTACGGAGCGGCATGAAAGCAGACGTATCGATAATCAGCTTCGTGGTCGTTCGGGACGGCAGGGCGATCCTGGTTCCTCGAAATTCTATATTTCCTTAGAAGACGATCTTATGCGTATCTTCGGCGGAGATCGTTTGAAAAAAACGATGGAACGTCTTGGTATGAAGCCAGGTGAAAGCATCGAGCATAGCATGGCAACACGGAGCATCGAAAAAGCTCAAGAGCGTCTTGAAAAGCACAATTTTGATATAAGAAAGCATCTTTTAGAATACGATGACGTGCTTAATCAGCAACGGATGGTGATTTATCAGTATCGCCGTGAAATTTTAGATGGTGCTGATCGTAGTAAAGAGATTGTACGTACTATGATTGCTGATGTGGTTGAGCAAACGTTTGGGATTTATGCTCAGCGCGATACCTGTGATGTAGAGAGCTGGAACAATATTGCACACTCTTTTGAGAAGCTGGTCGGTGTATCACGGGATATTTTTGATAAAAATAACTTTGGTCCCGGTAATGCGACGGTGCTACAATCTCGTTTGATCGAGTTTTTGACCTATGAGTATGAGCAGTTCCGTGGAGCAATCGATGCAAGCGTTGTTGATGAAGCTGAAAAGTGGATTTTACTCGAGACGGTTGATCATGCCTGGAAGATGCATCTACTCAACATCGATCATATCAAAGAAGGTATTGGCTTGCGCGGCTATGGGCAAAAGAATCCGCTTATTGAATATAAGAAAGAATCTTTTTTTGAATTTGAGCGTATGATCCAACGTGTCACCTGGGATATTGTGCATCGGGTTTTCAAAATGAAACCTGAAGATTTCAGTGCGGCAACCATTCGCCAAATTGAAGCGGAAAAAGAGAAAGAGCTGGCCTCCATTCAGGTTGGAGGGGATTCTATGGATCATCCTTCTACACCGTTGAAGCGGGAAGCGCCAAAGGTCGGCAGGAATGATTCTTGTCCATGCGGTTCTGGAAAAAAGTTTAAACATTGTTGCGGAGCCTAGAAAATATTCGTTAAATTTTTTCTTGATAAGGTCGGGCGCTGTGATTAGAATATCGTTCGCAGTGTCTGACCCGTGTTCTTAAGGTCTCTCGGTTCAAGCACTGGCATCAGGTTATATGTTCAACCCCTAAAGCGGTGAAGGGTGCGAAAAGTATGGGGTGGTCTAGTTATGATAGTTCTCATATAGGCTTTGGTGCGTTGGTGTGGTTGGCGCAGATTTTTTACATAATCTGCTTTATTCCACAGATCGTAGAGAACTTTAGGCAACACTCAGAACGGGGATTGAGTGATTATTTCTTAATTGGTAACTTAAACAGTTACATATTTCTAGCGTTTGATATCTTCTGCAATCAATATCCGTGGCCGTACATGATTACGTCGGCTATTCAGCTGCTAGGCATTAGCATTCTTATTTCCCAGCGTTTTTATTACGATTTCTCTGGGCTTCGAGCAAGGCGATTCTTTATATTTTATCTCTTGAACGTGATAGGTGCTTTATTGATGATCCCATTTGCCCAAGCACATCCGCACTTTATGGGGGAGATGAGTGCTTGGTTGGTCATCATACTGGTGGGAGCGGGGATGATTCCTCAGGCCTTTAAAATCTATAGGGCAAAAAGTGTTGAGGGGTTCAGTTTTCTGTTTATCACGTTGTTTTGTATGGCAAGTTTTTGTGAATTCATCTTGTGTGTTAGTCTAGATCTCTCTCTGCCGTATCTGCTGTATACGGTACAGGATTTGATCATGTTCGTGGTGTTTGTCATTCAGTTTCTTCTCTATGCCAAAGGCGCAAGCTGGTATAAAAAACTTATGCATTAATTAAGCCGGAGTCTTATTGATGGTCAGCACGCTCGAACTACTTGTTTTTATCAACCAGGCGGTTTACTGCTATTCGCTGATGCCATTGATCCTTGAGAATAAGCGGCTTAAAACGGCCCGCGGTCTTAGTGATGCATTGTTGTGGTCATTTTTTAATGCTCTACTGGCGCTGACATTTTGTTTCTTTTGCCTTGAAATGCCCCTTTGCTATCGATTGAGTGCTGTAATCCAAGTAATGCTAATAGGTGTCTTAATCGTACAACGTTTTTGGTATGACTCATTCTCATATAAAAAACTGTTGGCTTGGTTTTATGTGGCTAATCTCCTAGGTGTAGCGCTG
>JAHFBQ010000084.1 GCA_023249935.1 bacterium
AATAAGTATTGGAACAAGGAAAATAGAGATAGCTGCAATACCGAAAAGAACAGGAAGGCCCCACAGGGTAGCTGTTCTGTTAACAAGGAACGGTCCAGCCATTGAGCCGATTTGTGCGCCGCCTATGATCAAGGCGTAACCTTTTTTAGCAGATGTTGTGTCGGTTGTACTTGCAACAAATGACCAAAATAGTGCCACTACAAGCGAACCAAAAGTCTCAATGCCCAGGTAAGTAACCCAACCAACCAAGCGGTACTTATCGGTTACTGTGTTAGCTAGTCCTATGGTAGGGTGTGCAAGTCCAATAGCAATACCAAGGAATATTATGAAATACGTGCCGCAAATGATGTAGAACAATTTGTGGCGCTGTACTAAGTCAACGAGTTCTGAGTAAAGAAGAATGAGGGGAACAAGAATAACAAAAGAGGCCATTTTCGCGTATGGAATATAAAGTTTACCAACGGTCTTCATGAAAATTGCGTCTTTAATGGTACGCAATAACCAGTAGCTACCAATGATGCATAAAAGCACAGAAGAAAGCATCCCAAACTTTTTAAAATCTTCGATGGACATGTCGCCGTAAAGCGCTTTACGTATCATCTCAAACATAGAGAAAAGCTCCTTTGTTAATAACAAAATTCCTAAAAACGAATACAGCCAACCATAGCGTATTCTTAAATAAATTGCAATACATTCTCTCAGCCAGTCGTTGTTTGCGTTCTAATCGATCACCCTTTTGTCATTGACAGCCTTCTGAAAGTATTTGCCAAGGACGTTTGCTAGAATAACCCACATACCGATAAAACCTATAACAACGAAACCAGTAACGCTTAATGTTTGTCCCGCAAGCTTGTTAATGGTAGACCCAGAAGCCTTAGCAAAGCGCATACCAAACATATCTACCCAGGCTTTTGATTTGTATTTAATATCTTTTGAGGTGGGGATATAGAGAACCTCTTTCGCTGGCTGGTTAAAAGCAAAATTCATTGCTTTTGCGATGAGCATGACGTAAAAAATTGTGTGCAAGTTTGGATTAATGAGGTACCAGATAATTGAGGTACCAAGAAGTAATGGGTAAGCAACAATGCAAAAGGTGATGCCAAAGCGGCGTTGAAAAAATGAGGTACCAAGGAGCGCAAAACTGCAAGCAATCGTTTGTACAGCAAGCGCGTAATCAAAAAGATACTTGTTGACCATGCCGGCATCTGAGTAGGTTGCTTTTGCAATAGTGAGCATCTGATAGTTCATTACCGATGAGATTAGTTCATGAAAAAATATAAGACCAAAAATTCCTGCTACATATGGATGTGTTAAAACAACACGGATGCCACCAAAGAAGTCAAAGCTTTTTGCTGCAGCCTTTGGTTGGTAATGTACGCGATCTTGATAGCCTTGTAACATTTCCTTATTAACGAAACGATGGAGCATGTAAGTTAATGGTACAAGTACGAACATGCAACTGACTGCAATAAGTGCAATTAATGGGCCGCGTGTTGCGTATAGACTTGTATCTGCGGAAAGAACGTTGCCAAGGACTGAAAAAAGAAAACCGCCAAGCTGGCAACCAAAGATAATGAGCCCATATCCTTTTTTCGCCGAGTCTGGAGTGGTTATGTCATTAGTAAATGCCCAGTAGAGCCCTACCATCAATGAAATATAACTTTCGACATATAAGAAAAAAAGCCAACCAACAAGTCTGGAGGAGTCAACGGTGGTGTTTTGTAAGCCAATGGTAGGATGATAGAAACAGTACACAAAAACCATGCCGATGGTGCCATAGAGACCAACTAAAAAATAGACCATTTTTTCTTTGGAAAGATAATCTACAAGTTTTGAGTAGGTGAATACGAGTGGTAGAAATAAAGCGAGGGATAAAAGCTTCGCAGTTGGTTCATGCGCTGGGCCAACGGTGTTGATAAAAATGCTTTCCTTGAGCGTTTTTAAGAGCCAATAGGGTCCAATGAGAAAGAAGAATCCAGAGGCCAACATAAGAAATTTTTTAAGCTCGTCGCCTCTTAAATCGCCCCAAAGCAAATTGATAACTCGGTACAACATAAAAACAAAAATCCTTCCGTTGCGGAAAAGAGTTGTGTGCTAAAAATCAAAATTTTGGATATTTAAAAACAAAAGAAGGCGCTTGAGCGCCGCATATTAAGAATCAAGTCTGTCGATTTGCATCCCCTATGGTTAATACCACTAAAGCAAAATTCTAACAGCTTTTTGGATTGAGTCAATGAACACGTGTAAACGAACCTCTGGTGTAAGGTAGCTCAAAACAGGGAGCAACCCTCTATTTTAGGCGAGTTTTCCATCAATATCAGGGTCAATTGACGGGAAGGAGGAAGTCATTTACAATAAAAAAAGTGTTATAAGTTCTGTTATTTAGGAATGTTTATGAAGCTTCTAGCCTTCATTTTCGGGGACGCACAGGGTAGCTTTCAGCTGCTCAGTACCTCCTTTGGGACATTCCACTCAGTGGCGCCAGTTGCGCGCATTTTCATTTCAATCCGCCGTCGCGCCTAGGCGCGATTAATTATTTTTACTCAAAAACCATGTTTGTTTTTCTAGGTACGGACCAAGCACAAGCTTAGAGCTTTTGGCTTGGGTCAGGGTATTTTGTGTTTAAGAATTCAAGGATTGAAATGAACAAGCTATTAAATAGTTTAAAAATATTCGTATTAAGTGCAGCATTTTTTCTTTCAGGTTGCGGAGAGCCAGAAACTAAGAGCAACCTCCTGACTGTCGGGATAGGGGGAGATTTTCCGCCCTTTGAGATGACCGATAAGCAGGGGGAAATCTATGGCTTTGATGTTGACGTAGCACAAGCGCTTGCCGACAAACTTGGCAAGAAACTCAAGATTGTTTCTATGGCATTTGATGCACTGGTTCTTGGCGTTAAGCAAGAGAAGGTTGATTGTATTATGTCGGCGCTTTCAATCACGAAAAAAAGAGCTGAAGAGATGGCGATGGTTCACTACTACGGTAAGCCACTGACTATGCTGCCGCTTTTATTCTGGCAAACAGTTCCTGTAGGTGTAACTACCATTGAGGATCTGGCGAAGTTACCAAATAAAACGGTGACAGCGCAGGTTGGTTCGCTTCAAGAAGAGGTGCTATCCCATTATTCTTGTGTTGATCATAAATATTTGGGCGAACTTCCCGATATGATGGTTGATCTTAAGTACGGCAAGTCGATTGCTATGGTCGTAGAACCTGCGATTGCTCAGGCGCTGATGAAAGATAATCCTGAATTAAAGTCGATTGCTATTCCGCTTAAACCAGAAGAACAAGATTTTGGTAATGGTATTGGAATTAAGAAAGAAAATGTGAAGTTCGTTGCTCAAATTGAAAAAGCAATTAAGGCGATGAAGACTGATGATACGTTGATTAAGCTCGAGCAAAAATGGTTTGGGGGTAATCATGGTGCTCAGTAAGTCAATGACACTCGTGATGCAGTCAATGCCTCAATTTTTACATGGGGTGTTGGTGACAGTAAGTATTGCAATCGCGGTGTTTCTTATCGGTATACTTGGAGGACTTGTCCTTGGCCTTGCTAACTGCAACAAGCTAAAACTGCGAGGGTTGGGGGGGGTGATTGATCTATATGTGCTCGTCGTCAGAGGGACGCCGTCCTATGTTCAGATTTTGCTTGCCTATTTTGTGTTACCAGAAATCATCGGCTTTAACCTTTCGCCAATCGGCGCGGGGACTATTGCTCTTG
>JAHFBQ010000085.1 GCA_023249935.1 bacterium
TCAAGTAAATCTTCTTGAAAATGAGAAGCTTTCAGATATGCAAGAACTTCAGACACTGGAAAGTTTTTTTTTGCTAATGAATCAAGACCAACAATAAAATCCAGTAGAAATTTTGGCTTTGGAATAGACAAGGCACCCTTCATTACTCACCTCCAAATTATTTTTCTTTCAAACCCTCTTTATCAAACAAAAACTCTCCAAGACCTGTTCCTGCTCTCTTAATAGCAGTTAGGTACCCATTCAGCTCTTGCTCTGCATGCAGTTGATCTTCATAAAATATATCTTCTAAAAACGTAGTCAGATGACCATCGTTCGCTTGCTCTGCGCAATCATGAATTTTACGAATCGAAGCAAAAACCGTCTGCTCAAATTTAAGCGCTAACTCAAATGCCTGCTGCAATGTCAAATTTTTATCTGGATTGAATGCTTTTAAATCGCGAAACATCGGCTGAACCCCTCGCATAGTTAGATAATCCTCAAATTTTTTTGAGTGCTCTATTTCTTCAGCAGCCATGTCGCGAAAATATTTAGCCACATTAAAAAGCGCTCGATCAGGATGTTCAAAAAAGCTTGCCAACGCCTTATAAGCGTAAAACGCTTCTATTTCCATGGCAATTTGTTCATTCACTGCAGCCGCACACTGCTGATTTAGAGGGTAAGACGATTGCATAGCAACTCCCGTTACTGTTTAAGATGCGCTTCCAAGGTTTTCTCATCCCACAATTTACAATGAAATGCTTCGAACGCCAACCAACGAAATAATGTGTCCACTAACACGCTTACCTTCTGCCTATCACGAGAAGCCTCTGGACCCACCGTCTCGATTAAAAAGTTTTCTGGCACCCAACGTCGAGCCACAGCTCCCTGATACCCAACATAAGGCTGATTAGAAATGAAAAGACTTCGCCCTGGTACCGGTTTACTTTTCATCCACCACTCCAGCGTATCGCCGGTATTTGGTCTGTGTACCGTCCCATCTGGCCACGTTCGTTGTGGCGTATCAACCACCTGACAAGGAAGTGCTGCAAGATCAGCTGGCAAATCAGCTTGCCCCCAAAGCTCTTGCATTAAAGCGGTCTCATTTATAGGAAGTTTTTCCAACGGTTGCCATGATTTTTTAATAGGTAATAGCGTTTGCTGACGATCATTCAAAGAATCTAAATCCTCAAACGGCACAAGCAACCGATCGCCAGTAAGAAAAACAACTGACTTTGCTCGCACACCCGCTTGCCAGAGCTGCTTGACATAGGCAAACCGCCTACGCATGGAATTAAGCGTTCCACTGAATACTACAATGTATTCATACGTTCGCTCACGGGGAGCAACGGTCTTAAGAAAACCAAGTTCATCAAATTTATCCAAAACCTTGTCTTTGACCGATGCCTCAAGATTGTCCTGCATTTCCCAGCGCTCTTGATCACGCTTTCTTGCAAATTTTGGAGCCAGCAGCTCAACAAACTTGTCTACTTGTGTAGGAATATCTGCACACCCCAGCAACTGCATAATTTCTACAGCCGCCGAATGTACATGGGCGTTATCTCGTAAAACCCCCTGTGCATCAGGATGTACAACAGATCGAGTTTTCTCTAAATTTCCACAACAAGCACTCAACAACGCTGGCAGAACCAAAAATAGTAATAATTTTTTATTCATGGCTAACCCTTTAAAATAACCGCAACTGGGTTGCATTATTACGCATTTTCTGCAAAGATGCTAGACCTTTACAATCGTCATCTACAACCAATATCCAAAAGGGTTTCTAATGGATGCAAAAGAGCTACTGCAAATCGCTTATGACACAACTGCCGCGGCGTACGCCCCCTATTCAAAATTTTTTGTCGGTGCTGCGCTTTTAGCCACTTCAGGCAAAGTGTACAGAGGTTGCAACGTAGAAAATTCTTCATTCGGTGTCACCATCTGTGCTGAACGAGTCGCCATGGTAAACGCCATTTCAAGCGGAGAGCGCGATTTTGAAATGATGGCCATTGCTGCCTCCAGCAAAGAATTTGTCTACCCATGCGGACTCTGCCGTCAATTCATGTCTGAATTTGGCATCAACCTCAAAATTTTTGTTGAACAGAATGGCGAAGTTCGTGAACATAAGTTACGCGAACTTCTACCATATGCGTTTGTTTCTTTTGAAAGCTCTGATCAACAACCTAAGCAGACAATTCAGCCCAGTACGTTGCTATAAAATCTAGTTTTTGCACTACAAGCTGATCATCATACAAAATCTCATCAATTAACACTGCCGGATCAACCCGTTCATGACCAATTGCTTTGAATATTTCTGGCACAGCAATTGCAATGCGCAGCACAGCGGTACATGGTCCGGTGGTTGCAACCTGTACAGGTTGCCCGATCAGACACGGCGTTGCAGCAATATTTTGCAATTCCGAAGAAAGATTTTTTATCCGATCACTCAAGTCCAGCGTCATCAACTCATACACTTTACGTAGCTGAACTAAATTCAAAAATTGATCCCTTCCTTCTCCCAAAGTTACTTGCATACCAAAAGAAACAACTGAATTACATTTACCAATATATGAATGAAACAACCCATTATCATTAGCACACACAGCCTCTTCAAGAAGCTTTAATCTTTTTGATTGTTTCACCAAGCTTCGAACTCCCCCCGCCCAATGATTAATACCTCGATCTTGTCGATCCACAGGAACGCTGCAAAACCTAGCTACTTCTGCTAATGCGGCCGCCCAGCGAAGCGAGAGACCAACATTGTACCAAACAGGTAGCACTTCACACATATTTACAAAGAAATCATCGCAGTCAGCTGGCGTAAAATAATCTCCTAACCCAAGAGGAATTTTATTACTAGGTGCGGCAGCCAATAGCTCGGCCTCACGGGAAGGAATAAGTAATGCCCCCGAGAAAGAAGGACCCCCTAAAAATTTTGATCCCGTTAAAAATACCCAAAACCCCGAGTCCAACCACGTACCAACAAAAGATTGATTCACGCGCAATTGTGCTGCATCAACTACAACCACTAAATCATCTTTATATTTTTGCTTCATCGCTTGCAAAAATATATCACGAGGCGCCCCCAATCCTGTCTTACATGCATGCACCATATGCAAGACAACCTGCTGCTGGTTCTGCTCTATCATCTGATGCAACAGCGAAGCTAGACGGTTTTCTAAATCTTGATCCGAAACTACCACACCCTGATCATTACGAATCTTAATTTCTACAACCTCCACAACCCCTGCCATAACACCTGCAATCTGTGTACCAGCCTCCACCGATTTACCCACCGGTGCTAGACTACTAAAATGACAAAGCTTTGACGCTAAGACAGTACCACTCCCTACCTCTCCACTGGCTATTACAATATTCACCACCAATGGGCGTGAAAACTTAACATTTGGCTGCCATTCTTTCTTTCTAAGAAGCGCGGCAATGGTCGGTAACATTTCAGCATCTGAACCCGAAGGAGTTGTAATTACATAACAAGGTGCTGAAGCTTGCGCCCCCCAATAGTACTTCACCTGCTGTCTGATATCTTTCATTGCATGTTCAAAGCAAC
>JAHFBQ010000007.1 GCA_023249935.1 bacterium
GGGAGTGCGTCCAAGATCCCATCGGTTATTTATAACCAATCCAGGTTAAACGGCGTCACTCCCTTGTTTATGGCGTATTCTACCACCCTCAAAGAGGGCATCAAGATACAATCCAGAGCTATAATGGTACGGGATAGATCCCAGCGCCTAGGCCCAGCCTTTGCATAAAGCTTCGGCGGGCGCAAACGTCGAACAACTGGCTGTGGGCGGCATAGCCTTGGCGACGACGGCTGGGATGACAGAGTGGGTTTCATTACAAATCAAGCTCTAATTAGAAAAAGGCCCAGGATTTTACATCCTGGGCCTTCTGAGCTAAATGACGAACTTGGTAGCTATTTTTTCTTACGAGCCAATATTGTAGGACGAGATGCCTTTGCGTCATCAAGAGGAGGTTTGCGTTTTGCTTTATTATAAACAACGACAATATTTGGCTTTTTCCTTGTACGAGCTTTTGGTGAAATCTTAATATTAATATCTTGTCCGAGAACATTTAAAAAATGGAAAAGTCGTTCAAGTGAAAATCCAGCTAATCTTCCTTTGTGCAGCGCTGAAATTTTTGGTTGATCAATACCAAGGAGCTTAGCCGCTTCTTTTTGTGTAAGATCTCTTTCTTCAATGAGAAGATTGATCTGCATAGCTAATTTAACTTTGGCTAAGTGTTCTTCAGGGTTTGTAATGCCTATGTCTGCAAAAACATTGCCTGAGCTTGTTTCTGAATTTTTATCACGCATGTTTTTACCCTCGCTTTAAGTATTTTTCGTTGAATGCAGCTTCGGCTAATTTTAATCTACTCTTGATAAGATCTATGTCTTTCTTAGGGGTAGCAATGCCACTTTTTGATTTTTTTTGAAACACATGCAATACAAAAATAGCTTTTGAAAATCGGATAGTATACACAGATCGGTATGTTCCGGCCCTATCATCTACGAGTATCTCTATGACATCTGCGCCATGAAATCCCTTAAGTATTTTTGTATTTTCAGGTTGTTTACTTAGTTGAGCTTGGTATAACGCATATCCTATTTCATGTTTAACATCTTCAGGAAGAGATAATAAGTCTTTTTTGCTCGGGCCTATCCACCGCTTTGTTATTTTGACCGGGCCATAACCGGCAGACTCAAGAAGACTTGAGATACAATCCTCAACGATTTCATACCAGCTTTTATCTCTAAGTAAAAATTTTATGGCGTAATCGAAGGCTATTAAAGTTTTTCCTGACGGCTTTTCTATGCGAAACAAGGGTTTGAATTGTCGTCGCAACCTAAGCATGAAAGGTAAGGAGCTTCGAAATTTCACGCTTAATTCATCGAAAAATTGACAAATTTAGCGTTATATAAGAAACAAATTATTTTTAATTGAAACACCTCTCAAATTTAAGTTACTATTTGAAATATATGAAAGGCTAGTTCCGTGAGTGTTTCATGGGGGGGCTGCCAGGTTTTATGAAAGGGGAATGATTTATGAGTACGCAATTCGGGGTAAAAAATAGCTGGCGTCTGGCTATTGTTGTTGCAAGTCTCGTGGGTGCTATGGATGGGTTGGTGGCAATGGGGGGTATGAGTTCACTTGAAGATGAGATTTATGGGGATATTGCCGCATTTATGCAGAAAGAATTAAGTAGTATTGATGATAATGACGTCACCAGTGTTTATCAAAAACTAAGCGAATCTGTACCGCAGTACATAAAGGCGGTTGACGAGTACCTCGCAGCTTATGTCCCTATTAAAGATGTGAAATATCTCTGGATGGCACTGAGGAGTGATCCAGCGTATCAATCAATACAGCTGTTGGTTGGTGTGCTGGATGATTTAGTGAAACGAATCCATGTGCTTTTCGACAAGAAAAGCATCAGCCTTGAGTTAAATCGCAAGTTCCAAGCACTCAAATTGGCTCTTATGAATGCTGAGTTTGATTATAAGGAGCGTTGGAATCGGTTTTATCAAGTTACTTCTTCTCATTGAACATAAAAGCAGTGCTCGGGAGTCAATCTCTCGGGCACTGCTGCTTAATAACGATTACTACAGGACTATGAACGCTGTTGTTTGCGTTCATGCGGCTTCAAGCCGCGCTTTCTCAAGCGGACGGTGATCGGGGTAACTTCGATAAGTTCATCGGAGTTAATCCAGTCCATTGCCGCTTCAAGCGTCATAATGCGTGGAGGCTGGAGCTTGATGTTGTCATCAGAACCAGACGCACGCATGTTGGTTAGCTTCTTGTTCTTGGTAGGGTTGACTTCAAGATCATTATCACGGCTATGTTCGCCAATGATCATGCCTTCATAAGTCTCTGTACCAGGAGCAACCATCAAGATGCCACGTTCTTGTAATGTATCGAGTGCATAGGCACGGATCGTGCCGTTTTCCATGGAGATCATCGCACCCTTGGTACGTCCAGGAATGTCGCCACTGTATGGTTCATAACCAGCAAAGCGGTGACTCATGAGACCTGTACCGCGTGTATCGGTAACGAATTGGCTTCTAAAACCGATCAAGCCGCGAGCAGGAATCTTGAACTCAAGCTTTACTTTGTTGGAGCCATGTTGCGACATGTTTTCTAGCAATGCTTTACGCTTGCCAAGATTTTCCATGATGACGCCTTGGTGTGCATCTTCGATGTCGCAGGTCAATAACTCAAACGGTTCGCATTTTTCATTATTGATGGTCTTGTAAATTACTTCAGGAGCTGAAAGTTGTAATTCAAAGCCTTCACGTCGCATCGTTTCTACAAGAATACCGAGGTGCAATTGGCCGCGGCCGGATACTTTGAAGGTGTCTGGTTCATCGGTTTCTTCGATGCGCAGTGCCAAGTTTGTTTTGGTTTCTTTAAACAAGCGATCACGAATTTGACGAGAGGTGAGCAACTTGCCTTCTTTGCCTGCAAATGGTGAGTTGTTCACTGAGAAGTACATCGACAAGGTTGGTTCATCGATTTCAACATACGGAACTGGTAATGGATGATCAACATCGCACAAGGTGCTACCAATGGTAACTTCATCTTCAAAGCCAGTTACCGCAACGATGTCACCAAATTCTGCTTGTGGTACTTCAACACGGTTCAAACCTTCGTAGTTGTAGATTTTGGTAACGCGCACAGGTGCGGTAACCGTGCTACCTTTACAGACGATGATAGGTTTGGTTAATTCAATGGTTCCACTGAAAACACGGCCAATAGCAATACGACCCATGTACTCAGACCAATCTAGGTTGGTGATAAGTAAGCGAAGCTTCGAATCGGTTTGTTGCGGCGCTGGTACGTGTTTAAGAATTGCATCGAACAATGGTTGCATGGTGCCTTCCATTTTGTCCGGTGTTGTGTTCATGAAGCCATTGCGTGAAGAGCCGTACACGATAGGGAAATCAAGCTGTTCTTCTTCTGTTGCTAGATCGAGAAACAGGTCATGAATCATGCTTTCGGTGCGTGCAATATCAGCGTCTTTGCGATCAATTTTATTGATAACAACGATTGGCTTAAGATTTAATTGTAATGCCTTTTGCAACACAAAACGGGTGCCAGGCAATGGGCCTTCTGCAGCGTCAACGAGCAACAAAAAACCTTCAACCATCTGCAGTGTGCGCTCAACTTCACCACCAAAGTCCATGTGGCCTGGGGTGTCTACGATGTTGATTTTGTTGTTTGAACCTGCAAGGCGGATAGAGGTATTTTTTGCAAGAATGGTAATACCACGTTCACGTTCGATGTCACCTGAGTCCATAACGCGTTCTGCGTTAGCGGCATTGTAGGTGCCCGATTGTTTAAGCATTTGGTCAACCAAGGTCGTTTTGCCATGGTCAACGTGTGCAATAATTGCAACGTTACGAATATCTAAGCGTTGGCTAAAACTCATACTAAGTCCTTGCTCCTTCAGGAGCGATTGATCTGATATTTGATAATTGAAAACAGGTTTTGCGCCGGTTGCGATGCAAAACCTGTTTTATGTTCTAGTACAATGGCTCGTGCATGTAAAAGCTCGAGAGCTGTTTACATGTGTATGGCGCAGAATGGCAACAACGCCATTGAGCGTGCCAGTTTGATCTGGCGAGCAATTTCACGTTGATAAAACAAGCTGGTGCCAGAAACGCGTGCTGGCAAAATCTTGTTACGTTCAGTCATAAATGAACGAAGGAACGCGACGTTTTTGTAATCGATGAGAGCTTGTTGCTCAGGGCGTTCAGTAAAACGGCAATGTTTTTTGCCACCAAACGACTGTTTTCTGCTCTTTTTCTTGACCAAGCGCGAGCTTATGCGCAGTTTCATTCTTTTCGACATATTTTCCCTTTAGTTATAAAAACTATGCTTCTGCTTCATCGTCTAGATGAGAGCCTGCGCTATCAACTGAGTCAAGCAAGTTACCAACTCTGTTCTCTTTGAGCAATGAGTCGATATTGCTTGTACGAGCAACGTCTACAGGCTCCGGCTTGTGGTAAGCTTGCGGAGCATCAGGTCTTAGGGCGACGGTAACATGACGCCATACAATTTCACTGCACTTGATCTTGAGTAAGGTCTCAATCTCAGGTAGAGCAGCTTTTGCGGTTTCTTTTGGTAGCTCATAGCGAACCAAAACGTACACGCCGTAGGCGCTTTTGTTGACCGGGTAAGCAAGGCGATATTTGCCCCACTTGTCGAAACGAGAAACTTTGCCTTTAGCGTTTGAGCTAATCAGGTCAAAATTTTTCTCGATCATTGATAGTTCGTCATCGGTTACATCGGTGCTTACCAGCAACAATGTCTCGTAACGTCGTACCGAAGATGTCATAGGTAGTTCTCCCTAGTATTGTTGTTATAACGTGGTTACACATTATTTCTTGGGGAGATAGTAGCCACACTGGCTACTAACGGAACCAAGAAGGCGACACTTTTTAAAGCGCCGCCTCATACACTTGGCCTGTATCTTAGCAAGATCTAGAAAAATCGCAATATCTAGTGATCACATCTTTTGGTAGCGGTTGATTACCTTGCCGATGATGCGGAAGCTGTCTTTATTGCGAACAAGCGCGATTGGCGCTTTTTTGTGGTTTACTGATTCAAGAACCACAAATTCGTCCATAAAGTTAACTTGCATAATTTCTCGGACTGGGTTTTCGTTGCCATACTCGACGGCAACAACGTCACCTGAGTTTGTCCATACGGCAGGAGAAACGATCAAGTAATCCCCTTTGACAAATTTTGGAGCCATGCCGTTGTCTTCAACTTTCAAACAGAACATACCTTCGTCATCGCTGCCGATAACAGGTACGAATTCATCTTTAAAGCCGCTTGCTTGTTGCATAACTTGGTTATTAAAAGCGGATGGTTGTGCAGGAATTTGACCAACAACCGGTACAATTTTTAGCTGTACGTTAATTTGCTGGCTGGATTCAAGATTGAATCCTTCAGGGAGTTGAAGTTCTTGGCTGATAAGGTCTGTTCTGCTCTTGTTGTGATCAAACAAATCTACCGGTTCGATTTCGAATGCTTCCGAGATTTTCTTCAAAGCATCTTCGTTCCAACGACGCGTACCATTCTTAATGTGTGTCAAATAACTTTCAGACATTCCTGTCTTTTCGGCAAGAACTTTAGTCGTCCAACGACGTTCACGAAGTAGTTCTTTAACCTTTAATCTTGTGGAAACCATTGTACCCCTCCCAAATATGGGTCTACATCATCCTCAAAAGAAACACTTTCTTACATCATCAACTGATATATAATTTCAGTTTTTAATTATTTCAAATATACCGATGTATGGAAATCCGTCAAACGGGGTGGGCTAAAAATGCTGCATTGGCAAGAAAAGGACCCATTTTTTACAGGAAGTATTGAGTTTGTCTTTGAATAGCTTGAATTTTTTTCAATCTGAAGCGTGAGGGGTGCATTTTGAAAGCTCTTGGGGGGGGGTAAAACTTTTATGAGCAGTATTTTTAACTGTTAATTGTCTCTAAAAACACAGCTTGAATAGATCTTTGCATATCGTCATCAAGAGAAGCTATGGGGTCGTGTCTTTCTATTCTTTTCCTTTCCTCCGCAACTCTATCTCTAGCTTGTGTCGTTACTTGCTTTGTCCATTTTGGCAATTCGACTAATACGCAATTGTAAACAGAGTTTCCGTTGAGTATCTGATTTGATAAACATTGTCTTTGGCTGAATACTGATGCAAATTCCGCGATAAAGTATTTGTGTACAGCTGTAACATCGGCGGTGTAATAAAACAATTTTGCAATCAAGTTGCAAGTTGCTTGAAAAAATCCAGGCATTAAAACCATGATTCGATCAATTTCTTCACTGGAATAAGCAGCATTTTTATAAGCCGTTACCACTTCTTCAGCTACTAACGGGGTTGATTTAATTCCTCTGGCAGCCCAGAGTCTGTGTCCGTATGTGGTTATTTGTTTTATATCTTTTGGCCAAACAGCGGTACTAGATTGTGTCTGCCGAGGGGTAGTTCCATATAAATCTACAACCTGACGCCAACCAGCTGTGTGTTCTGGTTCTGGCAATGCTATTGTTGCTGCGATCAAACTCAATCCATAGCTTAAGTTAAAAAGTCTTACTAGAATTTCCTCTTCTGCTATTGCTTCTAGGGACGAGAGCGTTTGCATTGATTGAGTGGTTGATTTGATAAGCCACTCGCTGGGTGATGATCCGTAAAATCTCCAATCTCTCCAGCAACCATTCCAAGTTTCACCATTTACTTCCCAATCAAAAGAAACTTTAGTTGCTAAGGAAGTTACGACTAGCAACATTCTCACCGCGATAATGTAATTGTTACGCAGCGTTATGAGCTCCTGAGAAGCCTCTTGTTTGTCTTGCTCATCTATCTTTGGAGAAGATGGGATCTCTGTATTTTTGGAGTCGGTAGTCTCACTTTGTTCATGAGTTCTTTTTACTCCAACCTGTCTCACCGGGTATCCGGTATGCGGAACTGTTCTTACCAAAGCAGCATGAGCTTCTTGTAAGTAACAAGTTGCTGAGGCATCAATTTGAGTAAACAAAGCAGTTGCTAATAAAAAAGAAAAAATCACGCGCTTCATGGTCATAACCCCCAAAAGATAAAATTTCAGATTGAATATTATATATTCTATTCAATCTGAAATTTTACGCAAAAGGTTAAAAAATATGCTTATTTTTAATCAAAATAAGTTCTTAATCAAAGCCGAGATTATCTTGAGCTCAAGGTCTATTGGAAGAATCGCAGGCCGAGGCAAAGTAATAGCCATAAGGTTTCTGTAGCGAAAACTCCAGAGCAGAACGGGAGGAGTGAGTCCCGTTTCTTGCCTGCAAGCTTAGAAAGTAGGCCTCCAAAGACGAAGCCAAGGGTAATTTGGCTCGGCATAATGATGCCACCAAATGCCATGGTAGGGCTGATACGTAGCTTTTTCAGAATGCAGCCGAATAGAAATCCGGCTCCTACGACGTATTGGTCGAAATAAAGTGATTGAATCAAGAGGGCTTTAGAGCGGCCGCGATGGGCAAAAAGTTCTTCTGAGCCGAGCGTAAGGCCGGTAAAGAGTAGGTAGCAAACGACAGCAACGGTAAGGCTGCTGATAACCAAGCCAATCCACTGGAGGCCGTGTACGCTTTCCCTGCTGGTTGAGCTTAGGTCGGCGGTTTTATAGTCGAAGAGGAGGTCTGACGATACAGCTGCGGCGACGTTGAAAAAGATGATCAATGCTGTCATCTGTAGGGCATTGATTTTGAATAGGACAACAATGGGGATGAGAATGAAGGCTGAAAAGCGGCCTATCTGGAGCAGCCCTATTTTGCCACAGAGGCGATTGATTTCGTAGAGCCCAATGAGCATTGCGACAAGGACGACTAGTTGTGCCAGAAAGCTGAATTTAAGGTAAGAAAAGAAGAAAAAGAAACTTGCAAAGCCTAAAAATGGTTCAATGCGATAGGCTGATTTTACCAGCGTTTTAAGAGAAATTTCTTCGGCAAAGAAAGCCTTGATTGGATGAAGAACGATAGAGAAAAAATAAGGTACTTTTGGGCTGCGTAGGTGCATGGTGTACGATTTAATGTACAAAAAAATTGCTTTGGGGTTGCGTAGCCAGGAAAGCGCCATATCAGAAACGATCATGCCCGCACAGAAAGCGGTGATGAAAGACTCTTCCTTGAGTGGGGCAAAGAGCGCAACTGGTAAAAAAGTACTATGGTAATTGATAGGAAGCAGTACTGTATAGCGTGAAATAAGGCCAATGAGGAGTGGTAATGTACTTTCAAGGCCCGTGGTAAAGCCGATTGACCACAACGTTGGCCAAATCGCAAAAATGATCGGCCCTGTGATTACTGTACTAAAGACAGTAAGATTTTTTGTAATAATCCCTTTAAATGCGAACATGCCGTCTCTGAGCATACAGAGAAGCAAAGTGGCTGACAGTCCCTTGAAAAGGCTGCGCGCTTCATTGGTGTGCGATTGAGCAGAAGAGACTTGGTAGGCAATCCTGCTTATGGGAAAGGAGAGGTCCTCTTTATTGAGAATTTTTCTGGATAAAAATTTCCCTATAAAAATGCCAAAAGCTCCAGCTAGCAGGATGGTTGAGCAGACATGAGTTATAAAATTTAAGGGGGTGGCGATAAGAGCATCAAAACTTGCCGGAGCCAAAAAATAAAGCATTGGTAACGAGAATCCGACGCCGACTGCTACGATGCCGCTACCGCTAGCCAAAGCGGATATCATGACCAACTGGCGAGGCATGTCTAGGTCTGATTTTCGGAAGATCGTAAACACCAAGCTGCTGATTAGGATGAGTGTTGGCGCTATCCATGGTCCAATCATGGTTGCAATAGATATATAAAGCAAAATGGCGCTCGCTAGAACGCTTAGAATTGTGCCAACCAGAAGTGTTAGTCCTAAAGAAGTTCTCATGCCCAGTCCTACATCAAAATCAACGCTTTTTTGCTCAAATTGCAAAATTTGCGCCTCCAATGTACCGGTCATCAAGAAACAGTCAATAGCCCATTCATTCATTGCATCAAAGAATTAAAGAAAAATAAGCAAAGTTTCTTCTTGCAAAGACTTGTTGTATTTATTTACAATTAGAATTAAATATTGGTGAAAAAGTTAAAATTACACAAAAGTAGTGATTTTGTGTAGGATGTGCCCGGTGCTTACATTGTGGAGATAGAAGATTTAAGAAAGAACAACGCATGGTTTACTCTGCCAGCCTGAGAAAAATTATCATGCTCGTAGTCCTGTTGGGCTTTGGACTGCTCGTGGTTACACGAGCGGTCCAGCGTTGTTTTTTTTCGGGAGAACAATTTATAACGTTGGATGAGTGTGTTGATCGTGCAGATCTTGTCTTGCGAGAAGAAGGTGGTCTGATAGATCAAGAATCGGTCAACGTTGACAGGGGGCATGTGGGTGTCTATGATTTCTCGACCATCCTTAAGCTTATAGACCTAGTGCGTACTGCGAAGGATGGAGGGCGAGGGTATGATGATTTTGCTCCGAGGCGTAGGAAAGTTGATGCTAGCGAGGTAAAAACTTTGTTGGAAGCGTTGCTGCGTGAGCGTGAAACATTGCGTATGTACATCTGGAATCTTAAGGGCCATTCCAAGGTTGGTATCCCGCCGCGCCGCTATCGAGCGCTTTTGTACTACACTGAAGTGCTTGATTCAATGGTGAGTGACTTGCGTGAATTGGCGCATCGATAGGGACAAAAGAGAAAAGGAGCCGCAGATTTTGCGGCCCTTAGTTCTTGCGTAAATTAAAAGCTTTGAGGCTGTTCAATTTTTTTTGCTCTTGTTCTGTTTCCCGTCGGTAATTTGAAGTGCACCAGAAGGTGCGGGTTGGACGTATTTTATGATTGTTGTTACGACTGGCTTTCCTGCTTTAGCAACTAAATATAGCAGGCTGCCTCCAAGTGTTGCCCATGCACCACCCACAGTCAAGGTTTGCCCTGTGGTCGGCAGTACCCCCGGTTCTATTTCGCTACAGATCATGTTAATCAACATAAAAGACGTCAGGCC
The DNA here is from genome assembly GCA_023249935.1 of bacterium. Taxonomy (GTDB): domain Bacteria; phylum Babelota; class Babeliae; order Babelales; family RVW-14; genus CAMATL01. The sequence continues at coordinate 9,946 of JAHFBQ010000007.1, forward strand.
GAGTGCTGCTGCTATTTTCACTCTGTCTACGCCGTAGGCAGCGTTGCTCGTGGTACTCATTGTGATTACAAGACCAAGTATAAGCGCTTTAAACATATTCTTCATAGGAACCTCCATGGGAATAATTTATCATTGGGCACAAAACTTCCCGTGCCAACATTTTTAATATACAGGAGATAGTTCAGGCTGAAAAACGAGTAAAAAGTGCGAATTTTTGTTATTCTTGCATAAATATATTCTATCTGTATAATTAACCACTATGGACTTGGTGTAAATTATTTCTAAACAGAATTATGCCGCAGATTATTTCCTTGGAGGTTATATGAAAAAGTTAAGTTTTGTTCTGATGCTTACGGTGCTTGGGGCGGTAAGTTCGGGTGCTTTGTTTGCTGCAAACGGAGGGCCTACTTCCCCAGTCAAGACAAAAACAGCTGAACAACAATTTTTTGAAGCTGCTGAAGCAGGCAATAAAGTACTGTTGTCTCAAGGCCTAGATCAATTGCAAGAGCTGGCTGGGTGTACACGGTTAAGTAGGTCTTCCTATGCCACAAAGCCTAACATTTGGATTAGCAATAAAGCGGTTAATGACGCGTTACAGATAGCTATGAAAAATGAGAAAATTGGTATTGTAGAATTACTTCTTACTAACCGGTACTCACGAGAGCTAATTTTTCAGCAGACGCTTCTTGATCTAAAAACGCACACAAATTCTAATATAAAAATAGCTGTCAAATATGAGCTAGAGAGAAGATCTTTTAAACCGATAAGAACGGCGGCTAACGTTGTGCTTGCTGTAGTACTGTTGTATGGGCTTTGTTGGCTTAATAATAACGGGCCAAGTATTTTTTAGGTAGAACTGATCTCATTGATTTGAAGTGAAAAGGGCCGCTTAAACAAGCGGCCCTTTATTTTTGAAGTCAGTACCCTATTTTGGGATGACCGTACGATTGACTTAGACAGGCAGTAAAACGAACTCTAATACCTCGTCAGCTTCCTCTACAAGATGGACATTCATACCGCTGTACATCTTTTTATCGATACCATGCAGGTCAACCTCGTTGCGCTTTGGGATGATGACGTTAATAAGATCGTTTTGTCGTGCTGCTAAGATTTTCTCCTTTAACCCGCCGATTGGCAAGACAGAACCATGCAAGCTCAACTCCCCTGTCATTGCAAAGCCACTGTTAATGGCTCTTCCCGTGAACACTGACAATACCGATGACAGGAGTGTAACGCCTGCCGAGGGGCCGTCTTTAGGAATGCCGCCTGCTGGTAAGTGGATGTGTAAATCGTTTTCAGTAAACATCGCATTGTTTATTTTAAACTGCAGTGCATGTGATTTTGCATAACTCAAGGCCGCTTGGGCGGACTCTTTCATCACATCGCCGAGCTGTCCTGTTAAAATTAGTTTGCCGGTTCCTGGCACAATGATCGCTTCTACCTGCATGACTTCGCCACCATATGGTGTCCAAGCGAGGCCATTGGTTACCCCGATCTTGTGTTTTTTGCTTAAGATTTCAAACGGAATCTTACGAGGGCCTAGAAACTCAGCCAAATTATCTTTAGTAAAAACAGCATTCGTGTGTTTTTCAACAAACTGCCGTGCATATTTTGAGCATAGTTTTTGAATTTGACGTTCTAGGTCACGGACTCCCGATTCACGTGTATAACCACTAATGATTTCTTCAATGATTGGTCTGTCCATCAAAATGTTTTTGTCGCTTAAGCCGCATTTATTGATTGCCTCAGTTACCAAGTGTGTTTTTGCTATCTCGATCTTTTCGTCCAATGTGTAACCAGAGAGCTGGATGATTTCCATACGATCGCGTAGCGGACCAGGTATGGTACTCAAATCGTTAGCTGTAGCAACAAACATGCATTTTGAAAGATCGAAATGGACACCAAGGTAATTGTCGTAGAAGGTGCTATTTTGTTCTGGATCAAGTACTTCAAGCAATGCTGCCGAGGGGTCGCCTCTGTTAGACATGCCCAACTTATCGATTTCATCGATGATAATAAGAGGGTTCATGCTACCCGACTTGCGTACCGCTTGAATAAAACGGCCTGGCAATGCACCAACATAGGTACGGCGATGGCCACGAATTTCCGACTCATCATAGACGCCGCCAAGTGAGATACGGAAATAGCTTCTGCCTAAACATTCAGCAATTGATTTGCCCAATGATGTTTTACCAACACCAGGAGGACCTGAAAAACAAAGTATAGGCACACTTGAGTCTTCTTTGAGCGACTTGACTGAAAGAAAGTCTAAGATGCGATCTTTGATTTCGTCCAAGCCATAATGATGAGCATCAAGAATGCTTTTTGCGTGTGTTAAATCCGTATTATCTTTCGTTGACACGCCCCATGGCATGCCTAAAAGCCATTCTAGATGGTTGCGTAGTACGGTTGCTTCCATTGAGTCTGGCGCTGTTTTTTCTAAGCGTTTAATCTGTTTTAGAGCCTCGGTGCGAACTTCGGCTGGTAGTTGTAGATCATGTGTTTTGCGACGTAGGTCACCAATTTCAGATTCACCTTCGTCACCAAGTTCTTTTTGAATCGCCTTCATTTGTTCTCGCAAATAATATTCGCGTTGGGATCGATTTATCGAATCACGCGTTTCAACACGGATTTTTTCTTGAACATTGGTAACCTCAACCTCGTGCTGAAGGTATTCGTGGATACCTGCGAGCAGCTGGTTGATCGATTCTTTTTCAAGCAACGATTGTGCTTCACTTACTGATAAGTTGAGATGTGAAAGTATAAAATCAGCGATACGTTCAGGATCTTGGATTTGAGCTAAAATGACCTGGAAATCAGGCCCAAAAATTCTTCCTGTTGCAGCAATTCGTTCAACGAGTTGTAAAATATTTTTGATATGTTTCTCTGCATCTAGCTGATTGACCTCTTCAGGTTCCTCCAGTACGGTGATATTTGCATGGAGAGATTCCTCATCAGAAAGGATATCTGTAACATGTGCTTTAACGATTCCCTGTATGAGAATTTTTATGCCGCCTTCAGGCAAATTCATGACGCGCATGATATTTGCTACAGTACCAACTTTGTAAAGATCGTTGATACTGATAGGTCCGTGCATGTCAGCATCACCTTGTTGGTGCGCTGCAAGTAACAGTACTTTTTTATTCTCATCCCCCGATTGTTCAATCCCCTTAATAATTTTTTCGTCGAGAACTAGTAGCGGAACAACCATGTGCGGAAATACCACAACGTCAATTGTTGGAATGACCGGAAGCGTGAGCGGTATTTCAAGCTCTTCAGCATGATTGCGCTTTTTACTATCCATAAAGTACCCCCTCCCCAAAGCAGCCGATCAAGCGGGTCAACTGCTAGAACATTTTTATGCATATCGAAGCATAATTTTGCATTCTTAGACTCGTTTTATTTGATATCATCCTAGTGAAAAAAGAGATACTCGGGCAATAGTCCAGTCCATTACAACCGATTACTATGCTTTTTACAGTTCTTTTGCTTGTGTTTGCTGGAGGGGTTGATAATGAGCCATGAAACTATAAGGCCTATGCAGTCAGGAGAAGCAACTTTTTTTATTGAAAGGAGCTTATGGATAGCTCGCAATCATTAGTAGCAAAAAATATTACCAAAGTTTTTAGGCAGGGTGGGAAAAATCTTGATGTGCTAAACGGAATCTCGCAGACTTTTGAGCGGGGGAAGTCGTATGCCATTGTCGGGGTCTCGGGGAGCGGTAAGTCGACCTTCATGCACATCTTGGGAGGGCTTGATCATCCCTCAAGTGGCGAAGTGTTGCTATTCGGTAATCATCTGCACAAAAATGCACATCGTTCTATGATGCTCAATACCTATCTAGGGTTTGTTTTCCAGTTTCATTACTTAGTAAAAGAGTTGACGGTGTTAGAAAATGTTATGCTTCCCGGGCTTATCGCCGGCATGGCGCAGCTGGAGACATTGGCTCGAGCGCGAGAATTATTGGATTTTCTTGGTATGAGCGCTAAGGCAGATGTTTACCCTGTGGCATTGTCTGGCGGCGAGCAGCAGCGTGTCTCGATTGTTCGGGCTATGTTTAATCGGCCAGCGTTTCTGATCGCTGATGAGCCAACGGGTAATCTGGATGAAGGAAATGCAGCGCAAGCAATTAAACTTTTGCTTGATGGCTGCAAAGCCTGGAATATGGGGCTTATCTTGTGTTCACATGATCGACATATTTACGATCAGATGGGTTCGATTTTTCGTATGCATCAAGGTGTACTTGCAATAGAAAAATAATATACTAGCGTTGGCTTAATGAATTAACAGTATGAACTATCGTTTTTTTAGAGCGTTTCGATCTAAACTTGTCATCCCGGACGTGATCCGGGATCCATGCCGGTAATCGATTTAAAGCTTTGAACTATAATTGTTTATTGCGATACTCTGTAACAAAAATTAAGTCTATAACTAAACCGAAATATGGATCCCGGATCACGTCCGGGATGACAGGTCGGAGTAGCAAGAAACTTGGTGAAGCAGTTCTTCTTAATTAGGAAATTATGAATCATCAGCTACACAAAAAATCTATTGTTAGTAAGACGTTACAGGTAAGTCTAGCAACCTTTCTCAGCCGCATTGTAGCAATTGGTCGAGAGATATTGCAGATAAAGTTCTTTGGGATTAATGCAGTGTCTGATGCGTTCATTGCCGCATTTCGCTTTCCCAATCTTTTCCGTCACGTCTTTGCAGAAGGGGCATTGAGTGCCTCTTTTGTTCCTGTATATGTAAAGGCGCTCAAGCAGCAAGAACGTAAAGATGCTGATGGGCTAATGACGGCAACGATGTTGTTTGTGCAGGGTTGCATTCTCCTGTTTTATGCAGTGATTCTCATTTTTCCGCGGCAGGTTGTGTGGTTCATTGCACCTGGTTTTACGCTAGCGCAGGCCGAGCATACCGCGTTGTTTCTTAAAATTTTATTTCCATTCTTGGCGTTTGTTTCTGCGGGAACGTTGCTTGGTGGTGCTCTCAATGCGGTAAATCAATTTTTTATTCCTGCAATAGGTCCAGCTGTTTGGAATATTCTTTATCTGATAAGCATTTTTTTGTGTTTGCATTTTGAGCTTGCAGCAACATTCTTGTGCGTTGGTGTGTTAGTGGCCGGCATCGTACAATTTTTAATGACATTGATTACGTACTATGGTTATCGCCTGAGCTTTAGATCAATTACGCCGGCGGCAAAATCATTGTTCAGATTGGTAATGACGAAGTTTTTCCCCTGTCTTTTTGGGGTGAGTATCATTGAAATTAATCTGCTTGTCAGTGGTCAAATTGCGTCGTTTCTACCAAAGGGTTCGGTTTCGCTGTTGTACTATGGCAGCCGGTTTATGAATCTCCCGCTTGGAGTTTTTGGGGTGGCGCTGGCAAACATTTTGCTGCCGCATTTTTCTCGTGTTGTTTTGTATGCGCCTAGTCGCTTCAGTTTTTACCTTCTCAAGCTTGCAAAACTGGTGACGTGGGTGATGGTGCCGGTAGCGGCGCTTTTTATGGTGGCATCAGAAAAACTTTTTACTATGATCTTTTTTATCTCAAATAAAGTAACACCGGCTCAAGCGTTGCAGGCAAAATGGATTTTGATCATTTATTGTCTTGGCCTTGTGTTTTTCACCTTGAATAAGATGTTGTTGAGTATGTTTTATTCCCTTAAAGATACCAAATCGGCCACACTTGCCTCTGCGATAGCTGCGGTAATTAATCTTACGGTTGATTTGGCTGCCTTATACTTTGGTTCAATTTATTGGATTGCGGCCGCAACGGTATTGAGCGGCCTTGGTATGTCTGCGGTTGCACTGTATTTATTGTACGCTCGCCATGGTATTAACTTTTATTTTGCTCGCTATATAAAATTTTTGCTTAAATTTGGTATGCAGTTTAGTATGGTCGCCGGTGTTTTTAGCCTCTGTTTCTATGGCGGAGAGGCTACATTGACAGCTGTGTGGTCGTCATCATGGCTCTTGGGTATATTTGGCTTCTGGCTGCGCTTGGCTGTGGTGACTGGTGGCTGTGCGTGGTTATATTACTCAACGCGCAAATTTTTCAAGATTAAGTTGCACTTTATCGATTAATAGGGGTGATGGATGAAGGTAGTACAAGCAGGTGCAAAGCTTCTTCTGTTGATTATAGCATTGATAGCAACCACTGTTTTTGGTGCAGATAAAGCGAGAGATCCATTGGCGCCCTATTTATTATATCTGGCTGATGCGAGCGAACAGGATGTAACTCTTGTTTCTCAGCTTTTGTCAGAGGGTGGTGTTACGGATGCGTTTGATCATTGGCGTCATCAAGTAGCAATTCCATTTGCTGCTGCAGAGGCGAGAGGAATGAGTCGAGCTATGTTGATTAAATTTATCGAGGATATAAAAGGAAACCTCATTGCAGATGCTATGATAGGAGAAGTATCTCCTCCTCTCGCAAAAACAGTTGGTGATCTTTTGGCTGGACTAGCTACTGGAGAAATTAGCCAATTTGTTTTTGCATCGATTCCAGAAGATCTTTTGGTAATGATAAAATCTGCAAAATTTCTGCGACGTGAACAGCAAGCATCGCTCAGTTTTAGAGTTTGGGATATGCTTCACGGAGGCATGCTGCTAGACGATGCTGCTAGGATATTGGCGGTTAATCTAGAACTACTGAGTCAACAGCGGGAGCGTAGCATTGTGTCTGATCCTCGAATCAATGGGGTTACGCTGGGTGCGGTTGCCGCAGAACATGGTGTTATGACCCTGCCGTTGCGAAGGCGAATGACGGATGTTGAACAATTTAATGGGTTGGTGAGAAAACTTGATGCTAGATTGGCAGCGTTTAATGTGGCTGTATCATTTGCAGATGTTCCTTTTGATTGTGTTACTGTAGAAGAAACACAAGAAGGTGATGTCTGTGGCATCTGTGGTGATGATAGCATTCGAGAGCTTTATGGAAATGTTTGTGATTGCAACAAAGATATTTTGTTGTGTGCCACCTGCATCACTCAGCAAACATTGAACAATCTCTGTTGCTTAAAGATTACTTCTGTGGATGATGTGAGTGATGTGACAATAGAATTTAGTCTGCGCATTCCAGTATGTCCATTTTGTAAAAAATCATTTTATGCTGAAGAAAAGAGCTTGTTAATGCTTGGTCGAGTGCTATCAGTAGAACATTGTAAGTCGATTGTTTTTAAGGCGCTGGTAGATGCTCTTACTGCGGTTGATAGTACTAAATTACCAGGGCTTATTGCGCGATTGATTTCAAGTAGTCCTCCGCTGAGGAATATTATAACAAATACTCCAGATAAAAAGTTGCTTGCCATCCCTCATCTAGCCATGCAAATTTTCAGGAATGATCGTCGTATGAAGGAAGGAACTGAAGCTCCTTTTACTGATGAAACTATTTGGACGCAACCGGTATCTAAAAAACTGCTATCTAAAACATTGGAATCTGTATGAACAATCATAAGCACTATGTACTAAAATTTTTGGCGTTAATTCTCATGGTAACAGGGGCTGATTTATTTGGGGCAGCAAAAGTTACGCCCGTAAGCTTGCAACGAGTTGTTACATGCGATATGTCTAAATTTAAAAGAGCCGATCCATCTCATCAACAGTGCTTTCAATGTTCATCAAGCAATGTGCTTTTTTGTGTTTTAGGTTGCACCGCAGAAAGGGCAGTATGTCTGAACTGTATAGAGAATGCCAAGGCATTTTTTACTCTTTCCATCTGCCGCGACAGTAATTATCTGCCTGTCGGAATAAATTATCAGCAGCAGTTACCAAAGTGTCCTTCATGTAAGGTTCTATTTCATTCAAGAGAAGAACTTGAAGCTATGTATCCAGTCAAGGAAAGAGAGAGGCTTGTATTGCAAGGTATAAATCACTTGCTTGCATCTCTACGGGATAGAGAAGGTGCCGGGTTTTCAGTTTCTGAGCAGAATCTTAAAGCACTCTCGAAACCATTTACCAACTCTTGGTTTTGGAAATAATGATATCAAAGAAATTTGTATCGAAGTTATTCATTTTCCTCATAACTTTTGTAGTTTTCTCAGTGTCGAAGGTGTTTTCTGCCGATTTCAGGGTTGATTTTCTCTTATCCCCAGATCTAATGAAGAGCGACAAAAAGATCTGTGCTTTTTTGTCTGCCAAAGGCATCGAAAATCCTTGCGAGTACTGGCGTGAACATGTTACAGAAAAGCTTGCAGCGATAGTCACGCGTGCCAACGTAGAAGAGCAAAGTTTTTGGCGAAACACGATGTTGCGCTTCATGGGTGAGATCAAAGAGAACCTTCTTGCGGGGCGTGAAGAGGAAGCTCAAAGACAAATTGATGCACTCAAGGTTGGCATCCCCCGATTTGCTATGTTGCCGTTACCATTGCCTTTGCAAGATAAGCTTGATCAAAAAGCAAAGTTTTTGACAGAGGTTCAACGTGCTGATCTCGTTTTCAAAATTAAGGTCATGCTTGATGAGGGTATTAATTGGAAAAGTATCAATGAATATTTATCGGAGCATCTTTGCCGGCTACGCTTTTTGGCCGGACAAAAAGGTTCGAGTGCGGCTATCCAACGAGAATCTATTGGCGGTTTGATGCCTTGGCAAAATAGCGTCTCAGAAATCCCAGCAAGAATCGTGGATCCTTTAACGTATACATCCAGGCTGAGTCCGATGCAATTTAGAGCAAGGAGAAGAAATGAGTGGCAAAAAATAACTGATATTACAGCAGCGGCTCAGGTTATTGGATCGATACGATGTTCATGTAATCAAATTTTTGTTCCCGAGGGTATTGTCAGAGAGTTGAACATTATTTTGGCAGATGATCTGAATTCGGTACGTCTAGACTTTTCATTACAACTGCCGAGATGTCCTGGGTGCTCAAAGCCTACAGATAATTTTAGAGAATTGCGCAATGTTCTCCCTGTGCAGAAACGTAAAGCTGTAGTTCTCAGGGCGCTTGTTCAAGCGCTTGAGCAAATTCCCGAGGAAATTCTTGTGTTGCTGCTTGCAACAAATCCGGCTTACTTCGAGATTATAACGCATAGTCCGCATGGCAATATTTTGCCAAAGACATATCTGGCGCAACAGATTTTTGAATGTGATGAGCGTATGAAACATGGTATTACAGCGCCATTTAGCAGCGGAGCTGTCTGGGTGCGGTGAAAAACTAATTTCTCTTGCAATTGCTTCAACCTCTTTTAAGATCAAATAAAAGGTTTCTTAAAAAAGGAGAAGCAATGAAGCGGATTTTGTCTGCAGCAATTCTGCTGCAAAGTTGTGCAAGTTTGCTCGTGGCGGTTGAACTTGGTGTTGTGCCGCTAGAGGGAGATGCAACGCTGTACGACGCGGCCCTGGTTGTTATGGCTGATAAATATCCGGACACGACGCAACAAAATTTTTTACGACGCTTTGCCAATTGCGAGGCGTTTTCTTTTTTTGATCGAGTTCAGCAGGCTCGCGGTAAAGAAACTGGTGATTGCTGGTCAGCAGACACACCAAGCCGTCTGATTTCTTGGATAACGCCGACGAGTCTACAGAAAAAGGAACATGCTCACGCAGTACTTGAACAACTGCGTACTAGCGTAGGTAAAAAATTAATGGCGCTTGATCGCGAAGGAATCGGTTCGCTTGCAATCGTATTGCCGGCTGCGCTGGGGGATTGCTGTGGCGGTTGGGGTGTGGTAATGCGTGAACTAGGCATTGTTTCTCAGCTAGCAACACATTCATTTTCGTATGGCACCAAACCGCAAAAACCTGGATTGAAACAGATTGATTTTGTTGTGCCTTCTTCTGTCATTCCGGGCAAGGACCCGGCCCCGGATCAAGTCCGGGGTGACAAAACTCTTGCAGCACTTGAGGTTGGTCAGGTTGTTGGTAGGTACACAAATCTTGCTCGTCGCTGGGGTGAAGAGCCGTCTGGTAAACTTACGCCACAAGCGTGGGCACAACAGGCGTCTCAAGAAGCTGGAAAGGTTGGTTGCACCATAAAGATTTTGGACGTCGCTCAAATCCGTGCTCTTGGTATGGGCGGTGTTATGGGTGTTGGTTCGGGCGCTGCGCATGCGCCTGTTGTCATTATAGTTGAGTATGCACCGGTAAATCCTATTGCAACCGTGGCGATCGTTGGCAAGGGGATTCTTTTTGATAGCGGCGGTTTGCAGATTAAATCGGGTGATGGCATGTTGCACATGAAATATGACAAATGTGGTGGCGCTGCTGCATTATCCACCTGCATGGCGGTGGCGGCACTCAAGGCTCCTGTGCGTGTGGTTGCGATTGTGCCGGCTGTTTACAATAAAACCGGTTGTGATGCGATGCATCCGCGCGATGTGTTGCATATGATGAATGGCAAGACGGTTGAGGTAAATCATACCGATGCTGAAGGCCGTCTGATCTTGGCTGATGGGCTTCATTACGCAGAAAAATTTTATAACCCAGATGTGCTTATTGATATTGCTACGTTGACGGGAGCTTGTCATATCGCGGTTGGTGGTGGGTTTACCGCGCTGCTGTCGAACCATGATCGGCTTAAAAATGATTTGATTGCTGCCGGTAAGCAGTCTGGTGACCGTGTTTGGGAGTTGCCATTAGAACCATCCTATCGAGCTGCAAATGACTCAGAGATGGCGGATCTTTCTAATCGACCAAAGGCAGCCTATGGAGCGGGGACAATTGCTGCGGGACTCTTCTTGGAGAATTTTGTAACTAAGCCATGCTGGGCGCATCTTGATATTGCTGGTTCTGCTTTTCAAGCGCCGACGTCATGGTATTGTCCTACGGGCGCAACGGGGGCTGGTGTGCGATTATTGGTGGAGTATATCATCAATTATCGTTGCGATGTCTAACTTGACGTGTGCGACGTTTTGCTACATGCTTTTGAAAATATTTTTTTTGATTTTCAAAAGGAGATTCTGATGAAGCAAAAATATGCTGTGGCGGTAGGGTTTTTGGTAGCAAGCTTTAGTATGCCTGCATGCTGTAACAAGCTGACTAAAGAGCCTTCTGTTAAAGAAGTGGTAGATAAAATACAAGAAAAAAAGGTCGACGATAATAAATTAAAATCAACAGCGGTAGAAATTTCCAAGGAGGCATCAACCGTGAGTGAAAATACAGCAGCGAAAAAAGAAACCCTCCCTTCTGGGCTCTCATTCATCATAGTTAAAGCGGCAGCAGCCGATGCAAAAGCCCCTACAAAAGGTAGCAAAATTGAAGTGCATTACACCGGTTGGCTTGACAAAAATGGTGCGCTAGGCAACAAGTTTGATAGCAGTGTTGACCGTGGTTTTCCATTCAAGTTTAATGTTGGTGTTGGGCAAGTGATTGCTGGCTGGGACGAAGGCGTTATGTTGATGAAGGTTGGCGAAAAGCGCCGTTTCTTTATTCCTTCAAAGCTTGGGTATGGTGCATATGGTGCTGGTAATGTTATTCCACCCAATGCAGATCTTATTTTTGATGTTGAGGTGCTTGCTGTTTAAGCAATAGATTTGAGGCCGCGACGGAATGTCGCGGCCTATTTTTATGCACCCTAACTTAACAACTGATTGGGATTTCATTTTTTGAGATAATCGAGGTTTGTCTTGCCGCTGTTTACTACGCAGGTGGATTTAAAACGAGCGTAATTATCGAGGGTATATGAACTATAGAATTTTAGCATTAGCATTAGCTGCTACTGGTTGTAATGTATGGTGGTTGCATGCTACTCAAGCGAAAAATAAGGCTGTGGAGAATCCTGTGAAATCAGAAATTGAAGTTAAATTTTTCGTAGATAGAAGCGATTTTGAGCAACGTTTACAAAATGTCGGTGCTGTCCTGGCAACGCCGCGTCGCTTGATGCGAAGACAGGTTTTTGATTTTCCTGCTGCGTTGAGAAAAGAGGGCATGGAGCAGGTTGGCAGAGTTCGTGATGAGGGCGATAAAATTACTATGACGCTCAAAGAGTATAAAAAGCCTCGTACTATGGATAACGTTAAAGAGATAGAAATAGTTGTTAATAATTTTGATGCCGCAGCGAAAATTCTCGAGCTGAGCGGTTATGAATCGAACAGTTATCAAGAAAACTACCGCACCTCGTGGAAGCTGCAAGGAGCATCTGTTGAAATCGATGAATGGCCCGGTATGCGAGTTTACGCAGAAATTGAGGCATCTTCAACAGAAGAACTCAAACGCATTGCAGCCCTCTTGGGCGTCGCCGAAGAACGTTTTATGTGTCTTAATCTTTTCGCATTGTATGAACGCGAACTCGGCCTTGATGCGAAAAAGATGCGCAACCAACCCCGACTTACATTTGAAAACATTGAACAGGTCAAGAAAGAGCTGAAGGCGTAAGAGCTACTTACTCAATGAAACTGATTTTTCGGGGCTTGCATCCAGTTCTTCTCGTGCGGCCCAGTCGCGTAGGAGACTGCAGCGTGAAGCATGCTAGAAGCATGCATAACCTCATTAAAAGGGGTCGGATTGCTGGGATAGATGACTGGTGCGCTGTATTCCTTGTCATCCCAGCGCCTAGGCTGGGATGACAAGAGAGATTTCATTACAAACCAAGCTCTAATTAAAAAATAGGGCAGGCTTAGAAATTGTTAACTTACGTATAATTTTAACGATTCTAGTTCTTTCCCCTGCCAATCTTGAGTAGAATATCCGCATAGCATGTACATAGTTACCAAAATGGCCTCATAGATAATAAAACATAGCGTGGTAAAGTATGAAAACGTTGCGGCTCTGTTTAGTACTGTTTTTGATTGCTGCTTCTACTCAAAAAATATCTAGTATGGACACATTGCAGGAGGCTTTAGAGAATTTAAAAGTAACTGCTTGTGTGGCAGGAGCAGTTGTAACCGAGCGTGTTTGCTCTTACGTTGGTGTCCGTACCAAACTTTATGTTTTCGACCAAGAATTTTGTGAGCGCCTGTTGGCTGTGCAGAATTATGCCGAATTGTCAGTTGAATTACACCAGCTCATAGATCACAACGATATGGCTCTGCGGTTGCAAGTTCATAATTGGATCGTGGAGACGTTGAAGCGATGTCACGATCCTCTTTTGTTGTACATGGATGCTAGAACCATTTTGAAATATGGAACTTCTGAACCAGCTGTACATGAGCGTGCCTTAACTCATTTCATCCTATGTACCCTTATTACTGATCTTAGTTGTAACGTGTTGCGTGGGATGGCCAGGTGTGAATCTGCTGGACATCAGCTGGAAGAAATAGCTCAGTATTTGAAAGCAAAATTTGAGGCTCAGTATAGTGCGACAACATTTACTCCTGCTGCGCGAAAACAGGTTCCGTTCAAGCATGTTCGTGATAAAATTATCGGCTTGCTAAGGCAGCCGAAAGTGATAGAAGGATTGCCTCTTCCTTTTTGGGCGTTGCGCACGGTGTGTGGTTCTCAATTTGGGTGGGGGATTGCGTGGGGCGCATTAACAATCGAGGAGCTTGAGGTAAGAAATAAGACTGAAATGATGGATACGATTAAGAGACTAACACAACGAGCCTTGGAAGAAATTATTGAATATCTTAAACGGGTAGATTCTTGGGAGCGATTTTTAGTGCCTGATTTTGATGAGGATTCTGTGGAGGCTGTCAATCCAGAAGTAGAAGCAATGGTTTATAAGGTGTTAGAGCAAGTATTCGATACAGCGTTTGAGATGAGTATGCAGCGAGAGGTATTGAGAAAGCATGCACAGCAACAAGGCAGTAACAAAGCAGTTGTACATCCATTAAGTGGAGATTTTCAAGGTGGAAGTCAACCGCTTGCGACATCGTTTGTTGTAAGCGATGGCTCTGGTCATGCCGAGGATGTTCTTCTTGAAGCACATCCTGATGTAGATGAAGAAGGTGAAACAGGTAATGGCGAGGCTATTTCTGGTACGCAAGACACCTCATTGGTAGAGCATCAAGTGGTGCCGCGGGTAGGTGATGATGATGAGGAAGAATCTCAATCGGTACCACAAAGTAGCCGCACACCTGCTCCTAAGGCTAGTGGTAAAAAAGAGAAGAAAAAGAAGAAGCCACAGGGTAAGCAATAATAAAATATCGAATTTGAGAGCAATGCTTCTACTTGTACGTCGTCCCGGCGGAGGCCGGGATCCAGGTTTAACTTTAAAAATTGTAGAATTTCGAGTGTTCTTTTCTGCTGTTGGTAGAGATATTAAAAATCTTATCTAATTAATAAGAAGGTAAAGAAAAATACAGAAAAGCCTGGATCCCGGATCGGAGTCCGGGAGGACGTGTAGTAGTGGCTTTACTTCTTATTTAGTTTAGCTCATTGAGCTCGTTAGAGCTCTGTAAGGCGGGCCATAATTTTTTGCATATCCTCCCATACCGTACGTTTTTCAGAAGGGTTATAAAGCAGGTAGGCAGGGTGAAAGGTGGGGAGGACTTGGATGCCTCTAAATTCGCGAAACGTGCCACGAACTTCAGAGATTCTTATCTCATCACCGAGAAGCCCCTGTGTTGATGGTGCACCAAGTGTACAAATAATCTTTGGCTTGATGATATCAATCTCTTTGAAGAGCAGTAGGTCTTTACAGGTGTTACGCTCGTTTGGTAATGGTGTGCGATTTTCTGGGGGACGGCATTTGACGACGTTAGAGATGTAGACCTGTTCACGTGTCAGCCCCATGGCCTCAATAATTTTGGTGAGCAGTTGGCCTGCGCGGCCGATGAATGGTTCACCTTTCAAATCCTCATCACGTCCTGGCGCCTCACCAATGAACATAAGTTGTGCATTTGGATTTCCTACCCCAAAAACAACTTGAGAGCGTCCTTGCTCAGCCAATGGGCATGCCATGCACTTGGCATAGTTGGCGTACAATGCCGCAAGCAATTCTTTTTTGCTTTTCCCATCAGTTGGTGTTGTAACCGCGGCTGATGTGGTCTTAGCGCGGTAGGTAAAGCCTTTTGGTTGGGCAGCCGCAAAGCGAAGATATGAAACCAAAGATTTTTTCTGTTCGTGGTCCATGGTGTTATTTTATATTTAATTTCTTTTTGACGTCTGGATGAAGGACTACTTTTTCAATGACGTGGATCATACCATTATCGACTTCAATTGAGTATAAAATTTTACCGAGATCTTTGGTTTGCAATGCTTTTCCACCAACTGTCTTTGCTGCACGATTTGAGCGTAAGCGTTTGCGCGACCAAGTACCTTCTAAGATATGAAACTTTAAAAAATCCTCTAGAAGAGGTGTTCCTCTCAGTGCACCAAGTTGGCCAAAATCATTCAAAGCTTTATCAGTTGGTGCAAGCAACGTGATTTTTTTATCACCAGTGTGTTTATCAAGCAAGGAACTAACTTTGGAAGTTTGGAGTTCTCCAATGAGTACACCAAACGTGACTGGGCTGCTTAGAACGCTGATAATCGATGTGAATCCATCGATGACGGGGGGAACAGAGGTGACGGGAGCGGCTGCAAAAGCTAGAGAGCTAAGCATGCCCATGAAAACAATGGCGCGGCAAAAAAACATAATGATCCTTTCATGCTTAATAGACCTCTTTTGAAACTGGAGTTCTATTTTTAATTAGAGCTTGGTTTGCATCTCTGTCATCCCAGCCTAGGCGCTGGGATCCAGAGCTATGGTAACACAGGATGGATCCCAGCGCCTAGGCTGGGATGACAAGGGAAGGATCTTAATGAGTTTCTGGTACCTCAGAGGCGTTGAATAAGCCAGGATGTTTTGCAGAAAAATAATTTTTTAAACGAGTGATACTTTCAGTAATGAGGCTTGGGTCTCGGGAAAAGCAAAGGCGAACATACTGTTGTGCAGAAGGGCCAAAATCTGTGCCAGGGACGAGAGCAACTTTTGCTTGTTGTAAAACGTCCATGACAAACGCTGTGCTATCAGCATTTTCTATTTTGAAAAACAGATAAAAACCGGCTTGTGGATGTGCGTATGAGATAATTTTATGCTGTTCAAGAACATCAAAAAAATCACACATAGCTTCGCAGTTTTTCTTAATTACTGCTGCATAGCGAGCGATGTTCTCGCGATGTTCTAATGCATGAATTACTGCGTGTTGTGCTATAACCGTTGGGTTTGCAATAATTGATCCTTGTACGGCACCCAAGGTGGTAATGAGTTTTGGATGAGCTACTGCATAACCGATGCGCCAACCACTCATACCAAAATTTTTTGAAAATGAGCCAATGCGTACCGTGTAGTGTGATTGAACTGCATGGGGAGTACTTGATGCGAATGTGCCTCTGAAAACGTAATCGTCGTATACCTCATCCATGACCAAGTAGATCTCCCTGCTTTCACAAAACACGGATAATTCCTTTAAATCTTGAGCGCTTAAGCAGCAACCCGTGGGGTTTGATGGGCTTGAGAGGATGATCATTTTAGTTTTGTTGGTGACGGCAGATTTGACCGCTTCGACGTTGAAAGTCCACGTCTTGACGTTGCTCTCTTTATCGGAGATGAGTTCGTACGCATGTACGAACGTTGGTGTCGCTTTGGCAAGCTTAGTGATGTTAACATAGGTTGGATACATTGGTTCTGGCAGCAAAACTTCGTCGCCAGGATTTAATACGGTGAGTGCTAATGCAGTTAATGCGCCGACGCCACCGTGGCTGATAGCAATGTGCTGTGGTGTTACAGAGGCATTCCATTGTTGAGAAAGTGTTTGAGCTAATCGTTCTCTGAGCAGAGGCAGGCCAAGTGGGTCTGAATAATAATCGGCCACATCGCTTAATAAGAGATGGCGAACATATTCTTTGGTTTGTTGATCAACGCCTCCTAGGCGCAAGGCGCCTTGAGCAAGCGAGACGCAGCCAGGTATGCCCTCAGCCAGCGCGGCTATTTTTTTGATGATTGGCATTTGAAGCTCGATCATAGAGCTTTGGAGTAGAGTGGTGAAAATTAGAGCATTGATCGTGCTTAAAGTTATGACTCGGTGAGTAACCATAGTGGATCTTTCGTGCATATTTAACGTGAGATCGATTGTAATTTTATACGAGACTTCTTCCGAAATTTGAGTTCTGTTTTTTAATTAGAGCTTGATTTGCAATAAACCTCCCTTGTCATCCCAGCCTAGGCGCTGGGATGACAGAGGAAGACGCTTACCATACTAATTTCCTTTTAAATTGTGCTTGCCGGGACGACGTACTGGTAGTGACTCTACTTCTTCATTTTGTCCATAAAACTCGTCTTTTTACAGGGCGAGCGGTGTGTTAGTAGGGTTGAGTAAATTTTGGTGCTTTGCAGAAAAATAATTTTTTAGTCGGGCAATGCTTTTGTTGATGAGATCTGGCTCTCGAGCAAAGCAGAGCCGTACGTACTGCTGTGCTGAGGGGCCAAAATCATTGCCAGGATTGAGAGCAACTTTTGCTTGTTGCAAAACATCCATGACAAATGTGTTACTATCGAGTTCTTCTCTTTTGAAAAAAAGGTAAAAACCGGCGGCTGGTCGTCCATACGAGAGCACGCCGCTCTGCTCAAGGCTATCAAAAAAGTCGCACATGACATCACGATTTTTTTTAATGATGGCGACATAGTGTTCGGTATATTCTCGATGTTCCAATGCATACAGCGCAGCATATTGCGCAATGACTGATGGATTTGAAATAATTGATGCCTGTACTGCACCAATGGTCGCAATTAGCTCAGGTTGCGTTACGGCGTAACCAACGCGCCAACCACTCATACCAAAATTTTTTGAAAAGGAACCAAGTCGTATTGTAAATTGTGAGTGTACGGCGTAAGGGGTACTTGAATGGAAGGTGCCTTCAAATACGTAGTCGTCATACACCTCATCGATAACCAAATAGATGCCTTTGCTCTCACAAATCCATGACAATTCTTTAAGTTGAGCTGCGCTCAAAAAAACACCCGTCGGGTTCGACGGGCTTGAAAGTATAATCATCTTTGTTTTTTTGGTGATAGCGTTTTTGACGCTTTCAAGGTCGAATGACCAACAGCTCCGTGTACTATTTTTATCTTTGTCGAGCGTGAAGGCTGGTACAAATACCGGTATCGCTTTGGCAAGTTTAGCAATGTTTGCATACACTGGATACGCCGGTTCTGGCAGTAAAACCTCATCGCCAGTGTTTAATACTGTAAGCGCGATCGATGTTAATGCGCCAACGCCGCCATGGCTAATAAAAACTTGTTGAGCATTAATTTTGGTAGCGAAACGTTCAGAAAGTATCAGCGCTAATCGCTGTCTGAGTGGGGTGATGCCAAGTGGGTCTTGGTAATAATCTGCTTTATCGGTGAGCAATATTTGGCGCGCATATTCTTTTGTGTGCAGATCGACACCGCCGATGCGCAACGCTCCTTGAGCGAGCGAGATGCAGTCTGGCGTGCTTTGTGCAATCGCCTCTATCTTCTTAATGCTTGGCATTTCAAGCGTAATCATACTACTTATCCTTTCAATACGAGACAGCTCAGTACGAGAATTAGGGTAAAGGCAATAACCAAGTAATTAAAGTATTTATCGATAAATACCTTGATGCGTGCTCCCCACGCGTAGATCGCGCCAGCGACAAGAAAAAAACGTGCGCCGCGGCCAATGATCGAATAGATAATAAAAGGAACGATGGAAAGTTTACAAAACCCTGCTGATATGGTGACTGCCTTGTATGGAATTGGTGTAAACGCGCCAAGTAGTACCGCCCATGCTTGGTATAGTTCGTATCTGGCTACAACAGTTTGAAAGGTTGCTTGCGAGATGAGCAGGTCGACTAACCTAGCACCGACGGTGTCCCAGAGTAGGTACCCAATCATGTATCCAGCTATGCCGCCAAGGACGGAGGCGATGGTGGCGAGGGTGGCGAAAAAAAATGACTTCTTGCGATGTTCTACGCAAAACAGGATCAGGAGCGGATCAACGGGGACGATAAACACCGATGCTTCAATGAAAAATAGAGCAAAGAGCCAGACGAGGCCATGGCGTGAATGGGCCTTGGAGCCCATCCAGTCATAGATGCGGCGGATAAATTTCATTACTACTCCCTACTACTCCCTAAAAAACCTACTCCAACATCTTTCTCAAATATTCCTCAACGTTATCTAAACCAATGCGCGCTTGTACGAGGGTATCGCGATTGCGTGCCGTAACGCAGTTGTCATCCAATGTTTCAAAATCGACGGTGAAGCAAACCGGTGTGCCAATTTCATCTTGCCGGCGGTAGCGTTTACCAATCGAACCGGAATCATCAAACTGTACAGCAAAACCTGCTTGCTTGAGCGAGGTATACAACTTCTCAGCTGGTTCATTTAATTTTTTTACCAGTGAGAGCACTGCAGCTTTTACGGGTGCAATTTTTGGTGAAAGCTTGAGTGTTGTACGAACTTCGCCTTCCACCTCGTCTTCTTGGTATGCATCGAAAAGCAGCGTCAAGAACAAGCGATCAACGCCGACCGAGCATTCTACTACATGCGGTACATACGACGATTTTGTTTCTTCATCAAACACGGCAAGCTCCTTACCAGAATGTTTGCTGTGCTGTGAAAGATCAAAATCCCCGCGGTTAGCGATACCTTCAAGTTCTTTCCAGCCGAAGGGGAAATTGTACTCATAATCAACGGTGCCGCGTGAGTAATGCGAAAGTTCGTCGGCCTCATGTGGGCGAATGCGTAGCTTGTTTGCATCGATGCCAAGGTCCTGGTAGAACATGCGGCGACGCTCGATCCAGAGGTCAAAAAAATGAGCAGCGGTTGTTTCATTTTTGCAGAAAAATTCCATTTCCATTTGCTCAAATTCGCGTAGGCGGAATAGGAATTGTTTTGGTGTTATTTCATTGCGGAATGCCTTGCCGATTTGTGCGATACCAAAGGGCATCTTGACGCGACAGCTTGAGAAGACATTTTTGAAATTGATAAAGATTGCCTGTGCTGTTTCTGGGCGCAGGTATGCCTTACTGGCGCTGTCTGCCATGGCGCCTAGGTTGGTTTCGAACATGAGCTGGAACTGGCGAACATCAGTCCACGCCTTGATGCCACAGCTAGGGCAAACGCGTGCTAAGTCGACATCATCGGCGCGATAACGTTTTTTACAGTTGGTGCAGTCGACGAGGGGGTCGCTAAAATTTTTCAAATGTCCCGATGCTTCCCAGACTTGGCCAGAACCAAGAATTGAGCCGTCCATTTGAACGACTTCTTCAGGCCACTGCGTCATATGTTTAAGCCAGAGAGATTTGATGTTGTTGCGTAATTGTGTACCAAGAGGGCCGAAATCATAGACGCCATTGAGGCCTGCGTAAATTTCTGCGGATTGAAAAACAAAGCCTCTGCGCTTACAGAGGGCGACAATCTTGTCGAGATTAACAGTTTCTGGCGTCATGCGGAATCATCCTTACATTTTGGCAATTTCATTGTACTGCCCTAAAATGTATCCGTATTTTTGTCTGATGACAATGTACAAACAGTTACCTAGCGAGTTCGATTGTTATTTTGTATTGAATTATACTAGCCAGAGGGTAGTCCCGGACCTTCGATATGCTCAGGATAAACTTCGACCGTGCCTCCTGACGTCGTCCCGGCGAAGGCCGGGATCTACCGTCTTTAATGTCAATAAAAATTCCTTCATTTAATCTAAAAAAGGGACATTGTTGGTTTTGCTGCCGTTGGCATAACTTTAGCGAGTGACGA
>JAHFBQ010000086.1 GCA_023249935.1 bacterium
TTTTTCTCTATTTACCGATAATTTTATTAGCGATTTTTTCGTTTAATCACGCGCAATATCCAGTTGAGTGGGCAGGTTTTTCACTGCGTTGGTACAAAGCATTATGGCACAATCCAGAGGTGCTTGAAGCTGCAAAAAACTCATTTATTGTTGGGGTTGCTTCGACTGCGTTGAGTGTTGTTTTTGGGACGGCATTTGTTTTTGCCAGCAAGTGGTGGCGCTATGCTGGGTGGTATAATATATTTTATGCCAATATTTTATTGCCAGACATCGTCCTGGCAATCGGGATCTTAAGCTTTTTTACATTTTGTGCTATTCCGGTTGGGTATGTAAGTTTGATCTCGGGGCATACACTCATTGGGCTGGGATTTGTTGTGCCGATTCTGCGTGCTCGGTTTGTAGAACTAGATCCAATTCTGACCGAAGCCTCGCTTGACTTGGGGGCAACGTATTTACAAACGTTTGCCAAAGTCATTCTGCCGCTGATGAAGCCAGCGCTTGTGGCATCAGCTTTATTGGCATTTACATTATCATTAGACGATTTTTTGATTGCTTTCTTTTGCTCTGGTCCATCAGTGCAGACACTGTCTGTCTATGTTTATTCAAAAGCGCGTACGGGTATTGACCCGAGTATCAATGCGTTGTCGGCGATTTTTTTGATGGTAAGTAGTGTCCTTGTTCTTCTGTTGTGCTTTTTAAAAGTTGCTGAGCAGGTTATTTCTCATGAACAGTAAGTTACAACAGTTTTTTAATGTACTTGCGCAGACATCATTAGGGCGAAAATCTATTATCACTGCCTTTTATTTAGCGCTTTTAGCAGCATTTCTTTATGTGTCATTGGTTAAGGATTATTTTTTTCCTGCACAAGAGCTGTATGTGTATACCTTTGTTGATATGTTACACCCAAAGAGTATTGCTGCTTTTGAGCAAGCACATAACGTTAAAGTTGTCTTGCGGTACTTTGAATCAAATGAAGAATTATTAGCCAAGTTTATGATCAATCGTGGTGTTGGCTACGATGTAATCATAACATCAGATTATATGGTTGAATTTTTGAGCAAAGATAACCTTTTGCATAAACTTGATCATGCACAGTTACCAGTGCGGCATGAGCTTGATGAACGTCTTCTGGGTAAGTATTATGACGTTGAGAATGAGTTTTCGTTACCGTTTAGCTGGATTCCATATGGTATTATTTTTCATAAAGGCTTGTTCGCTCAACAGCCGGAAACAATCAGTCTAAGCCTATTATTTGATGATCCGAAAACGCGTTCGCAAGGTGTTTTAAAACCATACCGAATTTGTATGGCCGATGATTCGCGTGAAGCTATATCGTTGGCAAGCCTGTATCTTTTTGGTGATGTGGCGTTTTGGACCGAAGAGCGTTTGCGAAAGATTGAAGCTCTTCTCATTAATCAAAAGCGTTGGGTAGAAAGCTATGTTAATCAAGATCTTGCCTATCCACTATTTTCAGGTCTTATCAAGGTTGCTATGGCTCCTCTCTTTGCTGCTTATAAAGTATTAAAAACCTCACAGGATTTTTCATTCATGTTGCCGGAGGAAGGCAGTGTTTACTCTATAGAAAATTTGGCAATTTCGCGCTCGTGTAAGCGTGTTGACCTCGCACACAAATTTATAAATTTCATGTTGAGTCGGCAGGAATCAGCGCGGATGAGTAATCGTTGTGGTATGCACCCGTCTAATAAAACAGCCTATACGCTGTTGCGACCAAACATTGTTAACAATAAGCATACATTCCCAGATAATGAAACGTTTGCAAAATTACACCTTCTCTCCAATGATGTACCCCTGAAAGCTTTTGAAGAGGTTTGGCTCGCTGTGAAAAGTTCGTGATAGCGAACTATAAAACCTCGGATTTCAATTATGTGAAGGGGCTGGATGGGCAAGAAACAGCGCATTTCTGATTTTATTGCCGAATCTAAGATTGCTCGTCGCGGGGTCATACTAGGGCTTTATTTTATGTCGTTTGGGGCTTTTCTTCTTATGCCTTTTCTTAAGGATTATTTATTTCCGCCAACGGCGCTCTATGTCTACGCCTTTATGGATATGTTTCATCCTGAAAGCATAGCTCGTTTTGAGCAAGAGCATGGGGTTAAAGTTGTTCTGCGTTATTTTGAATCCAATGAAGAGTTATTGGCAAAGTTCAAGATTACTGGCGGAGCTGGATATGACGTTATTGACAGCTCTGATTACATGATAACGCATCTGCGTAATGAGAATCTTTTACTTGCGCTAGATCGGAGTAAAATTCCAACAATGCAGCAGCTTGATGCGCGGCTGCTTGGTAAAAAGTACGATCCTGGCAATGAATATTCGGTGCCGTTTAGTTGGATTCCATACGGCATTATTTTTCATAAGGAAATCTTCTTGAAGCAACCTGAAGAAATGGGGCTGCATCTACTCTTTAAAGATCCTGCCTTGCGCTCTGGCGGTGTGGTTATGCCGTACCGAATTTGTATGACCGATGATTCACGAGAGGCAATATTTTTGGCAAATTTGTATCTTTTTGGGGATGTATTATCCTGGGAACCGGAACGATTGGTGCAGGTTGAAGCACTGCTTATCAAGCAAAAAGAGTGGGTTGAGAGCTACGTAAATCAGGATTTGGCATATCAGCTGCTTTCAGGTTTAATCAAAGTTGCTTTTGCGCCATTGTTTGCCGTTGATAAAGTTTTAAAGCAATCAAAAGATTTTATTTTTATGATTCCCAAAGAGGGAAGCCTGTACGCCATAGAAAATTTAGCGATTCCAAAACTATCTAAGCAGGTAGCGTTGGCGCACAAATTTATTAATTTTATGATTGGTAGGGACGAGTCGGCTCTGATGAGTAATCATTATGGAATGAATCCTGCAAATAAAGAGGCATATGCATTGCTACGGCTTGAAGTGACTCAAAATAAACATAGATTCCCTGATGATGAATGCTTTGCTAGACTACATCTTACGCCGAATGATATACCGCTTAAGGCTTTTGAAGAGATTTGGCTTGCGGTAAAAAGTTGCTAATTTAATAAGGGATGTCGATGAGAAATGATCCAAGATTGAAAAAAAGATATTCGAGAATTATTGCTTCATTTCAGGAACATCAAGGGCGCGTTCGTGCTGCAATTGAAAAATGGCGTAAGCAAGGTAATCTTTCGCAGTATGAAAAATACCACTCAATGATGTCTGAGGCTGAGCGGCTTGAAAAAGAATTGACACCGTTGGAGCATGTTGACCAGGAGCCAAAGGCTATCATTGATACCCACGCTAAAATTAAGCGCTTGAAGCGCCTTCATGCAACATTAAAGCAAGAGACAAAGTCTCATATTCGTCAATGGGTAGAGGCAATCGTTGTTGCGCTTAGTCTTGCGCTTATTATCCGTAACTTTGCTTTCACTTTATATCACGTGCCTACTGGTTCAGCAGAATCAACTATTTTGGTTGGTG